>NZ_CP110806.1:3302015-3602686 GCF_026184235.1 Cellulomonas sp. S1-8
GGGCACGTGCGCGTGCTCGGTGAGGATCCCGCGCGCGGCGGACGGGCCTGGCGGTCCCGGCTCGGCGTGGTGCTGCAGGACAACCAGGACCTCGCCGAGGTGACGGTCGGGGAGATCGTGCGGCACGTCGCGGGCTTCTACCCCGCGCCCCGGGACCCTGACGCCGTGATCGACGCGGTGGGCCTGCGGGAGAAGGTGTCGACCCGCACGCGTGCGCTGTCCGGCGGGCAGCGGCGCCGGCTCGACGTCGCACTCGGCGTCGTCGGCGACCCCGAGCTGCTGTTCCTCGACGAGCCGACCACGGGGTTCGACCCGCAGGCGCGCCACGACTTCTGGGACCTCGTGGAGTCCCTGCGGGACACGGGCACGACGATCCTGCTGACGACGCACTACCTCGAGGAGGCCGAGCGGCTGGCGGACCGCGTGGTCGTCGTGGCGCGCGGACGCGTCGTGGCCGAGGGCGCGCCGGCGGACCTGGGAGGACGACGGGCGCGACGGGCCCGTGTGCGCTGGACGGTCGACGGCGTCGGCCACGAGGAGGCGACGGACACCCCTACGGCGCTCGTCGCGCGCCTCGCCGCACAGGTCGGCCGGCCCGACGGGGAGGTCCCCGGGCTGCAGGTGCTGCGGCCCACGCTGGAGGACGTGTACCTGGGGCTGATCGGCGAGGCCGCGACGGACGCGGCGACGGGCACGGCTGCGACACACGAGGAGGCGGCACGATGACCACGACGACCGGCACCACCGACGGCACGCGCACGACGCGCTCCGCACGACGCACGACGACGGCGCTGCCGGGCCCGGCCCGCCTTGCCTGGTCCCGCACCCGGTACGAGGTCCGGGGTTCTTCCGCGAGCGCGACTCGGTCGTGTTCGTCTTCGCCTACCCGATCCTCATGCTCGCGATCTTCGCGACGGTGTTCGGGGCGGACGAGGAGGTGCTGGCCGGGTCCGGCGTCTACTTCCCGCAGTACTTCCTGCCCGGCATGGTCGCCACGGGCGTCATGCTCTCGAGCTTCCAGAACCTGGCGATCGCGATCGCGGCCGAGCGCGACGACGGCACCCTCAAGCGGCTGCGGTCGACACCGCTGCCCCCCACGGCGTACTTCCTGGGCAAGACGGGGCAGGTGCTCGTCACGGCGGGCGTGCAGACCGCGCTGCTGCTCGCGGTCGCGGCCCTGGTGTTCGACGTCCCCCTGCCGACGGAACCCGGCCGCTGGGCGACGTTCGCCTGGGTCTTCGTGCTCGGCACGGCCGCCGGATCGGTGTGCGGCGTGGCGTACTCCTCGGTCCCGCGCACGGGCCGGTCGGCCAGCCCGGTCGTGATCCCGGTGGTGCTGGTCCTGCAGTTCGTCTCCGGCGTGTTCTTCCAGTTCGACCAGCTGCCGACGTGGATGCAGCAGCTGGCGTCGGTCTTCCCGCTGAAGTGGATGGCCCAGGGCATGCGCTCGGTCTTCCTCCCCGACGAGGCGGCGGTGCTGGAGCCGTCGGGCTCCTGGCAGCACGGGGCGACGGCCGCCGTGCTCGCGGCGTGGCTGGTCGTGGGGCTCGTGGTGGGCGTGCGGACCTTCCGCTGGCGGCGCCGGGACGACGGGTGACGCGCGTCGACCGGTCGGCCGGGACCGTGGCAGAGTCGCGGGCATGAGCACCGCCGCCGCCGCGCCCCCCGGGCGCGCGACCGTGGACCGGCACGGGTTCTGGCTGCGCACGCTGCTGATGTACGACCTGGTGTTCGTCGGGATGTCGACGGTGTACCTGATCGCGGTGCTGACGCAGGCCGACGACCTCGCCGAGGCGCTGGTGCCGGCGACCACGATGGTGGTGCTGACGCTCGCGTACGCCCTGGTCGGGCGGCGCGGCGCGCAGCGCGGCAGCGCCCGGCTCGTGGACGCGTACCTCGTGGTCCTGGTCGTCGTCGTGGTCGTGCAGGTCGTGAACGGCGACATCGGCTCGGTCCTGCTCTTCCTCGCCTTCACGCAGATCTGGTTCTTCGCCCGCACCCGCGTCGCGGGCGTCGTGTGGGCGACGGTGCTGACGGTGGCCATCACGACCGGCGCGGTCCTGCGCGTGCAGGCGAGGGGCCCGCAGATCGCGGAGATCGCCGCGGAGTACGGCGCCGCGCTGCTCTTCGCCGTGGTCCTCGGGCTGTGGATCACGCAGGTCGCCGAGCAGAGCGAGGTGCGCGCCTCCCTGCTCGAGGAGCTGAGCGCCGCGCAGGACGCGCTCGCGGCCTCCCACCACGAGGCCGGCGTCGTCGCCGAGCGGGAACGGCTGGCCGCGGAGATCCACGACACGCTCGCCCAGGGGTTCACGTCGGTCGTGATGCTCGCGCAGACCGCGACGGTCGAGCTCGAGCGCGGGCACGCCGACCGCGCGGCCGCGCGGCTGGCGCACATCGAGGACGTCGCGCGGGACAACCTGGCGGAGGCGCGTGCGCTCGTCGCGGCGTTCGCCCCGCCCGACCTGCAGGACGGCACCCTGGCCGACGCCCTGGCGCGCCTGGCGGCGCGGTTCGGGGCGGAGACCGGGACGCACGTGGAGGTCGTCGCCGCGGCCGCGGACGACGTGACCGGACGCGATGCGCAGCTCGTGCTGCTGCGGGTCGCGCAGGAGTCCCTGGCGAACGTCCGCCGGCACGCGGGCGCGTCGCAGGTCACGTTGCGCCTGACGCGGTCCGGCGACGAGGTCGTGCTCGAGGTCGCCGACGACGGCGGCGGGCTGCGGCCCGGCACACCGGAGGGCAACGGGCTGCGCGGCATGCGGGCCCGCGCCGACGCCGCAGGGGGTGCGCTCGACGTGGTGGGGATGCCGGGCGGAGGCACGCGGGTGCGGGTCCGGGTACCGGCCGCCGTGGACGCCGCTGCGACGCGCCCCACCGCCACCGACGGGGAGGCGTCGTGACCGTGCGCGTCGTCGTCGCCGACGACCACCCGGTCGTCCGGGCGGGGATCGTGGCCCTGCTCGACCTCGAGCCGGACCTCGAGGTCGTCGGGGAGGCCGGCGACGGGGAGCAGGCCGTCGCGCTCGCCGCGGCGCTGCGCCCCGACCTCGTCCTCATGGACCTGCGGATGCCGGGCACCGACGGCGCGGACGCGACGGCCCGCATCGTCGCGGAGGTGCCGGGCGTGCACGTGCTGGTCCTGACGACGTACGAGACGGACACCGACATCCTGCGGGCGGTCGAGGCGGGTGCGACCGGCTACCTGCTCAAGGACACGCCGCGCGACCAGCTCGTCGCAGGGGTG
Source organism: Cellulomonas sp. S1-8 (assembly GCF_026184235.1). Classification (NCBI taxonomy): domain Bacteria; kingdom Bacillati; phylum Actinomycetota; class Actinomycetes; order Micrococcales; family Cellulomonadaceae; genus Cellulomonas; species Cellulomonas sp. S1-8. Next base: position 3,305,260 of record NZ_CP110806.1, read on the forward strand.
CGCGCCGCCGCACGTGGTGAGTCGGCGCTGTCGCCGTCGGTGGCCCGCCGGCTCGTGCAGCAGGTGCGCGGCGACGGTGGCGACCGCCTCACACCCCGCGAGCGACAGGTCCTCGCGGGCGTCGCGCGGGGGCTGTCCAACGCCGCGGTGGGTCGCGAGCTGTTCATCACCGAGGCGACCGTGAAGACGCACCTGCTGCGGGCGTTCGCCAAGCTCGGCGTCGACGACCGCACCCGCGCCGTCACCGTCGCGATCGAGCGCGGGATCCTGCCCGGCGCGTGACGCGCCGACCCGCAGACCGGCGCGCGGACGCACCTACTCCCCGCACCGGGCGCCCGACCATACTGAGCGCATGCGGAACGGGCCGGCGTCGGGACGGGCGCTCGGCGTGCCCTCCGAGGCGCCGCGGGCCACGACCTCGCGCGTCACCGTCCGGGGCCGGCTCATGACGGCCGTGGTCGCGCTGACCGCGGCGGCGATGACGGTGGCCGGGGTCACTGGGCTCGCGCTGCAGCTGCGCGCGACCGACGCCCGCATCGACGACTCGCTGAGCCGCGCCGTCACCGCGTTGCGCAGCACCCAGGCGGAGGGTCAGGTGCAGCCCGACGGGTCGCGCGGCCCGTGGACCTCCGTGCAGGCGATGCTGCGCGAGGCGGTCGAGGCGCGCGTGCCGGCCGAGCACGAGGGCATGCTCTCGATGATCGACGGCACGTTCGACCTGCGGCCTGCGGACGAGACGCGCGCGATCCGCCTGGACACCGACGAGGAGCTCATGGCGTGGCTCGGCGGGCTCACGCCCGACGACCCGCTCTCCGACGTCCCGCGCACGGTGCGCACGTCCGTGACCGAGTACCGCCTCGTCGCCGTCCCGGTGAGCCTCGAGGCCGATCCCGGCGTCGCGGGCATGTTCGTCGTCGCCTCCGACCGGACCGCGCAGAACGCGGGCGTGTGGCGGATCTTCGCCACCTACTCCCTGGTGGGGCTGGTGGCGCTGGCGGTGACGTCGCTCGTGGCGTGGTTCGTCGTCGGGCGGATGCTGCGCCCCGTCCGGGTGCTGCGCGACACCGTGCGCCGCGTCACCGAGTCGGACCTCTCCGAGCGCATCGCCGTCCGCGGCAAGGACGACCTGTCCGACCTCGCGGCCTCCGTGAACTCCATGCTCGCGCGTCTCGAGGGCGCCTTCGGGTCGCAGCGCGAGCTGCTGGACGACGTGGGCCACGAGCTGCGCACCCCCCTGACGATCGTGCGCGGCCACCTCGAGCTGCTCGACCCGGGCGACGAGTCCGACGTGCGCGCGACGCAGTCCCTCGCGCTCGACGAGCTGGACCGCATGCAGCGCCTGGTCGACGACCTCGTGACGCTCGCGACGGCCGACCGCCCCGACTTCGTGCGGCGGGCGCCCGTCGACGTCGGACGCCTCACCGACGACGTGCTGGAGAAGGCCCGCGGGCTGGGCGAGCGCCGGTTCGTCGTCGTGTCGCGCGCGGACGTCATGGCGGACGTCGACGCGCAGCGCGTCACGCAGGCCTGGCTGCAGCTGCTGGCCAACGCGGTGCGCTTCTCGGCTCCGGGGTCGACCGTGCGCCTGGGCAGCGAGGTGTCCGCCGGCCGCCTGCTCGTCTGGGTGCGCGACGAGGGCCCGGGCGTGCCACGCGACGAGGAGACGCGGATCTTCGAGCGCTTCCACCGCGGGCAGGCCGACCGCGTCCAGCACGGTGCGGGCCTCGGCCTGCCGATCGTCGCGGCCATCGCGGCCGCGCACGGGGGACGCGTGTTCCTCGAGCATCCCCCGCCCGGCGCCGGTCCCGGCGTCGGTTTCGTCCTCGACCTGCCCGCCGTCGGCCTCGTCGACGGCGAGTCCGAGTCCCTCGAGCTCGTGGAGCCCCGCAGATGACGCACATCCTGATCGCCGAGGACGAGGAGCGCATCGCCGCCTTCGTCGCCAAGGGCCTGCGCGCCCACGGGTACGAGGCGACCGCCGTCCTGACCGGTGAGGCGGCGCTCGAGCGCGTCGAGACCGGTGGTGTCGACCTGCTCGTGCTCGACCTGGGCCTGGGCGACATGGACGGCTTCGACGTGCTGCGGTTCCTGCGCGCCGAGGGCTACGAGCTGCCCGTGATCGTCCTGACGGCACGCTCGTCCGTGACCGACACGGTCACGGGCCTGGAGTCCGGCGCCGACGACTACATGGCCAAGCCGTTCCGCTTCGAGGAGCTGCTGGCCCGCATCCGGCTGCGGCTGCGCAGCCAGCCGGCGGCGACCGCCGCACGCGGCAACGTGCTGGTGCACGGGCGGCTGCAGCTCGACCTGCGCACGCGGCGCATGAAGGTCGACGAGGTCGAGGTCGACCTGTCGGCGCGGGAGTTCGCGCTCGCGGAGACCTTCATGCGCAACCCCGGGGACGTGCTGACGCGCGAGCGGCTGCTGTCCGAGGTGTGGGGCTACGACTTCGACCCGGGCTCGAACGTCGTCGACGTGTACGTGCGGTACCTGCGGCGCAAGCTCGGCGCGGAGCACTTCGACACGATCCGCGGCGTCGGCTACCGCCTGGTGGACGCGCCCGCGTGACACGAGCCCGACGCACGCGCCTGGCACACTGGCCCCGATGCGCGACCTGAGCCTGCTGCCCCAAGGCACACCTGCACCTGCACTTCACGGGCTCGATGCGGGTAGCGACGCTCGCCGAGCTGGCGGAGCAGCACCGCATCCGGCTGCCCTCGGTGCTGCTCGACGACGATCCCCTGCGGGTGCCCGCGGGCGAGCGCGGCTGGTTCCGCTTCCAGCGGCTGTACGACGCGGCGCGCGCGTGCGTGCGCTCCGAGGCGGACATGCGGCGCATCGTCGCGGAGGCCGCTGCCGACGACGCCGCCGAGGGGTCGGGGCGCCTGGAGATCCAGGTGGACCCCACCTCGTACGCGCCGTTCGTCGGTGGTCTGACGCCCGCGCTCGAGATCGTCCTGGACGAGGCGCGCACCGCGCAGGCGGCCACGGGCGTCGAGATCGGCGTCGTCGTCGCCGCGTCGCGCATGCGGCACCCCCTGGACGCGCGGACGCTCGCCCGGCTCGCCGCCCGGCACGCCGGCGACGGGCCGGGGCAGGTCGTCGGGTTCGGCCTCTCGAACGACGAGCGGCGCGGCACGACCGCCGACTTCGCCGGGGCGTTCGCGATCGCGCGGCAGGCCGGGCTGCTGAGCGTGCCGCACGGCGGGGAGCTGCTGGGACCCGCGCACGTCGAGGAGGTCCTCGACCACCTGCAGCCCGACCGCCTGGGGCACGGCGTGCGCTGCGGCGAGGACCCGCGCGTGCTGGACCGGGTCGTCGAGCGCGACGTCCCGCTCGAGGTGTGCCCGGCGTCGAACGTGTCGCTCGGCGTGTACGCCGGGCCGGCGGACGTGCCGCTGCGCGCCCTGGTCGACGCGGGTGCGCGCCTCGCGCTCGGCGCGGACGACCCGCTGCTGTTCCGGTCCCGTCTGGTCGACCAGTACCGCATCGCGCGGGAGGACCTCGGTTTCACGGACGCGGAGCTCGCGGATCTTGCCCGGGCGTCCGTGACCGCGAGCGCGGCGTCACCGGCGACGCGTGCGCGTCTGCTGGCCGGGGTGGACGCGTGGCTCGCGGCGGAGCCTGCCGCGGCCTGACGGCCCGCCGGCCCCCCGACGGACCCCGACCCGGACCGCGGTGGGGCCCGGCGCACCGCCGGGCCCCACCGCGTCAGCCTCCGAGCCGCGGCGTCACGACGCGCGCGGCGTCGCGCCCGGGACCGGCGGGACGACCGGCGGCAGCATGCGCGGGGTCTGCGCGGTGCGGGACTGCGGCTGCTCGACGAACGGCTGCGCGTCGCCGACGCACGTCGTTCCCTCCGCCGGGACCTCACCGGTCAGCAGGTACCGGCCCACGGTGTCGGTCGCGCAGGCGGACGTGCCGAACGCGACGTGGCCCCAGCTGTCCGACGACAGCAGCCGGCTGTTCGGCAGCTCCCTGGCCGCAGCCAGCGCGCCCTCGTACGGCGTGGCCGGGTCCCAGAGGTTGCCGACGACCAGGACGGGTGCGACGGTCCGCGCGTCGAACGGTCCGCGGTACACGTCCTCGTCCTGTGCGGTCCAGGAGCGCGTCGCGCACTGCGGCGACCCCCACGTCCACCGCGGCCCGAACCCGGGGGCGACGGCCTCCGAGGCCTGGGCGGCACCGATCCACGCCTCCCCGCGACGCGGCCCGCGCGCATCGGCGCACACGACACCGGAGAACGACTCGAACCCGTTCTCGTACGACGTGTCCCGGCCGAAGACCGCGGACAGGGCGAGGAACCGGCGCTCGGCCTCGGCCGCGACCTCGGGCGGCACGTCGAACAGGGCGAGGAGCTCGCGCGAGGCCTGCGCCCGCGACGGCGCGTTCTCGGGCGTGTCGGGCAGCTGGAGCTGGTGGACCGCCCAGACGACCACGTCGACCCGGGCCGCGCCGACGGGCGAGTAGAGCTCGCCGAGCACCACCGAGAGCACGTCCGGCCACGTCAGCACGCCGAGGAGGGTCCCGCTCTCGGGGTCGATCAGGGGCGCCGGGGCGGCGCGCAGACCGTCGGTCACCTGGGCCCAGACCGCACGCGGCGCCCCCAGCCCCGCCGTCCGGCAGACGTCGGGACCGGCCGCCTCGCACCGGTCGAGCACCTCCTGCATCGCGCGCCAACCGGCCGCGCCGGACCCGATCCGGTCCGTCACGGGGTTCCCTCCGTGCGCCTGGTCCCCGCCCACGCCCACGGGTCGACCACGCCGTCGATCGCCAGGGCCCGGAACCGGTCCGGGAACAGGTTCGCGTACACCTGGCCCAGCACGCTGCCGTAGGAGAAGCCGAGGTAGCTGAGCCGCTCGTCACCGGCGGCGCGGCGCAGCACGTCCAGGTCCCGCGCCACCTCGGCCGTGGACATCGACGCGCTGAGCGGTGCACCCGTCGTCGAGCAGGCCCGGCCGAGCGCGTCCGCCGAGGTGAGGTACGCGGACGTCTCCTCCTCGGTCGTCGGGAAGGCGACGAACATCCCCCCGAGCGCGTCCGACTGCGCCTGGGCGTCGGCGAAGCAGCGGATGCTCGCGGAGTAGCCCACGCCGCGGGGGTCGAAACCGACGACGTCGAACCGCGCCAGCACCTCCGGCGGGAGGAACGCGGGCGCGTCCGCCGCCATGTCGACCCCGGACCCGCCGGGACCGCCGGGGTTGAGGAAGAGCGTGCCGATCCGCGCCTGCGGGTCGGTCGCGGGGATCCGCAGCAGCGCGACCCGCGTCGTGCCGCGGCGCGGGTGGTCGTAGTCGAGCGGGAGGTCGACGGTGCCGCACTCGGCGGTGGTGCCGGCGGCCTCCGAGCAGTCCGCCCAGTGCGGGTCGGGCGTCGGGACGCGGTCGACCCGCGCCGCCTCGACGCGGCTCGTGCGGTCGTGGCCCCCGTGGCCGGGGTGCCCGGGGCCGCGCCCCTCGGCGCTCGCGCCGGTGGCGGTCAGCGTGGTGGCGGTCAGCGCCAGGCACGCCGCGACGGCGGTCGCGGCGACGGCATGACGGGACGGTCGTCTTCTCATGGGTGCACCCTGCACGTGCGCCCGCCGGGCTCGGTGCCCGACCGTCGACGCACCTCCACCCTGGCGGGCCGGGGGGCGCGGGGCATCGGTCGCAGGACGGCACCCGTGCCCGTCGCGCGGCCGATGCGCCCCGCGGGCGGCGAGGGGTAGCCTCGCGCGCCCGGCCGCTACAGGGTGGCGCCGACGAGGACCGGCTCCGCCTCGAGCACGACGCCGAAACGGTCGCGCACGCCGTCACGGACCGCGCGGGCCAGCTCCAGCAGGTCCTCGGCGCGCGCGTCGCCGCGGTTGGTCAACGCGAGCGTGTGCTTCGTCGACAGCGTCGCCGGGCCGGGCGCACCGTGACCCCGGCCGAAGCCCGCGTGCTCGATGAGCCACGCGGCGCTCGTCTTGGTGGCGCCGTCCGGCATCGGCCAGCGGGGGGCGTCGGCGGGCAGCGCGTCGGCCGCAGCCGCCGCGACCACCGGGTTGGTGAAGAACGAGCCCGCGCTCCACGTGTCGTGGTCGGCGGCGTCCAGCACCATGCCCTTGCGTCCGCGCAGCTGGAGCACCGCGGCCCGCACGTCCGCCAGCGGGGCGCGCTCCCCCACGGCGACGTCGAGCGTGCGCGCGAGCTCCGGGTAGGCCACGGGCGACGACAGCGAGCCCTCCTTGACCTGGAACGTCACGTCGAGGACGACGTAGCGGGGCGTCGGGCCCCACGGGGCCGCCGGGTCGGCCGGGTCCGGCCGCATCGAGCGCTTGAGCGTCGACGTGCGGTAGCCGAACCCGAGGGAGACGTACGGCAGCGTGCGCACCCGGCCGCGCCCCCGGTCCCACACCCGCACCTGCGCGACGGTCTGCGCGACCTCCTGCCCGTAGGCGCCGACGTTCTGCACGGGCGTCGCACCCGTCGAGCCCGGGATGCCGGACAGCGCCTCGACGCCGACGAGCTCGTGGGCCACCGCGTACGCGACGACGTCGTCCCACACGGTGCCCGCCGGCACCGTCAGCGTGACTCCGGCGCACGCGGACGCGTCGGGGACCGCCACGCCGCCGCGCACGTCGCGGACGACCACGCCGTCGAACCCCGCGTCCGCCGCGAGCACGTTCGACCCGCCTCCCAGCACGAGGAGCGGTTCGCCCGCGGCGTCGGCCGCACGCACGACCTCGACCAGCTCGTGCTCGGACGTCGCCTCGACGTACCGGCCGACGGGCCCGCCCACGCGCAGCGTCGTGAGGTCCGCGAGGGTGGGCGTGCCGGGGTGCGTCGGGACCGCCGGGTACGCCGGCTCGGGTGCCGGGCCGGACAGGGCGCAGGTGTCGAGCTCCACGCGTCCAGGCTAGTCCGCGGGGAGCGGTGCGCCCGCGGGGGCGCCCGTCCGCGGCAGGGGGCGCACGGCGGACATCACCAGCAGCCCCAGCACGACGGGCACGAGGATCGCCAGCAGCGCGTGCCGGTAGCCGACGTGCTCGGCGAGCAGGCCCAGCAGCGGCGGGCCGGCCAGGAACGCGGAGTAGCCGATGGTCGACACGACGGCGACGCGCGGCGCGGCGCGCAGCGGGTCGTCGGCCGCGGCGCTCATGCCGACGGGGAAGCCGAGCGCGGCGCCCATGCCCCAGGCAGCGACGCCGACGAGGGCGAGCCACAGCTGGTCGGCGAGGCCGAACACCAGCAACCCGACGGCCGCCAGACCGGCGCACAGGCGCAGCACCGCCACGCGGCCGTACCGGTCGAGCAGCGGGGTGCCGAAGAGCCGCATCGCGGTCATCGCGGTGACGAACAGCCCGAAGCCGATGGCACCGGTCGCGTGCCCCGTGCCGAAGCCGTCGACCACCGCCAGGCTCACCCAGTCGTTCGCGGCGCCCTCGGTGAGCGCGGCCGAGAGCACGACCAGGCCGATGAGCAGCGTCCGCGGCTCGAGCCAGGCGCCGAGCGCCGCGTGCGCGCCGCGACGTGCGGCGGACGGCGTGGCCGTGCGGTCGGCGTCGTGCCGGTCGGCGTCGTGCGGGTCGGCGTCGTGCGGCGCGCGGTGCGGCTCGGGCTCCGCGAGGAAGGATCGCACGGCCACCGCGACGGCGACGGACGACAGGGCGACCACCACGGGCAGGTGCACCTGCACGGGGACGTGCAGGGCGGCGGCGCCCGCGGCGACCCCGGCGGCGGCCATGGTGCCGAACGAGAATCCGGCGTGGAACCGCGGCATGATCGTGCGACCGAGCCGCTGCTCCACGACCGCGCCCTCGATGTTCATCGCGGCGTCCCACACGCCGGCGCCGATCCCGGCGAGCACCAGGCCCGCGCCGACCAGCACGACCTGGCCTGCAGCGACACCGAGCGCGGCGGACGCGAAGCCGAGCGCGTTGAGGATCGCGAAGCCGAGCACGGTCCGACGCGCGCCGAGCCGCTCGACGACCATGCCGGACAGCGGCAGCGAGAACAACGACCCGAAGGCGCCGATGAGCAGCAGCACGCCCATGCGCTCGGGGTCAGGTCGAGCGCGTCCCGCACGGCCGGCAGCCGGGCCGCCCAGGAGGCGAAGTTCACGCCCGAGAGAAGGAAGACCGCGAACACGGCGGCCGAGGCGAGCCGGACCTCGCGCGCGCCTGGCGCGTGACGGACGTCCACGCTGCTCATGCTGCCTCATCTCGGGGTCGAATCGATTCGATATCTGCCGATGATTGTGCGGGTACGCTGGCGGCGACGTCAAACCGATCCGCGACGCCACCCCCCGCCCACGCCGCCGGCCCCGGAGGTACTGCCCTGTCCGCGCAGCGCACCACCCTCGCCGACGTCGCTGCGAGCGCAGGTGTGTCCGTGTCGACCGCGTCGCTCGCGTTCTCCGGCTCCGGACCCATCGCCGACGCCACCCGGACCCGGGTGCTGGACGCCGCCCGCGCGCTGAGCTACGCCGGTCCCAACCCGCTCGGGCGACAGCTGCGCCGCGGCCGGTCCGGCATCGTCGGCGTGATCATGGGCGACGCGCTGCGCCGCGCGTTCCGCGACCCGGTGGCCGTGCAGGTGCTCGACGGGCTCACCACGACGCTCGGCCCGCTCGGCCTGGGCGTCCTGCTGGTCCCCGGGCCCGACGACTCGACCCAGCCCGCCGTCGACCCGCTGCTCGGCACCGCCGCGATGGACGTCGCCGTGCAGATGTGGGGAGGCACCACCGACGACCCCGTCCTGGAGATGCTGCGGCGCCGCAACACCCCCGCGGTGCTCGTCGAGGGCACACCGCAGCCCGACGTCGCGGCGATCGGCATCGACGACCACGGCGGCATGACGGAGCTCACCCGGTACCTCCTCGACCTGGGCCACACCCGCATCGCGACCGTCACCCTGCCGTTCGACCGGGACCGGGGCGAGGGCGCCGCCGACCCGGCGCGCATCGCCGCCATCTCGTGGGAGATCACCCGGCGACGCCTGGCCGGCGTCACCGACGCCGGGGTGACGCCCACGGTCGTGTACGAGACCCCGGCGTCGCTGGTGGAGAACGGCGCCGCGGCGGGCCGGGTGCTGCTGCAGGGCGCCGACCGTCCCACGGCGATCGTGTGCCAGTCCGACCTGCTCGCGTCCGGCGTCGTGCTCGCCGCCCGCGAGCTGGGCCTGCGGGTGCCGCAGGACGTGTCCGTCGCCGGCTTCGACGGCCTGGACCTGCCGTGGCTCGCACCCGACGTCCTGACGACCGTCGCCCAGCCGCTCGCCGAGAAGGGCGCCGCCATCGGCGAGGCCGTCGCGGAGCTGCTCGCCGGCCGCATGCCGGAACCGCGGGTCCTGCCGGTGCAGCTGCGCGTGGGGACGACGACCGGCCCGCCGCACGCCTGAGCGCTCGGACCCGGCCCAACGTCGGCTCGGCCGAAGGTCGGCTCAGCCGAGGGTTCGGCTCAGCCGAGGCGGACGACCGCGTGCGCCTTGCCCAGCACGCGCGCACCCTCGACGCTCACCGTCAGGTCGATGCGCGCGGTCCGCGCGTCGGTGTCGAGCGCACCGACGACCGCGACGACGTCCACGGACGCCTCCCCGGGGTCGGGCACGGGGACGGGGCGCGTGAAGCGGGTCTGGTAGTCCACGACCGCGCCCGGGTCACCCGCCCAGTCGACGACGACCGCTGCGACCGCGCCCATCGTCCACATGCCGTGCGCGATGACGCCAGGCAGGCCCACCGACGTCGCGACGCGCTCGTTCCAGTGGATGGGGTTGAAGTCGCCGGACGCCCCGGCGTACCGCACCAGGCGTGCCCGGTCGACCGTGATCGTGCGGCGGGCGACCTCCTGGCCGACCGCGAGGTCCGCGAGCACGGGACGGTCGGCGAGCACCGGACGGTCGGCGGGGGCGCTCACGCGTCCTCCTCCGGCCGCACGGCGAGCATCGACAGGACCGTCGCGACGGGCGTGCCGTCCTCGTCCGCGATCTCGCACCGGGTCGTGACCATCGACAGCCCGGCACGCTGCGTGACCGCGTCGACGTGCAGCGCGGTGCGCAGGCGGTCACCGGCGTGGATGGGCCGGTGGTGCGTGAACCGCTCGTCGGCGTGCACGACACGGCTGAAGTCGATGCCGGCTGCCGGGTCCTGGACGTACTGCGCCTCGGTGCGCTGGGCGACGACGACGGCGAACGTCGGCGGCGCGACCACGTCGGGGTGGCCGAGCGCACGTGCCGCGTCGACGTCCGTGTGCGCGGGGTGCGTGGCACCCGTCGCCTCGGCGAACTCGCGCAGCTTCTCGCGGGAGACCACGTACACGTCGCCGGGCGGGTAGGCCCGCCCGGCGAAGGTGATGTCGACCGGCACGTCAGCGGGTCCGTCGGTGACGAGCTGACCGCGTCAGCGGGTCTCGCGGTGCACCGTGTGCTTGTTGTCCCGCGGGCAGTACTTCTTCATCTCGAGCCGGTCGGGGTTGTTCCGCCGGTTCTTCTTGGTGATGTAGTTCCGCTCCTTGCACTCCGTGCAGGCGAGTGTGATCTTCGGGCGGACGTCCGCGCTCTTGCTGGCCATGTCTGTGTCACCTCTCGCGCCCCGCGGGGGCTGCGTTCTTCTCCTGGCGCGCGCCGGCCGACGCGTGCTGCTGGGACGGATGTTTCGCCGGACGTGGTAGCGGGAGCGGGATTCGAACCCGCGACACCACGATTATGAGCCGTGTGCTCTAACCACCTGAGCTATCCCGCCACAGCGGTCGCCCGGGCCGATCGTCCGAGGACGACCGACCCGTGGCACACCACAGAGCCCCGAAAGGGAATCGAACCCTTGACCTTCTCCTTACCATGGAGACGCTCTGCCGACTGAGCTATCGGGGCAGCGCGGACCAGAGTACACGCGCTGCGGGGTGCCCGTGAAATCGTCTCCTGCGAGGGCTCCGACCGCCGGCCGTCGAGGCCCGGGCGCCCGCTCCCGAAGCGTTTCATCTCGTCGCGGTCCCCGACGCGCCGTGCCACGATCCGGCCCATGCGTCCCACCCCCCGTCACCGCGGCCGCGTCGCCGCCGCCGTCCTGCTGTCCGTCGCCGCCCTGCTCTCGACCGCCGCGTGCAGCGGCGGTGACGAGGGCGTCGACCCCTCCGCCGCCGACTGGCCCACCGCCGTCACCCCCGCCGACACCGACGGCGACTTCTGGGTCGTGTGGACCGCGATCGCCGAGACCGTCGACGACCCCGCGCTCGCCACCGAGATCGACCGCCTCGCCGAGCAGGGCTACGAGGTCGAGACCTGGTCCCCCGGCTGCCAGGACGGTGCGCAGGAGCAGCTCGGCGGCCTCACGGGCTACGCGGAGCCGGTCGGCGTCGGCGTCGCGTTCGCCTCGGAGGAGGACGCCGGCATCTTCGACACCCGCGACGAGGGCACCACGGTCTCGGTCACCACAGGCGCCTGGACCTGCTGACCGCTCCCCACCCCACCCACCCCTCCCGCGAGTGCGGGGGAAACGGCTCGAGTGCGGGGGTCGTATCCCCCGCACTCGACGTGTTTCCCCGCACTCGCGGGACGTGGGCGTGCAGAAGGGGCGTCCTCCGTGGAGGACGCCCCTTCGGTGCGTGGCGGGTGAGGGATTCGAACCCCCGTAGGCGTTGCCAGCTGATTTACAGTCAGCCCCCTTTGGCCACTCGGGTAACCCGCCAGGGGACGCGTGCCCGCGTCGTGCGCGTCGTCCCCGTCGTGACGACGGGAGCGGCGCGTCCGCGCGAGCGGCGTGCGGATGGAAGGATAGCAACTCCGAGAGGGGGCTCGTGCACACCGACCGGTCCGGCCGGTGACCGACCGCCCGCAGCACGCGGCACGCGGTCCCGCACACCCCTCGTCCGACGGACGCAGTCGGGCGACCCGGTCGGGTCGCCCCGGAGGGAGCAGCATGGCGAGCGAGTCGTCGTTCGACGTCGTCAGCAAGGTCGACCGTCAGGAGGTCGACAACGCCCTGAACCAGGCCGCGAAGGAGATCGCGCAGCGCTACGACTTCAAGGGCGTCGGTGCCTCCATCGCGTGGAGCGGCGAGAGCATCCTGATGGTCGCCAACTCCGCCGAGCGCGTGCTCGCGGTGCTCGACGTGTTCCAGACCAAGCTCATCCGGCGGGGCATCTCGCTGAAGTCGCTCGACACCGGTGAGAGCGAGCCCCAGCCGTCCGGCAAGGAGTACCGCCTCGCCGGCACGATCCAGGAGGGCCTGAGCAGCGAGATCGCCAAGAAGCTCGCCAAGATCGTGCGCGACGAGGCCCCCAAGGGCGTCAAGACGCAGATCCAGGGCGACGAGCTGCGGGTGACGGCCAAGAGCCGCGACGACCTGCAGGCCGTGATCGCGCTGCTCAAGGGCGCCGACGTGGACGCGGCCCTGCAGTTCGTCAACTACCGGTAGACGTATCGGCGCGGCGTCGTCCGCGCTCCTCACCGGTGCCGGCCCGCGACCGACGCGGCCGGCACCCGGGAGGGCGTCATGTCGTTGGACCGCTTCACCGTCGCGACCGTCAACCTGTACAACCTGCAGCTGCCGGGGCGCGCGATGAACCCCGGCCAGGAGCCGTGGACCGCGCGAGAGTACGCCCGCAAGATCGCCTGGCTCGCCGACCGCCTGCGCGACCTGCAGGCCGACGTCGTCGGCCTGCAGGAGCTGTGGCACCGCGACGCGCTCGTCGCGGCCCTGGAGCGCGCCCGCCTCGACGACGACTACGACGTGCTGGCCGACCAGGCGACGGGCGGCCGGATCACCTGTGCCGCGCTCGTGCGACGCGGCCTGCTGCACGGCACCCCGCACTGGGTGGACGACTTCCCGCCCGCGCTGCGGCTGCACGCGTCCGACACCCACGACCCGCAGGCACCCGACATCGACGTGCGGATCCGGCGGTTCTCGCGGCCGGTGCTGCGCTTCGCCGTGACGCCGCGCACGGACCGCCCGCCGGTGGAGGTGGCCGTGGTGCACCTGAAGTCCAAGGTGCCGACGCGGGTCGAGCGCGAGCCGTGGTTCCGGGCCGACCCCGACACGTTCCGCCCGCACGTCGAGGCGCTGGGCGCCGCCATCTCGACGATCCGCCGCACCGCGGAGGCCGCGGCCCTGCGCGTCCTGCTCACCGACGTCATGAAGCGCTCGGACACGCCCGTCGTCGTCCTCGGCGACGTCAACGACGGTCAGCACAGCAACACCGTCAACATCCTCACGGGCCAGCCGCGCTACCTCGTCGGCGACTCGCGCGGCGGCACCGACACAGGCCTGTACACCGCGCAGACCCTCCAGGAGTACCGCGACACCCGCGACGTGTACTACACGCACGTCCACGAGGACCTGCGGGAGTCGCTCGACCACGTGCTCGTCAGCGAGCAGCTCTACGACAACAGCCGGCGCCGCATGTGGCTCTTCGACGGGCTGACCATCACCAACGACCACCTCGCCACGCAGGACCACCGCGCCGACGGCTCGAACGACCACGGCCTGGTGCGTGTCGCCTTCCGGTGGGCGCCCGTCGCGGCCTGAGCCGGTGCGTCAGTAGCGCGTGATCCCGCCGCCGGCCATGGCCTCCAGGCGGGCGATCCGGTCCGGCATCGGCGGGTGGGTCGCGAAGAGACGACCCAGGCCGCCGCCGCGGAACGGGTTCGCGATCATGAGGTGCGAGACGTCGACGAGCTCGCGGTCCTGCGGCAGCGGCCGCGCCCGGGTCCCCGCCTCGAGCTTGCGCAGCGCGGAGGCCAGCGCGAGCGGGTCACCCGTCAGCCGGGCGCCGTCCTCGTCCGCGTCGTACTCCCGCGTCCGGGAGATCGCGAGCTGGACGAGCGTGGCGGCCACCGGCGCCAGGAACACCATGAGGAGGGCGGCGACCGGGTTGCCGCCCTCGCGACGGTCCCCACCGCCGAAGAACAGCGCGAGCTGGGCGAGCGAGGTGATGACGCCCGCGACCGCGGCGGCGACCGAGGACGTGAGGATGTCGCGGTTGTAGACGTGCATGAGCTCGTGCCCCAGGACGCCGCGCAGCTCGCGCTCGTCGAGGATCGCGAGGATGCCGTCGGTGCAGCACACCGCGGCGTTCTTCGGGTCACGGCCGGTCGCGAAGGCGTTCGGCGCCATGGTCGGGGACACGAACAGGCGCGGCATCGGCTGGCGCGCGGCGGTCGAGAGCTCGCGCACGATGCGGTACATCGTCGGCTGCTCGATCTCGCTGACGGGGCGCGCGCGCATCGCGCGGATGGCGATCTTGTCCGAGTTCCAGTAGCTGTAGGCGGTCATCGCCACGCCCAGCCCTGCGAACACCCAGAGGTACCGCGCACCGCCGATCAGCCACCCGACCCCGAGCAGCACCGCCCACATGGCGCCGAACAGCGCCGCCGTCTTCAACCCGTTGTAGTGCCGATGGCCCATCTGTTCCTCGTCCTCCCCGCGGACGACGAGGTGCCGCCCTCCGCACCGGGGTCAACGCCCGGCGCGGGGCACGCGTTCCCGGCGGCGGTGCGACGGCCGGGTGAGGGACGCGTGACGGACGCGGGGCCCCGGACGCCTCTGCCGTCCGGGGCCCCGCGGGTAGTGCTGTCCTGCGTGCTCTGCTCAGTCCTGCGGGAGCTCGCGTCCCAGCGAGATCGCGACCATGTGGTCACGCGGCACGAGCTTGACGCGCTCACGCCCGTGGGGCTCCCCCAGCGACCGCTCGTACGCGTCGAGCACCTGCCACCCCGACCACTCGATGACGTCGGCGCCGCGCTGCACGAGGAAGTCGAGGACCGCCTGCGGCTCCCGCTCGGTGGCCGTGTAGAACTCCTGGCCGCGCTCGGCGACGTCCTCGCCGAGGTTCCGGATCGTCTCCGACGCGTCGGACTTGGTGTGACCGATGAGGCCGACCGGGCCGCGCTTGATCCACCCCGTCGCGTACACGCCGTCCAGGTGCCGGCCGTCGACGTCGATCACGCGGCCCTCCCGGTTGGGGATGACGCCCGCGACGTCGTCGAACGGGATGTCGACCAGCGGCGAGCCGAAGTAGCCGACCGCGCGGTAGACCGCCTGGACGGGCCAGTCGTGCGTCTGGCCGGTCCCCGTGGCGTTGCCGTCACCGTTGAGCACCGTGCGCTCGGTGCGCAGCCCGACGACCTTGCCGTCCTCGCCCAGCACCTCGACCGGCTTGTGCAGGAAGTGCAGGTGGATGCGGCGCGAGGCCGTCAGGTCCTCGGGCTCCTTGAGCGTCCAGTCGGTGAGGGTCTTGACGACCTGCTTGGTCTGGTTGCTCGAGTGGATGGCCGCCATCGAGCCCTCGTCGAACTCGAAGTCCTCCGGGTAGACGATCGTGTCGACGTCCGGCACGTGGCCGAGCTCACGCAGCTCGAGCGGCGAGAACTTGGCCTGGGCGGGTCCGCGGCGGGCGAAGACGTGCACGTCCGTGACCGGGCTGGCCTTGAGCAGGTCGTAGACGTTGGCGGGGACCTCGGTGGGCAGCAGGTCGTCCGCGTGCTTGGCCAGGATGCGGGCCACGTCGAGCGCGACGTTCCCGGCACCGAGCACGGCGACCTGCGTGGCCTCCAGCGGCCACGTGCGCGGCACGTCCGGGTGGCCGTCGTACCAGGACACGAAGTCCGCCGCGCCGTAGGAGCCGTCGAGGTCGATCCCGGGGATCGCGAGCGCCGCGTCCCGGATCGAGCCGGTGGAGAAGATCACCGCGTCGTAGAAGGTGCGAAGGTCGTCGAGCTTGAGGTCGGTGCCGTAGTCGACGTTGGCGAGCAGGCGGATGTCCCCGCGCTCGAGCACCTTGTGCAGCGCGACGATGATCTGCTTGATGCGCGGGTGGTCGGGTGCCACGCCGTACCGGACCAGGCCGAAGGGCGCCGGGAGCCGCTCGAACAGGTCGATGCTGACGTCGAGGTCGGTCTTCGACAGGATGTCGGCCGCGTAGATGCCGGCCGGACCGGCGCCGACGATCGCGACGCGCAGGGTCGGGGTGCTCACGGGACCTGGTTGCCTTCCGGTGGGGGAAGCCCTCGCGCGGCGGACGCCTGGCGGGGCGTCCTGCAGGGCCCCGCACCCGTGCGCCTCGCCGTCGGTGCGAGAGCAGTGCGACCCCGAGTCTAGGACGCGACCGCCCCGACCCTCGACGTCCACTCCACGATACGGACAGCCCACGATGTGGGACGGCGGGTGCCGTCCGGCGCGACGCCTACAGTCGCGGGGTGGATACCGCCGCTCGCCGGTCCCGCGCCGGCCTCGCCGCGGGGGTCGGCGCCTACGCCCTGTGGGGCGCGCTGCCGCTGTACTTCCCGCTCCTCGCGCCCTCCGACCCGGTCGAGATCATCGCGCACCGCGTCGTGTGGTCCCTGCTGTTCTGCCTCGTGCTGCTGCTGGTCACCCGGACGTGGGGGGCATTCGTCGCGATCCTGCGTGACGTCCGGCTCCTGGCCACGCTCACGCTCGCGGCCGTCCTGCTCGCCGTGAACTGGCTCGTGTTCGTGCACGGCGTCCTGACCGGCCACGTCGTCGACGCGGCGCTCGGCTACTTCGTCAACCCCCTCGTGACGGTGGCGCTGGCCGTGCTCGTGCTCGGCGAGCGGCTGCGCACCGTGCAGTGGGTCGCGGTCGGCTGCGGCGCCGCGGCGGTCGTCGTGCTCACCGTCGCCTACGGCACCCTGCCGTGGATCGCGCTGGTCCTGGCAGGCAGCTTCGGCACCTACGGGCTCCTCAAGAGCCGCCTCGGGTCACGGGTCGGCGCACTGCCCGGCCTCGCCGCCGAGACGGCCGTCCTCGCACCCGCCGCCGTGCTCTACCTCGGGTGGCTGCACCTGACCGGCTCCGCGACGTTCGCGCCCGACTGGCACGGGCTCGCGCTCGTCGGGACCGGCGTGGTCACCGCGGTCCCGCTGCTGCTCTTCAACTCCGCGGCGCGTCGCCTGCCGCTGTCGACCGTGGGGCTCCTGCAGTACCTCACCCCCGTGCTGCACCTCGCCATCGGCGTGCTCGTCGCCGGCGAGGAGATGCCGCCCGCCCGGTGGTGGGGATTCGGGCTGGTGTGGCTCGCGCTCGTCGTGCTCACCGTCGACGGGCTCCGGCACTCCCGCAGGCCCGCGCCCGGGGCCGAGGGCCCGGTGCCGCCCCCCTCCGACGCCTGACGCGCCGTCAGTCGTCCTCGACGCGCGCCTCGCGGTCGCCCAGCCGCAACGACCAGCCCGCACGCACGACGGCCCGCGCCCCGGCCGGCAGCACCCGCGCGGCACCCGTCGGGTCGACGACGACCGTGCCGTTGGTCGACCCGCGGTCGGTCACCCAGATCGCGGCGTCCTGCGCCGTCGTCGCGCCCTGCGGCCCGAACTCGACGTGCACGCGCGACAGCGACCGCGCGGCGTCGCTCAGCACCACGACGTGCAGGATGTCCTCGCCGTCCTCGGCCCGCGGGCCACGCCCGACCAGCCCGCGTCCGACGACGCGCACGCGCTCACCGGTGTCGAAGTGCAGCGCCAGCGTGCCGGTGCGACGGCGCAACGACTCGGGGTCCCGCACGCGGGTGTGCTCGATCTCGGCCAGGTCCTCGTCCGACGCCGGCGCTGCGGCCGGGACCGCGGCACCACCCGGGCGGGCCGCCCGGCGGTCGGAGCGCGTCGCGTCGGGCGGAGGCGGCAGCAGGTCCGCCTCCGGGCGCGCCCCGCGAGGCGCAGCACCGAGACCGGCAGGGGCGTCGGGGACGAGGTCCGGAGCGGGCGGCTCCACCACGGCCGCGACGGAGGCCGGCGGGGGCGGCAGCGCGACGCGCGACGCCTCCCCCGGCGCGAACAGGCTGTCGTCGACCGGCGGCGCCGGCACGGGCGCCGTGACGGGTGCGCCGCCCGGCCCGCCCGGACCGGTCGACGGGGCCGACGGCGTCCACGGGCGCGCGCTGCCGCGCGGCCCGCTGGGCGCCGACGCCCGTCCTTGGCGCCCCGACGGCGGCTGGGCGGCGCCCGCCTGCACGACCGCCGTGCCCGACG
Source organism: Cellulomonas sp. S1-8 (assembly GCF_026184235.1). Lineage (NCBI taxonomy): Bacteria > Bacillati > Actinomycetota > Actinomycetes > Micrococcales > Cellulomonadaceae > Cellulomonas > Cellulomonas sp. S1-8. Next base: position 3,323,196 of record NZ_CP110806.1, read on the forward strand.
CCTTGTCGTGCCAGCCGCGGCGACGCGGACCGGAGTCCCACGCGCCCGACGCGGCGACGACCCAGTTGCCGACGCCGCACCCGATCACGCCCAGGGCGACCAGCAGCTGCCGCAGGAACGCGCGCGGCACACCGGGCCACGCACCCGTGCGCTCGTCGACGGTGCGCAGACCCAGCAGGTACGCGCCGAGCGTCGCACCGCGCAGCCCCTCGGCGAGGACCTGCGCAACCCCGACGACCAGCCCGATCAGACCCGCCACGAGGGTCGCGTCGCCGCCGACCACCCCCGCAACGAGCAGACCGATGCCGGCGGCCGCGGCCGCGACGAGCACGTCGATCGCGTACGCCAGCACGCGGGTGCCGATCGGCGGCACGGCGGCCGCAGCCCGCGGGGGAGCCGCGCGCTGCGGGCGGGCGGCCGCGCGCACGTCGCGGGCAGCCGCGGCGGCGTCGAAGGCGGTGCTGCGCGCGGCGGGTGCCGCGGGCATCGGCCTGTCCGTCGCGGAGACGGCGAGGGTCGCGGCCGGGACGCCCGGCCGGACGACGGGGTCCGACGGCGGCGGCAGCGCCGACCCGGCGCCGGCCGGCTCGTCGACGTCCGGCCCGTCGTCCTCACCCGAGGTGGGACGCGCGATCAGCGGGACACGGGCCCCGCAGACGGAGCAGGACTCGGCGTCGGGGGCGAGCGGCATGCCGCACGATGCGCAGCGCGGAGCTGAGGCGCGGGTGCTCACGGGCGGTCCTCCGGGGTCGGGTGCGCGGTCATCGTGCCACGTCGGCGCGCCCGCCCGCGCCTGCGATCGGGGTGACGGCGACCGCGTCCACCACGACGACCGTCACGTTGTCCTGCGCACCCGCCGCCAGCGCCTCCCGGACCAGGCGGTCGGCCGCCGCGCGGGGGTGCCGCTCGGCGCGGAGCACCGCCTGGACGCGACCGTCGGGCAGCACGTCCGTCAGGCCGTCGGAGCACACGACCATCCGGTCCCCCACGCTCACGGGGAACATCCGCAGGTCGGGGTCGACCCACGACGCCCCGCCGCCGAGCACCCGCGTCACGACGTGCCGGCGGGGGTGCCGCGGTGCGTCCTCCACGGCCACCAGTCCCTGCTCCACCAGCTCGGCCACCTCGGAGTGGTCCCGGGTGAGCTGCTCGAGCATGCCCCCGACCATGCGGTACGTGCGCGAGTCGCCGACGTTGAGGACGAGCCAGCACGCCACGCCCGCGTGCTCGGTCACGACCACCCCCGTGAGCGTGGTCCCGGGGCGCCGCTCCCCCTCGACCGGCAGCTCGCGGACCCGCCGGTGCGCGTCCTGCACGACGCGCGTCACGTCCTCGAGCGAGGGGGCCACCCCGGCCAGGGTGCTGACGACGTCGACCGCGAGCCGCGACGCGACCTCGCCGGCCTCGTGCCCGCCCATGCCGTCGGCGACGACGAACAGCCCGTCCTGCGCCCACGCCGTGTCCTCGTTGGTCTCGCGCGCCGCCTGGTCCGTGGCGACGGCGGACCGGAGCCGAACGCCTGCGACCATCACCGCGCCCGGGTCACGAGGCCCGGTCGACCAGCGCGTCGGCGAACGCCACGAGGGCGTCCTTCACCGGGCCGGACGGCAGCGGGCCGAGCTCGGAGACGGCCTGCCGTGCGAGGTCCACGGCGCGCCGGCGCGTGAGCGCGACGACCTCGTGCTCGCGGAGCACCGCGACCGCGGCGGCCAGGTCGGCGTCGTCCGACAGGTCGGAGTCGAGCAGCGCGACGGCGGCGCGGTCGGTCGAGCCCACGGGCGTCGTCGCCGCACGGGAGCGCAGCAGCAGCGCGGGCAGCGTCGGGACGCCCTCGCGCAGGTCGGTGCCGGGCGTCTTGCCCAGCGTCGTCCCGTCGGAGGTGAGGTCGATGACGTCGTCGGCGAGCTGGAAGGCGACCCCGATGGTCTCGCCGAACTGGGTGACGGTGCGCACCTCGGCGGGTCGGCAGCCGGCCATCATGGCGCCGAACCGCGCCGAGGTCGCGATGAGCGACGCCGTCTTGTCGGACAGCACCTGCAGGTAGTGCGCGACGGGGTCCTCGTCGGGCCGCGGACCGACCGTCTCGTGCAGCTGGCCGAGGCACAGCCGCTCGAACGTCTGGGCCTGGATGCGCACGGCCTCCGGCCCCAGCCCGGAGACGATCGACGACGCCCGCGCGAACAGCAGGTCACCGGTGAGGATCGCCACCGAGTTGCCCCACACCTCGTGCGCGGAGGGTGCACCGCGGCGCAGCGGCGCGGAGTCCATGACGTCGTCGTGGTACAGCGTCGCGAGGTGCGTCAGCTCGACGACGGTGGCCGCGTCGACCACCTCGCGCCGGCCGCCGTCCCCGAGCTCGGCCGTCAGCAGGGTCAGGAGCGGGCGCAGCCGCTTGCCCCCCGCGTTGACCAGGTGGCTCGACGCGTCGTGCGCGATCGGGTCGGCGTACGTGACGGCGTCGCGCAGCAGCTCCTCGACGATCAGGAGCCGTCCCGTCAGTCGCTCGGCGAGCGCGGCGTCGTGGAGCGGGAGGGCGAGTGCGGTCGTCACGGGACGAACCTATCCGCACCGCGGCCGGACGACCGACCCGGGACCGGAGGATGTCCGGGTGATCCGGGTTCCTGCCCGCCGCCGGCCGCGGGCAGGTCACGGCAGCAGCACCGCCACCGAGGCGATCGTGTCGAGCACCGCGGAGGGCGCGACGCCCAGGACGACCGTGAGGATGGCGCAGACGGCGACGGCGACCACCGTCAGGCCCTCGCCGGCCGCCACCGTCGTCGTCGTGGCGGGCCGCTCACCATCCGCGGCGAGGACCGCGGCCGGCGCGGACCCCGCAGCGGCGCCCGGCCCGACGGCGACCTCGGACAGGGCTGCCGGGGCTCGCTGCGGACCGCGGTCCGCACCGGTCGCGACGGCCGTGCCGTCGGCGTCGTCCGCGTCGTCCGTGTCGTGCGACTCGGTGAAGAACATCAGCACGATGATCCGGACGTAGAAGAACGCCGCGGCGGCCGACGCGAGCACGCCGACCAGCGCGAGCTGCCAGGCCCCGCCCTCGACCGCGGACGAGAACACCGCGAACTTGCCCACGAACCCCGCGGTGAGCGGGATCCCGGCGAAGGACAGCAGGAACAGCGTGAACGTGACGGCGACCACGGGGTGGCTCCGGCCCAGGCCGGCCCACTGCGACAGCCGCGTGGCCTCCCCCAGGACCACGGGCGCGCCGTCGTCGTCCGTCCCCTGCTCGCGCACGAGCGCGATGAGGCCGAACGCGCCGACGGTGGCCGCGCCGTAGGCCAGCAGGTAGAACAGCACGGCGGTGATGCCGGAGTCCTGCAGGGCGACGATGCCCGTCAGGACGAAGCCCGCGTGCGCGATCGAGGAGTACGCCAGCAGCCGCTTGACGTCGGTCTGGACCAGCGCCGCGACGGTCCCGACGACCATCGTGAGGATGGCGACGACCCACAGGACCACCTCGAGGTCCCAGGCCATGCCGGGCAGCATGCCGTAGACGACACGCAGCAGCGCACCGAACGCCGCGACCTTGGTGCACGCGGCCATGAAGCCCGTCACCGGGGTCGGCGCGCCCTGGTAGACGTCGGGCGTCCACATGTGGAACGGGACCGCGCCGACCTTGAAGAACAGCCCGGCGAGCAGCATCAGCGCACCCACGACGAGCAGACCCTCGAGCCCGTTGGGCGTCGCGGTCGCGGCCGCGATGTCGGCGTACCGCAACGAGCCGGAGTAGCCGTAGAGCAGCGCGATGCCGAACAGCATGATCGCCGAGACGAAGGCCCCGAGCAGGAAGTACTTCATCGACGCCTCCTGCGACAGCAGGCGACGGCGGCGTCCCATCCCGGACAGCAGGTACAGCGGCAGGGACAGGACCTCGAGCGCGACGAACAGCGTCAGCAGGTCGGTCGTGGCCGGGAACAGCATCATCCCGCCGGTGGCGAACAGCAGGAGCGGGTACACCTCGGTCTGACGCAGACCCTTGCGGCGGGCGAGCTCCTCGTAGTCCGAGCCCGGCACCGCGGCGGCGGCGGGCGCGAACGCGTCCTCGCCCCCGGCGACGCGGTCCGCGAAGACCAGCGTCGAGAGCAGCGCGAGCAGGGCGATCGTCGCCTGCAGCACGAGCGTGGGTCCGTCGACGACGAGGGAGCCGCCCAGCACGTCCGTCCCGCCCGTGCGCTCGACGTCGGACCAGAGAGCCGCGACGGCGAGCAGGGCACCGGCGAGCGCCGCCAGCGTCAGCACGAGCTGGACGAGACGACGACGCGCGGCGGGGACGAACGCCTCGACGACGACGCCGAGGACGGCCGCGACCAGCACGACCAGCACGGGGACCGTGGGCCCCCAGGCGATCTCGGGGGCGGTGAAGCCGCTCACTGGTCACTCCCTTCCGCACCGGCGGGGGTCGCGGTGGTGGTCGTGGGCTCGACGTCGTCGACGCCGAGCTGCGCGATGCTCTCCTGCGCCGGCGGCCGGACCAGGTCGAGGGCCGGGCCGGGGACGAACCCGAGGACGAGCATCAGCGCCACGAGCGGCCCGATCACCCACCGCTCGCGTGCCCCGACGTCGGCCATGTCCGCCAGCTCGTGGCGGACGGGCCCGGTGAACACCCGCTGGTAGAGCCACAGCACGTAGATCGCGGCGAGCACCACGCCCAGCGTCGCGACGATCGCCGCCGCCGGGTGGCGCGGGTACGTGCCGACGATGACGAGGAACTCGCTGACGAACGTCGACAGGCCCGGCAGGGACAGCGCCGACAGACCGACGACCAGGAACAGGCCGGCCAGCACGGGCACGACCTTCTGCAGGCCGCCGAAGTCGACGATCTGCTGCGACCCGCGCCGCGCCGCGAGGAACCCGACGAGCAGGAACAGCGCACCCGTCGAGAGCCCGTGGTTGACCATGTAGAACGACGAGCCGGCGATCGACGTCGACGTGAACGCGAAGATCCCCAGCACGATGAACCCGAAGTGCGACACCGAGGTGTACGCGACCAGCCGCATCATGTCCTTCTGGCCGATCGCGAGCAGCGCGCCGTACAGGATCGACACCACCGCGAGCACGATGATCACGGGCGCCGCCCAGCGCGAGGCCGCGGGGAACAGCGGCAGGCACAGCGTGAGCATGCCGAACGTGCCGACCTTGTCGAGCACGCCGACGAGCAGCGTCGACGTGCCGGCGGGGCCTGCTGCGCCGCGTCGGGCAGCCACGTGTGCACCGGGAACATGGGGGCCTTGATGGCGAACGCCAGGAAGAACGACAGGAAGATCCACTTCTCGACCGTCGGGTCGAGGTCGACGCCCACGAGGTTCTCGATGAGGAAGCCCTCGGGGCCGCCCGGGCCCTGCAGGTACAGCGCGATGACGCCGACGAGCATGACGAGACCGCCGGCGAGCGAGTACAGCAGGAACTTCACCGCGGCGTAGCGCCGCTGGGCGCCGCCGAACGCGCCGATCATGAAGTACACGGGGATGAGCATCGCCTCGAAGACGACGTAGAACAGGAAGACGTCGCGGGCGGCGAACACGAGCACGATGAACGCCTCGAGCAGCAGCACGAGCGCCAGGTAGTGCCGCAGCCGGTCGGTCGGGCCGTCGGTCGAGCCCTGCTCGCGCCAGGCGGCCAGCACGACGAGCGGCACCAGGACCACGGACATGCCGATGAGCGCGAGGCCGACGCCGTCGACGCCGAGCGCCCACGACACCCCGAGCGCGGGGATCCACGGCACGGTCTCGACGAGCTGGTGCGTGGCCGCGTCGCCCGTGTCGAAGGCCGCGAAGGCCGCGACGGCGAGCACCACCTGCGCGAGGGCGAAGCCGAGCGCGACCGTGCGGGCACGCGCGCGCGCGCCGGCGGGCAGCAACCACAGCGCCGCGGCGCCGAGCAGCGGCAGCACCACCAGCGCGGTGAGCCAGGGGAAGTCAGACATCAGTTTCCAGGTCTCCTGTCGACTCTGCGATCAGCCGCGCGCGGCCAGGACGACGAACGCGAGCACGACCACGCCGATGACCATGACCGCGGCGTACGAGCGGGCGAACCCGTTCTGGGCGCGGCGCACGATGTCACCGACGGCGACGGTGGTGCGTCCCAGGCCGGTGACCGCACCGTCGACCACGGCCTTGTCGCCGTACACCAGCGACCGCGTGAGGTACTGCCCCGGTGCGACCAGGAGCGTGTCGTTGACCGCGTCCTGGTGCAGGTCCACGCGGGCGGCCCGCGTGAGCGCGGTCCCCAGCGGGGGCGTGACGGGCACGGTCGTGATCGCGTAGCGGCGCCACGCGAGGACGAGCCCGAGCGCGACGGCCGCCAGCGTGAGCCCGATGATCAGCGGCACCGCCAGCACCGGCTCCTCGTGCTCGGCGTGCCCGACGGACGGCTCGAGCCACTCGACGAACCCGACGCGCGACAGGATCAGGCCCAGGGCCACCGACCCACCCGCCAGGACGATCATCGGCCACGTCATGAGCGCCGGGGACTCGTGCGGGTGCTGGTCGGCGCCGCTCTTCGTCGCGCTCCAGCGCTTCTGCCCCTCGAACGTCATGAAGAACAGCCGCGACATGTAGAACGCGGTGATGCCCGCACCGATCAGGGCGACGCCGCCGAACACCCACGCCCGCCACGGCTGACCGTCGACCGGGACGAACGCGGCCTCGATGATCTTGTCCTTGCTGAAGAACCCGGCGAACGGCGGGATGCCGAGGATCGCGAGCCAGCCGGCCATGAACGTGAAGTACGTGATCTTCATGTACCGGCCCAGGCCGCCGAAGCGGCGCATGTCGACCTGGTCGTCCATGCCGTGCATGACGGACCCGGCGCCGAGGAACATGCCGGCCTTGAAGAAGCCGTGCGTCACCAGGTGGAAGATCGCGAACGCGTACCCGATCGGCCCGAGGCCTGCGGCCAGCACCATGTAGCCGATCTGCGACATCGTCGACGCCGCGAGGGCCTTCTTGATGTCGTCCTTGGCGCAGCCCACGATCGCACCGAACAGGAGCGTGACCGCGCCGACGATCGCGACGACGAGCTGCGCCGTCGGGGCCGCCGTGAAGACCGCACCGGACCGGATGATGAGGTAGACGCCCGCGGTGACCATCGTCGCCGCGTGGATGAGCGCCGACACCGGCGTGGGGCCGGCCATCGCGTCGCCCAGCCAGGACTGCAGCGGGAACTGCGCCGACTTGCCGCAGGCCGCGAGCAGCAGCGCCAGGCCGATCGCGGTGAGCGTGCCCTGCGACACGTCGCCGGACGCCGCACCGGTCTCGACGGTCGCGAAGTCCAGGCTGCCGAACGTCGCGAACAGCAGACCCATCGCGACGAGCAGCCCGACGTCGCCGACACGGTTGGCGACGAACGCCTTCTTGGCGGCCACCGCGTACGGCGTGTGGTGGTTCCAGAACCCGATGAGCAGGTACGACGCCAGACCGACGCCCTCCCAGCCGACGAACAGCAGCACGTACGAGTCCGCGAGGACCAGCAGCAGCATCGCCGCGACGAACAGGTTCAGGTACGCGAAGAACCGGCGGCGCGCGGCGTCGTGCTCCATGTACGCCACGGAGTAGACGTGGATGAGCGTGCCGACGAACGTCACGAGCATGACGAACGTGAGCGACAACGGGTCCACGCGCAGGCCGGCGTCAATGCTCAGCGCGCCGGCGTCCAGCCACGTCGCCAGGTGCACGTCGTGCACGCGCTGGCCCGCGGGCTGCCCGAGCACGGCCAGGAGCAGCACCACGCCGACGACGAACGCGCCGGCCGAGGCCAGGACGCCGAGCCAGTGGCCCCACCGGTCGGCACGCCGGCCGAGCAGCAGCAGGACCGCGGCCGACAGCAGGGGCAGCGCGACGAGCCAGACGGCGGCCTGCGCCCCGGCCCACTCGGGGGCGGCGACGACCGGGTCGACCGCCGGCAGCACGGCAGGGGCGGTCAGGGAGATCAGGGTGTGCACGTCGGAGCCCTTCAGCTCTTCAGCAGGTTGACGTCGTCGACCGACGCCGAGCGTCTGGTCCGGAAGATCGTGACGATGATCGCCAGGCCGACGACCACCTCGGCCGCCGCGACGACCATGACGAAGAACGCGAGCACCTGGCCGGAGAGGTTGCCGTGGATGCGCGAGAACGTCACGAGCAGCAGGTTGGTGGAGTTGAGCATGAGCTCGACGCCCATGAAGACGATGATCGCGTTGCGTCGCAGCAGCACGGTCGTCGCGCCGATCGCGAACAGGATCGCGGCCAGCACCAGGTAGTGGGTGAGGCTCACCGGCCGTCCTCCTCGTCGTGCGTCGGGGTGGTCGGCAGGTCCGCCGGGGCACCCGTCGCGCCCTCACGCTCGCGGACGGTCACCGCACCGTCGACGGGCCCGTCCTGCTCGCCCCGGTAGTCCTCGTCCGACGTGAACGTGCCCGCGCCGGAGGCCCAGCCGCCGGCGAGGACGCGGTCGATCCGCGCGGCGTACTCCCGCGCGTCCGCCTCCTGGCCGCGCACGCGCAGCACGCGCGGCACCGAGTTCTCCAGCGGCGTGCCGTCCGGTCCGAGCGCGGGGACGTCCATGGCGTTGTGCCGTGCGTACACGCCGGGGGCCGGCAGCGACACGGGGTGGCCGCCGGTCCGCAGCCTGCGCTCCGCCTGCTCGCGCTGCCCGACCTTCGGCACGAGCCGCTGGCGGTGCGTGAGGATGAGTGCGCCGAGCGCCGCGGTGACCAGCAGCGCGCCGACGACCTCCATCGCGAGCACGTGCTGCCCGAAGACGACCTCGGCGATCGCCTCGGGGTTCGACGGGGTGTTCGCCTCGACCAGCCCCGTCGGCGGCCCGTACGTCGCGCGCCCGACGACGCCGACCAGCACGACGGCCAGGCCGAGACCCGCGAGGACGCCGGTCCAGCGCTGCCCGCGGATCGTCTCGACGAGCGAGTCCGAGCGGTCGACCCCCACGAGCATGAGCACGAACAGGAAGAGCATCATCACGGCGCCGGTGTAGACGACCACCTGCACGACACCGAGGAACTCGGCGCCCTGCGCGACGTACATGAACGCCAACGAGATCATGACGAAGACGACCGCCAGCGACGCGTGCACCGCCTTGCGGGCGAAGAGCAGACCCAGCGCGGCGAGCACCATGAGCGGGCCGAGGGTCCAGAACAGGACGGCCTCGGCCGTGCTCGCACGGCCTGCCTCGTCCAGGGCGCCGGCGGCCGCCGGCAGCACGGTGTGCAGGGTGATCACCGGGCACCCCCCTGGCGGTGCGCGCCCGCCGTGATCTCGCGCTGCGCGAGCCGCGTCGCGCCGAGGTCGGGGACCGTCGCGCCCTTCGCGACGTTCTCCGGCAGCGTCGGGTCGTCGGGACGGTGCTCGGCGACCCACGCGACCTGATCGTCGGTGGTCCCGGTCACCTCGCCCCGGTAGTAGTCGGTGTCCGTGGACCCCTCGGGCATCGGGTGCGGGGCCGCGAGCTGGCCGGAGCGCAACGGTGCGAGCAGGTCCTGCTTCTCCCAGATCATGCCGGGCCGCGTGGGCCCCGCGAGCTCGTAGTCGTTGGTCATCGTGAGCGCGCGCGTCGGGCAGGCCTCGATGCACAGCCCGCAGAAGATGCAGCGCAGGTAGTTGATCTGGTAGACGCGGCCGTACCGCTCGCCCGGCGAGTACTGCGCGTCGGGGGTGTTGTTGTCACCCTCGACGTAGATCGCGTCCGCGGGGCACGCCCACGCGCACAGCTCGCAGCCGATGCACTTCTCGAGCCCGTCGGCGTACCGGTTGAGCTGGTGGCGCCCGTGGTACCGGGGCTTGGTCGGCACCTGCTCGCGCGGGTACTGCTCCGTCACCGTCGGCTTGAACATGTTGGCGAACGTCACGCCGAACCCCGCGACGGGCGCGAGCAGCTCGGCCAGGCCGGAGCGCGGCTCGATGAGCGAGCGGTAGCCCTCGACGGGACGGCCGACGTCGCCGGCGCGCGGGGTGCGCTGCACCTGCGCACCGGTCGTCGGGGTCGCCTCGTCGGGCGCGGGCCTCTTCTTGCGCTGCTCAGCCACCGCGCACCTCCAGCGGGGTCTCGGGTGCGGACGGGTCGGACGCGTCGGACGCCGCGAGACGGCGCTGCGCGCGCGGCGACGGGGGAAGGACCTGACCCGGCAGGGGCGGCACGGGGTAGCCGTGCTCGAACGGGTCGATCTCCTGCGGGCCCGTCGGCTCGGCCTCCGGCGGCGCCTTCTTGTCCGGCACCAGGAACGAGGCGACCAGGCCCACGACGACGACCCCTGCGAGGACGAACAGCAGCGTGCGCAGGTCGACGTCCCACAGCTGGCGCGCGGCCTGCACGAACGTGACCGCGACGACCCAGGCCAGGGCGGCCGGGATGAGCACCTTCCAGCCGATCTTCATGAACTGGTCGTACCGGAACCGCAGCACCGAGCCGCGGATCCACACGAACAGGAACATGAACAGCCACACCTTGGCGACGAACCACAGGACGGGCCACCAGCCGGTGTTGAACATGCCGTCGTTGATCGCGGAGATCGGCCACGGTGCACGCCACCCGCCGAAGAACAGCGTCGTGGCGACCGCCGAGACGTTGAGCATGTTGATGTACTCGGCGAGGAAGAACCACGCGAACTTCATCGAGGAGTACTCGGTGGTGTACCCGCCGACGAGCTCGCCCTCGGCCTCGGGGAGGTCGAACGGCAGGCGGTTGGTCTCGCCGACCATCGAGATGACGTAGATGACGAACGCCGGCAGCAGCGGCAGGAACCACCACACCTGCGTCTGGGAGTCGACGATCTGGGACGTCGACATCGACCCGGCCATGATGAACACGCTGACCAGGGACAGGCCCATCGCGAGCTCGTACGAGATGACCTGGGCCGTCGACCGCACGCCGCCGAGCAGCGGGTAGGTCGAGTTGGACGACCAGCCGCCCAGCACGATGCCGTACACGCCGACCGAGGCGCAGGCCAGGATGTACAGGACCGCGACGGAGAAGTCCGTGAGCTGCAGCGGCGTGATGACGCCGAAGATGTTGACCTCGGGCCCGAACGGGATGACCGCGTACACCAGCAGCGAGCAGAGCACGGCGATCATCGGCGCGAGGATGTAGACGAGCTTGTCGGCCGCCTTGACGGTGACGTCCTCCTTGACGAGGAGCTTCATCGCGTCGGCGAGCGACTGCAGCAGACCGAGCGGCCCGTGCACGTTGGGGCCGGGACGCACCTGCATGCGCCCGACGACCCGCCGCTCGAACCAGATCGCGATGAGCACGCTCGTCAGCAGGAACACGATGAGGGCGACGGCCTTGAGCAGCCACACCCAGAACACGTCCTGGCTGAAGTCCGCCGTGACCGGGGCGACGGCACCGTCGCCGACCACCGCCGGCAGCGCGGCCAGCACCCCTGGCAGCCCGCTCATGCCCGCTCCTCCTCGTCCACGCGGACGCCGGCGACGGCCTCCGCGGCGTTCCCGGTCACGGTGGCGCCGGCCTGGGCCGTCAGCCGCGCCGGGCCGTCCTCGCCGACCCGCTCGAGCCGGACGACGCTGCCGCCGACCGCCCCGAGCACGTCGCGCACGGCACCGCCGCGCGCGTTGGTCGCGAGCCAGACGACGTGGTCGGCCATCTCCGTGAGGTGCACGGGCGCGGTGATCGCGCCGCGGTCCGTCCCGACCGACACCTCGTCGCCGTCGGCCACGCCGACCGCCTGCGCGGTGGCGGGCGACAGGCGCACGACGGGGCGCTTCGCAGTCCCCGCGAGGTACGGCTCGCCGTCCTGCAGGCGTCCCGCGTCGAGCAGCTGGTGCCACGTCGCGAGCACCGCGTGACCCGCGGGCACCGCCGGCGGCTCCGCCGGGGGCGTCCGGGGCGCCGCGACGCGCGCGCCGTCCCACCCGCCCAGCTGGTCCAGCTCGCCGTGCACGGCCGCGAGGCCGGGCAGGCCCAGCTCGACGCCGAGGGCGTCGGCGAGCCGGTCGAGCACCCGGAAGTCGGGCAGCTGGGTGGACGTCAGGGCCTGCGGGAACGGGCGCGGACGCCCCTCCCACGTGACGAACGTGCCGGGCTTCTCGACCGGCGGCGCGACGGGCAGCACGACGTCGGCGCGGTCGGTCACCTCGCTGCGGCGCACCTCGAGCGACACGAGGAACGGCACCGCGTCGAGCGCGGCCCGCGCACCGGCGGGGTCGGCGTGGTCGGCCGGGTCGACACCGCCGACGACGAGCGCGCCCAGGCGCCCGTCGGCCGCGGCCGCGAGGATCTCGTCCGCGCTGCGTCCCGGCGTGGCCGGCAGCTCGTCGACGCCCCAGGCGGCGGCGAGGTCGACGCGTGCGGACGCATCGGCGACGGGCCGGCCTCCCGGCAGCAGCGACGGCAGCGTGCCCGCCTCGATCGCGCCGCGCTCGCCCGCACGGCGCGGGACCCACGCGAGGCGCGCACCCGTGCGCGTCGCGAGCCGCAGCACCGCGGTGAGCGTGCCGGGCACGGTCGCGGCGCGCTCGCCGACGAGGATGACGGCGCCCGCGGTGCTCAGCGCGGTGGCGGTCGCGCCGAGGTCCCCGTCCGCACCCACGGTGATCGCGTCGAGCACCTCGGGCTCGGTGCCGGGCGCGGCCGGCAGGAGCGTGCCGTCGAGCCGCTCGAGCCCGCGGCTCGCGAGCGCGGCGACCGACGTCACGTGCGTCCGCCCCGCGACGACCGACGCGCGCAGGCGCAGGAAGACGATGCCGCCCTCCTCCTCGGGCTCGTACGCGACGCACAGGACGGCGGGCGCGGCGACGAGGTCGCCGAACGTCACCTGCAGCGTGCGGCCCGCGACGTGGTGGCCGAGGAACTCCTCCTCCTCGCCCGAGTGCGGGCGGGCGCGGTGGTCGACGTCGTTGGTGCCCAGCGCGACGCGCGCGAACTTGGCGTACGCGTAGGCGTCCTCGAGCGTGAGGCGACCGCCCGGCAGCACGCCGACCGCGCCCGCGGCCCGCAGGCCGTCGGCGGCCGTGTCCAGCGCCTCGGTCCACGAGCAGGGCTCGAGCTCGCCGCGCGTGCCGTCGGGCAGGGTGCGCCGGACCAGCGGCGTCGTCACGCGGTCGGGTGCCGACTGCCAGTGGAACGCGAACCGGTCCTTGTCGGTGATCCACTCCTGGTTGACCGCGGGGTCGTCCCCCGCCAGCCGGCGCAGCACGACGCCGCGGCGGTGGTCGACGCGGATCGCGGAGCCGTTGGCGTCGTGCTCGGCGATCGACGGCGCCGACACCAGGTCGAAGGGCCGCGAGCGGAAGCGGTACGCGGCCGACGTGAGCGCACCCACCGGGCAGATCTGCACGGTGTTGCCGGAGAAGTAGGACGCGAACGGCCGGCCGCTGGTGTCGAGCGTCGACGCGCCCACGGGCGTGTCGCCGGCGAACCCGAGGACCTGGGTGTCGAACGTGCCGATCTGCTGGGCCGCCCCGCGCTTCTGCAGGTCGATCCAGACGTCGCCCGCGATCTCCTCGGAGAACCGCGTGCAGCGCTGGCAGAGCACGCACCGCTCACGGTCGAGCAGGACCTGCGTGGAGACGGAGATCGGCTTGGGGAACGTGCGCTTGACGTCGACGAACCGCGTCGCCGCCCGCCCGTTGCTCATCGCCTGGTTCTGCAGGGGGCACTCGCCGCCCTTGTCGCAGACCGGGCAGTCGAGCGGGTGGTTGATGAGCAGCAGCTCCATGACGCCGTGCTGGGCCTTGTCGGCCTCGGGCGACGTGTGCTGCGTCTTGACCTGCATGCCGGGCGTGGCCTCGAGCGTGCAGGAGGCCTGCGGCTTGGGCATCTTGGCGACGTTCCCGTCGCGCCCCGGCGCCCACACCTCGACGAGGCACTGCCGGCACGCGCCGGCGGGCGCGAGCAGCGGGTGGTCGCAGAACCGCGGGATCGCGATCCCCAGCTCCTCGGCGGCGCGGATGACCAGCGTGCCCTTGGGCACGGTCGTCTCGATGCCGTCGACGGTGAACGTCACGGTCGCGTCGGGCACGGGCACGACGGGCGCCGGTGCGCCCGGCACCAGCGGCGTCGCGTCGGTGGCCCTCGGGGTCGTGATCGTCATGCGTGCACCCCCGCCAGCTGCGTGCTGCCACGCGGCGTGTAGTCGAAGAGCGAGCTGCGCTCGGGCGGGAACAGCACGTCGGCGGGCGTGTGCGTGCCTGCCTCGAACTCCTCCCGGAAGTACTGGATCGCGCTCGTGACGGGGCTCGTCGCACCGTCGCCGAGCGCGCAGAACGCGCGTCCCAGGATGTTGTCGCACAGGTCGAGCAGCAGGTCGATGTCCGCGTCCGTGCCCTGCCCGGCCTCGAGCCGCGCGAGGATCTGCGCGAGCCAGAACGTGCCCTCGCGGCACGGGGTGCACTTGCCGCACGACTCGTGCTTGTAGAACTGCATCCACCGGGAGACGGCCTTCACGACGGACGTCGTCTCGTCGAAGATCTGCAGGGCGCGGGTGCCGAGCATCGAGCCCGCCGCGCCGACGGACTCGTAGTCCAGCGGCACGTCGAGGTGCTCCGCGGTGAAGATCGGCGTGGAGGACCCGCCCGGCGTCCAGAACTTCAGCTCGTGGCCGGCGCGGACTCCCCCGGCCATGTCGAGCAGCTCGCGCAGCGTGATGCCCAGCGGGGCCTCGTACTGGCCGGGCCGCGTGACGTGGCCCGACAGCGAGAACAGGCCGTGCCCGGCGGAACGCTCGGTGCCCATCGACGTGAACCAGTCGGCGCCGCCGACCAGGATGCCCGGCACCGACGCGATCGACTCGACGTTGTTGACGACGGTCGGGCGCGCGTACAGGCCCGCGACGGCGGGGAACGGCGGCTTGAGGCGCGGCTGCCCGCGCAGGCCCTCGAGCGAGTCGAGCAGCGCCGTCTCCTCGCCGCAGATGTACGCGCCGGCCCCGGCGTGCACCGTGACCTCGAGGTCGAAGCCCGAGCCCAGCACGTCCGTGCCCAGGTAGCCGGCCTCGCGGGCCTCCCGCACGGCCTCGAGCAGGCGGCGGTAGACGTGCAGGACCTCGCCGCGGACGTAGATGAACGCGTGGTGGCAGCCGATGGCGTACGACGTGATGATGACGCCCTCGAGCAGCTCCTGCGGGCTCGCCATCATCAGCGGGATGTCCTTGCAGGTGCCCGGCTCGGACTCGTCCGCGTTGACGACGAGGTACCGCGGGCCGCCGTCGGGCGCCGGCAGGAAGCCCCACTTCATGCCCGTCGGGAAGCCGGCACCGCCGCGGCCGCGCAGCCCGGAGTCCTTCACCGCGGTCACCACGTCGGCGGGCGCCATGCCCAGCGCGGTGCGCAGACCGCGGTAGCCGCCGTCGGCCACGTAGCGGTCGAGCTTCCACGAACGCTCCGCGTCCCAGTGTGCGGACAGCACGGGGGTGAGGGTCGTCATCACGACTCCTTCGCGTCGTCGGACTGCTGCTTGCGCTGCTCGCCGGCGGGCGAGGTGTCGGCGGGCGTCGTCACCGGACGGTCCGCGCTGGACTGCTCGGCGCCGACCTCGGGCTCCCCGTCGGTGACCACGGGAGCGGCAGTGCGCTCGTCGGCGTCGTAGGACGGCGCCGCCCAGCCCCGCTCGCGGGCCAGCACGGTGCCGCGCACCGTCGGCTCGCCCGCGCCGACGCCCTCGTCGACGCGCCCGTCGGGGAAGCCCGCCAGGACGCGGCTCATCTCCTTGAACGTGCAGACGGACGCCGCCCCGCGGGTCGGCGCGACGGGCGCGCCCTCGACCAGCTTGTCGACGACCTCGACGGCCGAGGCCGGCGTCTGGTTGTCGAAGAACTCCCAGTTCACCATCACGACGGGCGCGTAGTCGCAGGCCGCGTTGCACTCGATGCGCTCGAGCGTGATCGCGCCGTCGCCGGTGGTCTCGTCGTGCCCGATCCCGAGGTGCTCGCTGAGCTCCTCCCAGATCGCGTCCCCGCCCATGACCGCGCACAGCGTGTTCGTGCACACGCCGACGGTGTAGGTGCCGTTGGGGTGGCGCTTGTACTGCGTGTAGAACGTCGCGACCGCGGACACCTCAGCGGTGGACAGACCCAGCGTCGCGGCGCAGAACGCGATGCCGCGCGGGCTGACGTAGCCGTCCTGCGACTGCACCAGGTGCAGCATCGGCAGCAGCGCGGACCGGGCCTGCGGGTACCGGGCGATGATCTCGCGGGAGTCGGCCGTCAGCCGGGCGCGCGTCGCGTCGTCGTAGCCGGTCGCGTGGCGGTCGCCCGGGGCGCGGCCGTGGTCGTGGGGCGCCGGGGCGCCCGCGTGCTCGACGGACATCAGCGGTCCACCCCTCCCAGCACCGGGTCGATCGACGCGACGGCGACGACGACGTCGGCCACCTGCCCGCCCTCGCACATCATCGACACGGCCTGCAGGTTGTTGAACGACGGGTCACGGAAGTGCGCCCGGTACGGCTTGGTGCCGCCGTCGGAGACGAGGTGCACGCCCAGCTCGCCGCGCGGGTGCTCGACGGTCTGGAACACCTGCCCGGCCGGCACGCGGAAGCCCTCGGTGACGAGCTTGAAGTGGTGGATCAGGGACTCCATCGAGGTGCCCATGATCTCCCGGATGTGGTCGAGGGAGTTGCCCATGCCGTCGGTCCCGATGGCGAGCTGCGCAGGCCACGCGACCTTCTTGTCCGCGACCATGACGGGTCCCGGCTTCGCCAGCCGCTCGAGGCACTGCTCGACGATCCGCATCGACTGGTAGCACTCCTCGACGCGCACCAGCAGCCGCGCCCAGGAGTCCGCCGCGTCGTTGGTCGGCACGTCGAAGTCGTACGTCTCGTACCCGCAGTACGGGTCGGTCTTGCGCACGTCGTACGGCAGGCCCGTCGCGCGCAGCAGCGGCCCGGTGACGCCCAGGGCCATGCAGCCGGCCAGGCTCAGGACGCCGACGTCCTTCATGCGCGCGTGCAGGATCGGGTTCGCCAGCATGAGGTCCTCGAGCTGGCGGAAGTAGCCGCGCACCTTGACCAGCGCCTCGCGGACGCTGTCGATCGCGCCCGGGGGCACGTCCTGCGCGACGCCGCCGGGGCGGATGTACGCGTGGTTCATGCGCAGGCCGGAGATCATCTCGAAGATCTTGAGGATCTCCTCGCGCGCCGTGAACCCGAGGATCATGATCGTCGTCGCGCCGAGCTCGTTGCCGCCCGTGGCGAGGAAGACCAGGTGCGACGAGATGCGGTTGAGCTCCATCATCAGCACGCGGATGACCGACGCGCGCTCGGGGACGTCGTCGGTGATGCCGAGCAGCTTCTCGATCGCGAGGCAGTAGGCCGCCTCCTGGAACAGCGGGGCGACGTAGTCCATGCGGGTGCAGAACGTCACGCCCTGGGTCCAGGTGCGGTACTCCATGTTCTTCTCGATGCCCGTGTGCAGGTAGCCGATGCCGGCCCGCGCCTCGGTGACGGTCTCGCCGTCGATCTCGAGCATGAGCCGCAGGACGCCGTGCGTCGACGGGTGCTGCGGACCCATGTTGACGACGATGCGCTCCTCGCCGAGGCGCGCGGCCTCCTCGGCGATGTCGGACCAGTCGCCGCCGGACGCCTCGAACGAGGGCACGCCCTCGGTCTCGTCCAGGGGCACGTGACGGGTCGCGTGGGGGGTCCGCGAGGTGGGGGCGGTCATCAGCTGTACGACCTCCGCTGGTCCGGGGGCGGGATGCTCGCGCCCTTGTACTCGACCGGGATCCCGCCGAGGGGGTAGTCCTTGCGCTGCGGGTGGCCCGGCCAGTCGTCGGGCATCTGGATGCGCGCCAGGCTGGGGTGACCGTCGAAGACGATCCCGAAGAAGTCCCAGGCCTCGCGCTCGTGCCAGTCGTTGGCGGGGTACACGCCGGTCGTGGACGGGATGTGCGGGTCACCCTCGGGGACGGCGACCTCGAGACGCAGGCGGCGCCCGTGCGTCACCGACACGATCTGGTAGACGGCGTGCAGCTCGCGCCCGACCTCGTGCGGGTAGTGGACGCCGGACACGCCGAGCGACAGCTCGAACCGCAGGTCCGGGTCGTCGCGCAGCGCCTGCACGACCTCGACGAGGTGTGCGCGCGCGATGTTGAGCGTCAGCTCGTTGCGGTCGACGACGACCGACTCCACGGCCGCGGCGTAGCCCGTCCCCGACTCGTCGAGCACCTCGGCCAGCAGGTCGACGACCTCGTCGAACCAGCCGCCGTAGGGGCGCTCGCTGGGCCCCGGCAGCGCGATCGTCGCGACGAGCCCGCCGTAGCCCGACGTGTCCCCCGTGCCGCTCACGCCGAACATGCCGGTGCGCACGTCGATGATGTCCAGCGGCGTGCGCGGGCCGGTCGGGTCGGGTCCGGCGGGCAGGTTCTGGGAGCCCGCCTCGAGCGCGGCAGCCGTGGTGCGCTGCGTCCCGGCCGGTGCCGGCCCGCCGGGCTTGGCGGCCGCGGACGCGTCGGCCTTCTCCGCCGTGGGCTTCGTGCCCTCGGTCGGCCGGTCGGCGACCGGGGACGTCGCGTCCTCGGGCGTCTTCTCGTCGCTCATCGCAGCAGCCCCGTCATGTGCGACGTCGGCGTCGCGGCCATCGCCGCCTCCTGCGCGCGGGCCGCGGCCTCGCGGCGGTTCACGCCGAGCGGCTCGTCCTGGATCTGCTGGTGCAGCGCGAGGATCGCGTGGAGCAGCATCTCCGGGCGCGGCGGGCAGCCGGGCAGGTAGATGTCGACGGGCACGATGTGGTCCACGCCCTGCACGATCGCGTAGTTGTTGAACATGCCGCCCGACGACGCGCACACGCCCATCGACAGCACCCACTTGGGCTCGGCCATCTGGTCGTAGACCTGCCGCACCACGGGCGCCATCTTCTGGCTGACGCGCCCGGCGACGATCATGAGGTCCGACTGGCGCGGCGACGCGCGGAAGACCTCCATGCCGAAGCGCGAGATGTCGTACCGGCTCGTCCCGGCCGCCATCATCTCGATCGCGCAGCACGCCAGGCCGAACGTCACGGGCCACAGGGAGGCCTTGCGGAAGTAGCCGACGAGGTCCTCGACCGTCGTCAGCAGGAAGCCCGAGGGCGCTTCTTCGATACCCATGTCAGCCCCTCCTCGGGGTCGGTCGGCTGCGCGTGGTGGCACGTGTCGGGCAGGCGAGGGCCGGCCCGTGCATGGTCAGTCCCACTCGAGGCCGCCGCGCTTCCACTCGTACGCGAACGGGACGGTGATGATCAGCAGGAACACCATCATCGCGACCAGCCCGAACGTCGCGAGCTCCACGAAGCTCACCGCCCACGGGTAGAGGAAGACGACCTCGATGTCGAAGATGATGAAGGTCATGGCGACCAGGTAGTACTTGATCGGGAAGCGCCCGCCGCCGATGGCGTGGGGCGTCGGCTCGATGCCGCACTCGTAGGCGTCGAGCTTGGCGCGGTTGTACCGCTTGGGACCGAGGATCGCGCTCGCGCCGACCCCACCCAGGGCGAGGACCGCCGCGATCCCGATCATCACCAGGAGCGGGACGTACGGGTTGCTCATCGAGCGGTCCTCCTCGTCGGGGACGTCGTGCCGGGGGTCCGGCCGTGGGGTGCTGCCGTGCCGTCGCTGCCCGTGCGCCGGCTCATGCGTCCGGCGCCAGTCGGGTGAGCGCGGCGATCACGCGGTCGACCACGTCACCCCCGCGCGGCTCGTAGCAGTCGGCCAGCAGCTTGAGCACGAACTTCATGAGCAGGGGCCGCGGCAGACCGTACCGCGTGCACAGGTGCATGACCTGCGGGTGCTCGATCAGCGCCACGAAGATCCGCCCCAGCGTGTAGTACCCGCCGAGGTCGTCCTTCATGCGGTGCTGGTACGTCGCCAGGGCGCGCTCGCGTCCCGCGGCCGACCCGCGGGCCAGCCCTGCGCGATGGCGTCGGCCGCGACCCGGCCCGCCTGCAGGCCGTACGCGATGCCCTCGCCGTTGAACGGGCTGACCATGCCGGCGGCGTCGCCCGCGAGCATCAGCCCGTCCGCGTAGAGCGGGCCGCGGTTGAAGCCCATCGGGAGGGCCGCACCGCGCACGGGACCCATCTGGTTGTCGGGGGTGAACTCCCACTCGGCGGGCGCGTTGGCCATCCAGCGGGCGAACAGGTCCTTGTAGTCGACCTTGGTCGCCGCGGCCGTCGAGCTCACCGACCCGAGCCCGACGTTGGCGGTCCCGTCGCCGAGCGAGAAGATCCAGCCGTACCCGGGCATGAGGTTCGAGCGGCCCGGGGCGCCGTCCCACAGCTCGAGGTGCGACTCCATCCACGGGTCGTCGTGCCGCGGGGTGCGGAAGTAGGTGCGGACCGCCACGCCCATCGGGCGGTCGTCGCGCTTGGCGCGGCCGACGGCGGTCGCGAGGCGTGCCGACACCCCGTCGGCGGCGATGACGACGGGGGCGCGGTACGTGGCCTCGTCGCCGGCGTCGCCCGTGCGGCGGCCGTCGGCGTCGACCGACCGTGCCCGGACGCCGACGACCCGGCCCGTGCGCTCGTCACGCACCGGTCCCGTGACGGACGTGCCCTCGAGCAGCTTGGCACCCGCGGCGCGGGCGTACTCGGCCAGCGTCTGGTCGAACGACACGCGCGACTTCGCGAGCCCGTAGGAGGGGTAGCTCGACAGCTCGGGCCATGGCAGCTCGAGGCGGTGGCCGCCGCCGATGACACGCAGACCGGCGTTGCGGATCCAGC
Organism: Cellulomonas sp. S1-8; assembly: GCF_026184235.1. NCBI lineage: Bacteria > Bacillati > Actinomycetota > Actinomycetes > Micrococcales > Cellulomonadaceae > Cellulomonas > Cellulomonas sp. S1-8. The sequence goes on from NZ_CP110806.1 coordinate 3,343,846, forward strand.
CGTCCTGCTCGCGGATCGGGACGCCCATGCGGACGAGCTCGGCCACCGCGCGCGGGGTGAGGCCGTCGCCGCAGATCTTGTCGCGCGGGAAGGTCGCCTTCTCCAGCAGGAGGACGTCGAGCCCCGCGGCGGCGCAGTGGTAGGCCGCCGAGGCCCCGGTCGGACCGGCGCCGACGACGATGACGTCGGCGTCATCGGTCGTTCCGTCCACCTGGTCACCCCACTTGTGACGATGTTCACGTGCAGCTTCGGCGAGTGTATCCAGCGCCTCCGGACCTGTCTGCGAAGGGTTGGCTTACCTCAGCAGCAGGACCGGACCATGGTCCCCCACGGCGGCGCCGAACAGGCGTCACACGCACCGGGAGCGCCCGGGCGCGCCCGTGCTCCCGCGCCCTCGCGGGCGGCCGACCCTCATCGTCCACCACGCGGCCGCAGCCCGCAGGACGGGCGCGCGCACCGCACACCCGCGCCGCAGGACGCGGGCGAACGGCTCAGGGTCGACGGGCGCGGTGCAGCGCGACGACCCCGCCCGTGAGGTTCCGGAACGCGACCTGGTCCCAGCCCGCGCCACGCACCAGCAGGCCCAGCTCGCGCTGGTCCGGCCACTCGCGGATCGACTCGGCGAGGTACACGTACGCGTCCGGCTCCTTCGACACCGCGCGGGCGACCGGCGGCAGGGCACGCATGAGGTAGTTCGTGTAGACGGTGCGGAACGGCGCAAACGTCGGCCGGGAGAACTCGCACACGACCATGCGTCCACCCGGACGGGTCACGCGCAGCAGCTCGCGCAGCGCCGCGTCCACGTCGGACACGTTGCGCAGGCCGAACGACATCGTCACCGCGTCGAACGACGCGTCGGCGAACGGCAGGTGCAGCGCGTCGCCCGCGACGAACGGCAGGTCGGGCGCCGGCGGCGGCCGACCCGCAGCATCCCGGTCGACAGGTCGCACGGCACGACGTGCACGCCCGCGTCGGCGAGCGGCTCGCTCGACGTGCCGGTGCCCGCCGCGAGGTCCAGGACCGTCTCGCCGCGCTGGGCGTCCAGGGCGGAGAGCGTCGCCCTGCGCCACGCACGGTCCTGGCCCAGGGAGATGACGTCGTTGGTGATGTCGTACCGGTGCGCGACCGCGTCGAACATGGCGGCGACGTCGCGAGGGTCCTTGTCGAGGGCGGCGCGTGGCATGCGCCCATCGTCGCAGGTCCGCGTGGTCGGCTGCGCACCCGGCTCGGGTAGCGTGCGGCGGGACGGCGCCGGTGGGCGTCGTCGTCGCACCGACCTCGGGGGCCCGTCCACCCATGCCGCAGTACGCGATCCTCGTCCAGCCCTCGGCGAACCGGGTGTACTCGCAGCACGCTGCGCGCCTCACGCGCAACGAGCTCCTCGCCCTCGACGGGCTGCTCCTCGACGGCCGCCTGGCCGCGGCGGGCGAGCCCGAGGAGCGCACGATGGGCGGGGTCCCGTACCTCGTCCTGCCGACGCCGGCCCTGACCGCGGACGACCTGGCCGTGCTGGCCAACCTGTCCTCGCTGTTCGCCCTGTTCGAGCTGAACGACGACGGCACGCTTCGCCCGCTGGAGCTGGCCCGCCTCGACCGCTATGACGACGACCTGCTGACGATCCTCAAGTACATCGGCAAGACCAACGAGCAGCTCACGCGCCTGCTGCTCAACCTCACGGCGGCCGCGGCGCTGCCCGTCCAGGACTTCCTGCACTCCCGCGTGCGGGTGCTCGACCCCGTGTGCGGGCGCGGCACCACGCTGAACCAGGCCCTGATGTACGGCTGGGACGCGTACGGCGTCGACACGGACCGGCGCGACGTCGAGGCGTACACCGCGTTCGCGGACCGCTGGCTGCAGGACAAGCGCCTCAAGCACCGGTCGCGCAGCACGCGCGTGCGCGTGGCCGGCAAGAACCTGGGCCGACGCACGACGTTCGAGCTCGCCCCGACCAAGGAGCTCTACCGCGCCGGCGACGTGCAGACGCTCGAGATCACGCAGGGCGACACGCTCGACGCCGACCGGATGTACCGGGCCGGGTCCTTCGACCTCGTCGTCGCCGACGCGCCGTACGGCATCCAGCACGGGTCCGTGACCGGCCCGCGCACCCCGTCCCGGTCGCCGCAGGCTCTGCTGACGGACGCGATCCCGGTGTGGGCGGGCCTGCTGCGCCGCGGCGGCGCCATGGGCCTGTCCTGGAACACCAAGGTCCTGCCGCGCGCGGACCTGCTCGCGATGCTCACCGACGCGGGGCTCGAGCCGCTCGACGACGCGCCGCTGCTGGACCTCGCGCACCGCGTCGACCACGCGATCGAGCGCGACCTCGTGGTGGCGCGCAAGCCCGGGTGAGACGGACGTCGCACCCCCACGACAGGGGGCGGGACGTCGTGAGGACCTACCCTGGACGGCGATGAGCACGTCGCCCAGCGCCCCCGCGACCGGGGGCATCCCCGGCCCCTCGTGGTGCGCACGGTCGAGTGCGCCGACCTGCCCACCGGCGGGTCCCCCGACCCGGCCGACCTGCTCGACCTGCTCGGACCCGACGCACCCCTCGCCTGGGTGCGGCGCGGTGACGGGCTCGTCGCGTGGGGCGAGGCCGTGCGCGTCGAGGTGCACGGCGCCGACCGGTTCGCCGCCGCCGAGCGCGCGTGGCGGGAGGTGCTCGCGCACGCGATCGTCCGCGACGAGGTGCAGCTGCCCGGCAGCGGGCCCGTCGCGTTCGGCTCCTTCGCGTTCGACGACGACTCCGCCGCGGGCGGCGTGATCGTCGTGCCGCGCGTCGTCGTCGGACGCCGCGACGGGCGCACGTGGCTCACCACCGTGAGCACGGTCGGCGAGCTCGGCCCCGCGCCGCGGCTGCGCGACGTCGTGCCCGCGCGCACCCCCGCCCACCCGCCCGGCGAGGTGACGTACACCGACGGCGCCGTCGACGCCGAGGCGTGGCTCGAGGTCGTCGCCCGCGGGGTCTGCGCGATCCGTGAGGGCGAGGTGGAGAAGGTCGTCCTCGCACGCGACGTGCACGCCCGCACCGAGCACCCGCTCGACGTCCGGTGGGCGCTGCAGCGCCTCGCGGACCGGTACCGGTCGTGCTGGACGTTCAGCGTCGACGGCATGATCGGTGCCACGCCCGAGCTGCTGGTGCGCTCCGAGCGCGGCCTCGTCACGTCGCGCGTGCTCGCGGGCACGATCCGGCGCACGGGCGACGACGACGCGGACATGGGCCGCGCCGCGATCCTCGCGCACTCCTCCAAGGACCTCGAGGAGCACGAGTACGCGGTCTCGTCCGTCGCGCGCGCGCTCGCCCCCTTCTGCTCGTCGTCGAACGTCCCCGACGTGCCGTTCGTGCTGTCCCTGCCGAACGTGCTCCACCTCGCGTCCGACGTCACCGGCGTGCTGAGCGCCCCCCGCGGCGACGACGCGCACCCCTCGTCGCTCGCGCTCGCCGCCGCGCTGCACCCCTCGGCCGCCGTGTGCGGCACGCCGACGCAGGCGGCACGCGCCCTCATCACCCGCATCGAGGGCATGGACCGCGGCCGCTACGCCGGTCCCGTCGGCTGGTTCGGCGCCGACGGCGACGGCGAGTGGGGCATCGCGCTGCGCTCCGCCGAGGTGGACCGGGACGACCCGCGCCGGCTGCGGCTGTTCGCCGGGTGCGGCGTCGTCGCCGCGTCCGACCCGGCCGCCGAGCTCGCCGAGTCCCGCGCCAAGCTCGTCCCCATGCGCCACGCCCTGTCCTGAGCCGCCGCCCCGCAGGGCTGGATCGACCTCTCGCCGGGGGTGGGACGCACGAGGGCCCGCCGCGAGAGGGGATGCCCACGGCGGGCCCAGCGGTGCGTGCCGGCCCCTGCGGGCGCACGCACGGGCACGACCCTGCGGGCCTGCCCCGGTCTCTGTTGCCAGGTCGGACGACGGTCGGTCCCCGGCGCGGTGGCCGGGGACCGACCGGGACTCAGCCCTGGCCCTCCTGCTGCTGCTGCTCCTGCAGCCACTCCCAGAACTGCTCGGGAGTCATGCCACCGGGCATGGTGCCCTCGTCACCCGGGTCCGGCGCAGGCTGCTCGCCCTCGCCCTCGCCCTGGTCGTCCGGGGCCTGCTCGCCCTGACCCTCGTCGCCCTGACCCGGCTGCGACTGACCGAAGTCGTCGGGGCGCGTCGCGAGCGTGACGTCGAGCTCGACGGCGCGGCCGTCGCGGACGACGGTGAGCGTGACGTCGTCGCCGGACGTCAGCGAGCGGACGAACGCCGTGAGCGACTCGGCACCGCCGACCGGGTCGTCCCCGATCGCGACGATGACGTCACCGTCCTGCACGGCGGCCTCGGCGGCCGGCGAGCCCTCGCTGACCGACTCCACGACCGCGCCGCGGCGCGTGACGCCGTCGGCGGTCGCCGTGCCGTCGGACAGCGTGACGCCGAGGAACGCGTGCTCCGCCTGCCCGTCCTCGATGAGCTGCGCCGCGATGTTCCGGGCCAGGTCCACCGGGATCGCGAACCCGAGGCCGATCGACCCTGACTGCTGGCTGAGCGTCGCGATCGACGACGTGATGCCGATGACCCGGCCCGTCGCGTCGAACAGCGGACCGCCGGAGTTGCCGGGGTTGATCGCGGCGTCGATCTGGACCGCGTTCGTCACGGCGGCCTCGCCGCCGACCTCCTGCGTCGAGACGGGGCGGTTCAGGGCCGAGACGATGCCCGTGGTCACCGTGTTGGCCAGACCCAGCGGGTTGCCGACCGCCATGACCGGGTCGCCGACCGTGACGTCGTCGGAGTCCCCGAACGCAGCCGCCTGGAGGTCGTCGGGGGCGTCGACGACCTGCAGGACCGCGAGGTCCGTGCTCGCGTCGGTGCCCACGACCTCGGCCTCGAGCATGCGGCCGTCGGTCAGCGTGACCTGGACGTTGCCCTGGGCGCCGGCGACGACGTGGTTGTTGGTCACGACGTGACCGTCGTCGTCGATGATGACGCCGGAGCCCTGACCGCCGCCCGACTGCGTCTGCACGTCGATCGCGACGACGGACGCCTGCACGGCGGACGCGACGGCCTGCCAGTTGGGGTTCTCGGTGCTCGAGCCGGACACGGGGACCTGGTCGGTCTCCGTGCGGCCGACGTCGGCGAGCGACGCGGAGCGCACCGGGTCGCTCGCCCCGGCCAGGACGTCGAGGCCGCCGAGGCTCGCGACGGAGCCACCGCCGACCAGGAGGCCGACGGCCGCGGCCGACGCGATCCACACCCAGGCGCGCGACCGGCGCCGCGGTGCGGGGTCGGCGGGTGCGGCCCACGGGTCGGTGGGCGGTGGTACGGCGCCCGGGGGCACCTGGCCGGGTGCGGCCGCCGTGCCCGGCGACCAGGGGTTCGTCCCGGGCGCGCCGGCGACAGGGTGGTCGGTGGCGGGGTGGTCGACGACCGGGTGGTCGGTGGCGGGGTGGTCGGTGGCGGGTGCGCCACCGCCCACGGTCACGGGCCGCCGGGCGGCGCGCTGTGCGGCCTCGTACCGCGCCCAGTGCTGCGCGGGCGTCAGCCGGGCGGCGGGGTCGTCGGCGGGTGCCGGAGGCGGCTGGACCGCGAGCGGCTGCGTCGCGTCGTGCGCCGGCAGCGGCTGGGTCGGGTGGTCCTGCGGGTGGCTGCCCGGTTGCGGCTGAGGTGTGGTGGTCATGGGTGCCTCCTTGTCGGACTCCATGAGACACCCGGGTCCTGGGATCGCGCTCGCTGCCACCTGGACGTTTGCTGTGAGATCCCGCGGACGACCCCGCGCGACCGAGGTCAGGCCAGCGGCGACAGGGCCTTGTCGACGGCGGCGGCGACCTCGGCCTGGAGGCGCTCGACGAGCGACCGTCGGTGCGTGCGGTCCACCCGCACCTCGACGACGCTCGTCCCGGTGCCCGGCGCCGCGAGGGCGGGCAGCAGCCCCTCGGTGTCCACGACGCGCGTGTGCCGCACCCCGTACCCCGCGCACAGCGCCGCGACGTCCACGCCGTGCGGCGTCGCGAACACCCGCTCGAACACGTCGGCCCGGTCCGGCTCACCGGGCTCGAGCGTCGTGAACACCGAGCCGCCGTCGTCGTTCGCGACCACGATCTGCAGGTCCACGGTCGGCTCCGCGGGCCCACGCAGCAGCCCTCCGACGTCGTGCAGGAACGTCAGGTCGCCCAGGTAGGCGCGCACCCGGCGGTGCGGCAGGGCGAGCGCGACTCCGGTGGCCGTGGCGATCGTGCCGTCGATCCCGGCCAGCCCGCGGTTGGCGAGCACGAGGGGCGCGAGGTCCCAGCGCGCGACGAGGTCGAGGTCCCGCACCGGGTTCGACGACCCCACGACGAGCACGTCGTCCGGTGCGCTCGCCCGTGCCACGGCGCGCGCGAGCGCCCAGCCGCTGACCCGGGGGCCGCTGCGGGACCGGCGCGCGTCCTCCGGCGTGTCGAGCAGCCCCGCCAGGACGTCCTGCGCGGCCGCGTCCGCGGTGCGCCACGCGTCGAGCCAGCCCGCGGGCGCGCCGACGCGTCCCTGCCGCATGCGCGGCGGCACCTCGAGCAGCACCTGGGACGCGTTGCGCGCCGCGTCGGGCCAGTCCGTGCCGCGCGGCGCGACGACGAGCACCTCGACGTCCGGGCGGGCCAGCAGCTGCTGCACGGGCCGCGTGAGCGTCGGGCGCCCCAGCACGACGACGCGCCCGACCCGGCCGCCGAGGCGGTCGTCGGCGAGCAGCAGCCGGTAGGCCGCGACGGCGCTGGGTCCCTGCCGCGCCCCCGACGACGGCTCCGCGAGCAGCGGCCAGCCGTTGGCCTCGGCGAGCCGCGCCGCGCCGGGACCGGCGCCGTCGCCCGCCACGACGACGGTCGGGACGGCGCCGCGCGCCCGCCGCGAGGGGCGCGCGCGGTCGTCGGCGAGGTCGTCGGTCGCCTCGACCACGAGCGGCTGGGCGTCCGTGAGGGCCGCCGCCGGCTCGGCGGGCTGGGCGCGACCGGCGACGTGCGTGAGCCCCGCGACCGACGGCGCGGGCCAGGGCTCGTCGCCCGGCACGAGCGGCTCACGGAACGCGAGGTTGAGGTGCACCGGGCCGGGGTCGCCCGTGCGGGCGCCGGTCGCGGCGGCGAGCGCACGCGAGACCGTGCGGCGCAGGTCGCGGTCCTCACCGGTCCGCCCCGTGGGGGCGGGCACGTCGACCGCGAGGCGGACCGAGGACGTGAACAGCTGGGCCTGCTCCGTCGTCTGGTTGGCGCCCGTGCCGCGCAGCTCGTGCGGGCGGTCGGCCGTGAGGAGCACGAGGGGCAGGCCCGCGTGGTGCGCCTCGAGGACCGCCGGGTGCAGGTTCGCGACCGCCGTCCCCGACGTCGTCACGACGGCGACCGGCCGGGCAGGGCCGGGGCCGCGCGCCCGCGTGCGCGGACGCCTTCGCCAGCCCGAGGGCGAGGAACCCGGCGTCGCGCTCGTCGACGCGGACGTGCAGGCGCAGCGCGGGGGCGCCGGCGGGACGCTCGTCGTCGGGGCGGGCCGCGTCGGCGAACGCGTACGCCAGCGGGGCGCTGCGCGAGCCGGGCGCGAGCACGACGTCGCGCACCCCGAGCGACGCGAGCGCCTGCACGAGGACCCGAGCCGCGGCGACGGCCGGCACCGGCTCGCCGGACGCGCCGGCCGGCGCGAGGGGCCGGAGGTGCGCCGGCGGCGGCGCGGCGCAGGCGGGTCCTCGGGGACGGGGGTCACGTCGCCATCATGCCCGAGCGCCATCATGCCCGAGCGCGCACGGCGGCGAGGCGCGCGCCCCAGCGTGCGGCGAGCGCCGGCTCGGCTGCCGCGGCCGCCAGCAGGTCCGCCGTCGGCAGCGGCCGCCGCACCTCGATCCGGCCGTCGCGCGGCAGCAGGGGGTCGGCCACGAGGTCCTGCGCGAGCAGCGCCGCCGTGGCCAGGCCGCACGCGTACGGCAGCTCGGGCAGGGCGGCGGCCAGCGCGAGCCCGGCGGCGAGCCCGACGGACGACTCGAGCGCGGACGACACCACCACCGGCAGCCCGACCTGCTCGGCGAGCCGCAGGCACGCGCGCACGCCGCCGAGCGGCTGCACCTTGAGCACGACGACGTCGGCGGCGTGCTGCCGCACGACCGCGAGCGGGTCGTCGCCGAGGCGGATCGCCTCGTCGGCGGCGATCGGCACGCGCGTGCGGCGGCGCAGCGCGGCGAGCGCCTCGACGCCCGGCACGGGCTGCTCGGCGTACTCGAGCCCGCCCGCGGCGTGGTCGAGGGCGTCCAGGCGCGTCGCCGCGGTGTCGACGTCCCAGGCGGCGTTCGCGTCCACCCGGATCGCGCCGTCGGGGCCGAGGGCGTCGCGCACCGCCTCGAGCCGGGCCTCGTCGGCGCCCGCGGGCTGCCCGGGCTCCGCGACCTTGACCTTGGCGGTGCGGCAGCCACCGGAGCCCGTGACGATGCGGTGCGCGTGCTCGGGGTCGACGGCCGGGACGGTCACGTTGACGGGCACGTGCGTGCGCACGGCGGGGGGCCAGCCCTCGTCGGCGGCCTCGCGCGCCGCGCGCCACCAGCGCGCCGCTGTCGCGTCGTCGTAGTCCCAGAAGGGGCTGAACTCGCCCCACCCGGCGTCGCCGCGCACGAGCACGCCGTCGCGGCGCGTCAGCCCGCGGAACCGGGTGCGCAGCGGCACGTCCCACACGACGAGACCCGGCAGCGCACCCACCCCCCCAGGCTAAGCCGCCGCCCCCACCCCTCCGCCCCCACCCCGGCGACCGGAACCCGGGTCACCGCAACGGCCGCCGGACGGTGACCCCGGTTCCGGTCGGCGGGGGGCGGGCGCCTACCCTGGGGCGGTGAGTGAGAGCGGCACGTCTGCCCCCCTGCCCGCGCGCGTCTCGGAGACGTTCGACCCGACCCGGTGGCGCGACGTCGCGGGGTTCGAGCACCTCACGGACGTCACCTACCACCGGGGGCGGGCGCGGCCCACGGCCGAGCAGGCCGCCGCGGGTGCGGTCGAGCGCGACCTGCCCGTGGTCCGGGTCGCGTTCCACCGTCCCGAGGTCCGCAACGCGTTCCGGCCGGGCACGGTCGACGAGCTGTACGCCGTGCTCGACCACGCCCGCACGACGTCCGACGTGGGCACGGTGCTGCTCACCGGCAACGGGCCGTCCCCCAAGGACGGCGGGTGGGCGTTCTGCTCCGGCGGCGACCAGCGCATCCGCGGCCGTGACGGCTACCGGTACGCCGACGGTGACACGGCCGACGCCGTCGACCCGGCGCGCGCGGGCCGGCTGCACATCCTCGAGGTGCAGCGGCTGATGCGGACGATGCCGAAGGTCGTCGTCGCGCTCGTCAACGGGTGGGCGGCCGGCGGCGGGCACTCGCTGCACGTCGTCGCGGACCTGACGATCGCCAGCCGCGAGCATGCGCGCTTCAAGCAGACCGACGCGAACGTCGGGTCGTTCGACGGCGGGTACGGCTCGGCGCTGCTGGCGCGGCAGGTGGGGCAGAAGCGGGCGCGGGAGATCTTCTTCCTGGCGCGGGAGTACTCGGCGGACGACGCCCACGCGTGGGGTGCCGTGAACGACGTCGTCGACCACGCGGACCTCGAGGACGCCGGGCTCGAGTACGCGCGGATCATCGCGACCAAGTCCCCGCAGGCGGTGCGGATGCTGAAGTTCGCGTTCAACCTGGCCGACGACGGGCTGGCCGGGCAGCAGGTCTTCGCGGGCGAGGCGACGCGCCTGGCGTACATGACGGACGAGGCCGTCGAGGGGCGCGACGCGTTCCTGCAGCGGCGCGACCCGGACTGGTCCGGGTTCCCGTACGCCTACTGACCGACGAGGTCAGGGGTCGCCGGGGCTCGACGTCAGGCGGCTCCCGCCCACGACGCGAGGTCGACGACGGTGGCGAGCATCGCCCCGCCGCCGACGAGCAGCGCGACGAGGACGATGCCGGCGAGCACGACGGCGACCGCCGAGCGGACCGAGTGGTCCTCGGGGCCGCGCGCCGGGCGGGCGGGACGGACGGTGACGGGGAACGACGTGTGAGCGGCCATGGCTCCAGCGTGGTCCGCACCGGCACCCCGCCGCGTCGCCCTGCGGGCCCGGCGTGCGCACCGCGCCGTCCACCCCGCGACGGCCCCTCGTACGTCGCCAGGACGACGGCGCGGCGTCCGACGTCCTCCCGGGGTATCGACCCGGACGGACGCGCGATCAGGACGTGGTCAGCGACCCGCTGCCCGCGGGCACGAGCTCGACCCAGGTGTTGCCCGGTGCGAGCGTCGCCTCGGACCCGTCGGCCAGGAACAGCCGCATCGGCTGGTCCTGCGCGTCCTTCTGCCAGCGCGCGGCGACGACCTTGCCGCCGGTCGCCACGACGGCGTCCCCGGACCCGACGAGCTCGTACGTCGGGACAGCCGCGCCGCCCTGCGCACCGAACCCGGTGGCCGGGTGACCCGCGGTGATCGAGACGACGTTGACGGCCGAGAGCCGCGCACCGCTCGCACCCGTGGCCGGCGACCCGCCCTCCGAGCGCAGCCACGTGCCGCTGCCCGCGTCCCAGCTCCACACCGGGTTCGACTGGCCCGACAGGCGGAAGTCCAGCGTGCCGGCCGGGGCACCCGCGACGACGGCGGCCGCGCGGTCCGCGGACCGCGCGAACGCGAACTGCTCGCCCGGTGCCGTCCGGCCCGCCTCGGCGATCCCCACCACTCGCGCAGCGAGCCGTAGACGTTGTGCGGCGCGGACCGGCCGCGGACGCGGTACAGCCCCGGTGCGCCGGCGTCGTGCGAGACCATCTGGACCCCGGAGGCGGTGACGAGGTCGAGGATGCCCGGCTGGCCGCCGGAGAACGCGAGGAGCCCGCCCAGGGGCGCCACGATCAGGGGGTCCATCGGACGGACCGACCGGATCGGCCCGACCTCCTCGGGAGCCTGGGAGTGGAACACGGCCACGAACCGGGAGACCTCGAACTCGACGATGGTCTCCCAGACCACGTCCGCCTGCTCCAGGCCGGACTGCGGGCGGGCCGACGACGTGTTCTCGATCTTCACCGCGATCGCCGGGCGCGGGTCGGGGGCGCCTGCGACACCCGTCAGCGGCCACGTCGGAGGCACCTCGGGGACGGGGACGGCCTGCTTGTCGACGGCGACGTCCGCACGGGACGTCACCGTCGGCCCGGGCTGCACCGTCGCGGGCGATCCGCACGCGGCGAGCGCGAGCAGCGCACCGACCGCCACCAGCCCACCGGACCGGTCACGCCACCTGCGCGTCGCACCCCTGCCTGCCGACCTCGCTGCCATCCGTCTCTCTCCGTCCCCCGCCGCGGCGGCGATCTCGCACTCGCGCGTCGGCGGGCGCCCCTGGGGCACCCGCCCGGGCGCGCCGGACCGCGCGCCACTCTACGGGTCGCGGCCCCACCTCCGGTTGCGCCACCCCGGGGGACGTGCTTGCACCGCCGGGGCGCGCCCTGGCGGCTCGCCTCCCGGCGCGCACGCCGCACGGACGACCTACGCTGTGCGGGTGGACCGGCCGCTGCGCGACGTGCCCGCGCAGGCGCGGGACCTCGTCACCGCGCTGGTCGCGGCGCTGGACGGCACCGGCCCGGCGGTGCGGGCCCTCGACGAGCCCGTCCCCGGGCCGGCGTCCCGCGTGCCCGCGGACGTCGCGGTGGTGGTGCGGACGTCCGGGTCGACCGGTCACCCGCGGGACGTGATGCTGTCCGCGGCGGCGTTGCGCGCCTCCGCCGACGCGACCGCGGCCCGGCTCGCGGGCCCGGGCTCGTGGCTGCTGGCGCTGCCCGTGCACCACGTCGCGGGTCTCCAGGTCCTCCTGCGGGCGCTGCTGGCCGGTCGGGAGCCGACGACGCTGCCCGCGGGTCCGTTCCGCGCCCCCGTCTTCACGGGCGCCGCGCTCGCCGCGACCGACGGGCCCGGTCCGCACTACACCTCGCTCGTGCCGACGCAGGTGGTGCGCGTGCTCGACGACCCGGACGCGACCGCCGCGGCCCTCGCGTTCGACGCGATCCTCGTGGGCGGTGCCGCCTGCCCCCCGCCGCTGCTCGCCCGCGCCCGCGCCGCGGGGCTGCGCCTCGTCACCACCTACGGCATGACGGAGACCTGCGGCGGCTGCGTGTACGACGGGCGCCCGCTGGACGGTGTCGAGGTGGCCGTCGACGCGGAGCACCGCATCGCGCTCACCGGCCCCACGCTCGCGACCGGCTACCTGCACCGGCCCGACCTCGACGCGACGACGTTCGTCACGACGGGCGGTCGGCGCTGGCTGCGCACCGCCGACCGCGGCCGCCTCGACGACGGCCTGCTGCACGTCCTCGGCCGGCTCGACGACGTGCTCGTGTCGGGCGGCGTGAAGGTCGACCCGCTGGCGGTCGAGGAGGTCGTCGCGGGCTTCGCGGACGTGCGCGAGGTGTGCGTCGTCGGTGTGCCGGACCAGCACTGGGGGCAGTCCGTGGTGGCGGTCGTCGTGACGCGGGACGGTGCGGTGCCGCCGCTGACGGCGCTGCGCACGGCCGTCGCGTCGGCCCTCGGGCCGGCCAGCGCACCACGGCAGGTCGTCGTCGTCGACGAGCTGCCGATGCGGGGCCCCGGCAAGCCGGACCGCCGGGCCGTCGCGCGGCTCGCCACGCAGCGCATGACGTCGCCCCCGCCGACCGCCCCTTGAACGACCACACCCCCACCGACAGGAGCACGATGGCCACCGCCACCGACTGGGTCGCCGGTGCGCGACCCCGCACCCTGCCCGCCGCAGTCGCGCCCGTGCTCGTCGGGACGGGCGCCGCGGCGCAGGCCGGTGACGCGCACGTGGGGCGGGCGCTGCTGGCGGCGGGCGTCGCGCTCGCGCTGCAGGTGGCCGTCAACTTCGCCAACGACTACTCCGACGGCGTGCGGGGGACGGACGTCGACCGGGTCGGGCCGATGCGGCTCACGGCCTCGGGCGCCGCCCCGCCGCGGCAGGTCCGGGGGGCCGCGTTCGCCGCGTTCGCCGTGGCCGGCGTGCTCGGGCTGTGGCTCGTCGCGCTGTCCGGGTCGTGGTGGCTGCTGGCCGTGGGCGCGCTGGCCGTGGTCGCCGCGTGGACGTACACGGGCGGACGTCGTCCCTACGGGTACCTGGGACTCGGCGAGGTCGGCGTGTTCCTGTTCTTCGGCCTCGTCGCGGTGCTCGGCACCACGTACACGCAGGTCGCAGGGGTGACGTGGCCGTCGGTGGTCGGCGCCGTCGCGATCGGGATGCTCGCGTGCGCGCTGCTCATGGCCAACAACCTGCGCGACGTGCCGACGGACGTGCTGGTCGGCAAGCGGACCCTCGCGGTGCGCCTCGGTGAGCACCGCGCGCGCCGCGTGTACGCCGTGACGGTCGTCGCCCCCGTGCTGCTCGGGGCGGTGTGCGCGATCGTCGCACCGTGGTCGCTGCTCGTGCTGCTGCTGCTCGCCCCCGCCGTGGTGCTGGCCGTCGCGGTGCTCGCCGGGGCGCGCGGCATCGCGCTGGTCCCCGTGCTCGGCGGGACGGGTCTGCTCGAGCTGGCGTTCGGCGTGCTGCTGGGGCTCGGCCTGGCCCTGTGACGCCGCCGGCCCGCGAGCCGGGCGCACGTGCTCGTGGTGCCCGATGAGCGACCTGAGCCCGGCCTCGCAGCGTCCGGGTCGTCCAGGGGCTACGCGTCGCTGTCGTGCGGCGAGGGCGAGCGGTGGATCTCGGCGTCCTCTGCGTCCGCGTCCGCGCGGGCACGCGCCCCCAGGCCCGCGCCGGCGCGGCGTCGCTCGGCGCGCGTCGCGAGGTGCAGCGCGGCGGCGTCGCGCTGCCGGGTGAGCAGGACGTACGACAGCGCGAAGGCGAGCAGGGCGCCCAGCACGGGGGCGAGCCACGACCGCATCCCGGCCCACCACAGGACGCCGGTCACGGCGAGGAAGAGGGCGAGGCGCAGCACGGAGTAGACGACGACAGGCACGTGACCAGGATAGGCGGGGCGCGCGCGTCTAAGGTGGACGAGTGCTCAGGTACCTGCCCCTCGTCGCCGTCGTCGCGTTCACGGTCTACTGCGCGTTCGACGTGCTGGGGAGCGATGCGCACCGGCGGCGCGGCCTGCCCGCCGTCGCGTGGCTCCTGATCGTGCTGGTCCCCGTCCTCGGGGGCGTGGCCTGGCTCGTCGCCGGCCGCGGCGCCTCGCCGGCGGGCGGACCGGGTCCGCGTCGCAGCGGACCGGTCGCCCCCGACGACGACCCGGAGTTCCTGTTCCGCCTGGAGCAGGAGCAGCGCCGCCGCGAGAAGACAGCCGGCCCCGCGCCGACCGGGCAGCAGTCCGGTGAGCAGGACGTGCGTGAGCAGGGCGGGCCTCCGCAGGACGACCGCCCGCAGGACGGGCGCACCGACGACCGAGGAGCCACGGGCAGCGCCGACGGCGCACCGTCGACCTGACCGGCGCCTGTCGACCTGACCGGAGCCTGTCGACCTGGCCGGAGCCTGCGGGCTCAGAGCCCCGAGTACGAGTGCTTGCCGTCGATGAACAGGTTGACGACCGTGAAGTTGGCGATCACGGCCGCGTAGCCGACGAAGGCGATGAACGCCGCCCGGCGCCCGGCCCAGCCGCGCGTGGTGCGGGCGTGCAGGTACGCGGCGTAGACGACCCAGGCGACGAACGTGCCGACCTCCTTGGGGTCCCAGCCCCAGTACCGGCCCCAGGCCTCCTCGGCCCAGATCGCGCCGCCGATGAGCGTGAACGTCCACAGCACGAAGCCGACCGCGTGCAGCCGGAACGACATCGCCTCGAGGCGGCGCGCGTCGGGGACCTGCTCGAGCCACGCGAACGCGGGACCCGTGACGCGCACGCCGCGGAACGCCTGGCGGACGCCGTCGAGCCGGCTCCACGGCTGCGCCAGGCGTGACCGTCCCGCCGCGCGGCCGTCCCGCAGGACCTGCAGCACGGCCGTCGCGAACGCGACGGTGAAGATGCCGGTCGCGATGATCGCGACGCCGACGTGGATGACGAGCCAGTACCGCTGCAGCGCGGGCTGCACGGCGTCGGCCTGCACGTGCAGCGTGTTCAGCGCGAGCACGAGCGCGAGGACGGCGATGCCCGTCACGACGACGCCGACGAACGCGATGGGCCGGCGGCGCTGCACGACGACCAGCGCGGTCGTGGCGCAGAACGTGCCGACGACCGTGAACTCGTACATGTTGGCGGTCGGCCAGCGCCCCGCGGCGATCCCGCGCAGCACGATCGCGACGAGCAGCAGGAGCGTGCCGAGCACGAGCGTCGAGCGCGCGATGCCCGCCGCGCGGCCCCGTGCCGGGGCGTCGGCCCGCGACGTCGTCGGTCCCGACGGCGCGGCGGGTGCGGACGCGCCGGCACCGACGGCGACGTGCGTGCGCGCCTCGCTCGCCGCGCGCGCCACGTCGGTGATGCGCGCGAGCTCGACGGCGTACGCGACCAGCGCGATCGTCAGCGCGGTCGCGGCCGACCACACGAACAGGTCGCTCAGCTCGGCGACGGTCATGTCCTGTCCTCCTGCGGGGGTGGGGCCCGGGGGTGTCGTGCGACGGGCCGGGGCGCACCGAGCACGTCGGCGAGGACGCGGTCGAGCTCGGGCTGCAGGCCGACGTCGTCGCCGCGGGCGAGCCCGGCGGCCGTGATCACTGTAGCTCCGCCGGTGGTCCCGTCCTCGGCCGGGGCCGCCCGCAGCCACAGGCGCCGCCGCGGGGCGAACAGCGACGTCGTGAGGCCGCCGAGCGCGAGCAGCGCGAACGCCAGCACCCACGCCAGCGACGGGTCGTGCCGCAGGTCCAGCGCGACGAAGCGGGGCAGCTCGTCGAACGTCAGGGTGCCGAGCCCGTCGGGGAGGTCGACCGTCTCGCCCGGGCGGACGTACAGGGTCACGACGTCGCCCGCGTCGTCGACGGCCTGCTCCATGCGGGACTCGTCGAGGCGGAACGCGTTCTGCGGCACGCCGGTGTCCAGGCCGAGGTTGCCGCTCCACACGGACAGCACGAGCAGCGGGTCCGCCGGCTGCGGGTGCACCGAGCGCCACAGGCCTGCGACGGGCTCCTCGGCCGTGGGCAGCAGGAACCCGACGAGCCCGATCTGCGGCTGGTCGTCTGACACGTCGGGCACCTTGATGACACCGCGCGACGTGTAGACGTCGTCCTGCGGCAGGAACGGCACGGCGCCGGAGAACGCGACCTCGCCCGCGGCGTCGCGCACCGTCACGGCGGGTGCGTAGCCGTTGCCCTGCAGGTACACCTTGGCGCCGCCCGCGACGATCGGGTAGTTGACCTTCACGGTGCGCTCGTCCGGCTCGCCCCCGGGCTCGGTGACGGTCACGTACGCGGTGAAGTCGCGCGACTGCAGCGTCTCGGGGTCGAAGCGCGCCTCGAACTCGTCGAGGCGCATGGTGAACGGCACGAGGTCCGCGGGGTCGAAGGCGGACCCGCGCTCGAACGTGTCGTACGACGCCTGCACGTTGGCGAATCCCGTGCCCTGCACGACGATCGCCTGCCCGCGGTAGTGCAGCAGCTGCCCGGTCGCCACCGCGACGAGCAGGCCCACCAGCGCCAGGTGGAACACCAGGTTGCCCGTCTCGCGCAGGTAGCCGCGCTCGGCGGACGCCGACCACGTGCCGGCGCCCTCGTCGCGCACGTCGACGCGGTAGGCGGGGACGGCGAGCCGGCGGCGGCGCAGCACTGCCGCCGCACGCTCGACGACGTCCCGCGGCGCGTCGTCGGACGTGCCCGCGCCCTGCGCGGGGAACCGGCCGAACCGTCGGGGCGTGCGCGGCGGCCGACCGCGCACCGCCGCGAGGTGCACCCGCGTCCGGGGCAGGATGCACCCGACCAGCGACACGAACAGCAGCAGGTAGATCGCCGAGAACCAGACCGACGCGTAGACGTCGAAGAAGCCCAGCCGGTCGAGCCACGGCCCGGCGGTCGCGTGCTCCGTGAGGTACGCGGAGACCGCCGCAGGGTCCTGCGGGCGCTGCGGGAACATCGTGCCGGGCACGGCCGCGACGGCGAGCAGCACGAGCAGCAGGAGCGCGACGCGCATGCTCGTGAGCTGGCGCCACGCCCAGCGCAGCCACCCGACGACGCCCAGCGCGGGCAGCGACGGGTCGGTCCCGGACGGGGTGGCCCGGGTCCGGTCCGCGCCGTCGGGGCCGGGGCCGTCGGTGAACGCGTCGTCGAGGCCCTCGGGGCGGTACCCGGCGGTCGCGTCCGCGGGGCGTGCCGTGTCGTCGCTCACAGCGCGGGCACGAACGGGTCGCCGCCGGTCAGCACGCCCTGGAGCCAGGCCGCCCAGGTGCCCCACGCGCCGGTGAGCAGCGCGACTCCCAGCACCACGAGGACGGCACCGCCGGTGCGCTGCACCGCGCGGCGGTGCCGGCGCAGCCACGCCAGAGCGCGCTGCGAGCGCTGCAGGCCCAGGCCGACGAGCACGAACGGCAGGCCGAGGCCGACGCAGAACGCGACCGCGA
The DNA here is from genome assembly GCF_026184235.1 of Cellulomonas sp. S1-8. Taxonomy (NCBI): domain Bacteria; kingdom Bacillati; phylum Actinomycetota; class Actinomycetes; order Micrococcales; family Cellulomonadaceae; genus Cellulomonas; species Cellulomonas sp. S1-8. The sequence goes on from NZ_CP110806.1 coordinate 3,361,272, forward strand.
GCAGGGCGCCGCGCCCGGCCGAGCCGCCCGTGAGGGACAGCGTGAGGATCGCGGCGAGCGTCGGGCCGATGCACGGCGTCCAGCCGAGGCCGAACGCGACGCCGAGCAGCGGCGCACCCCACACGCCCGCGCGCGGCGCAAGGCGCACCCGCCGCTCGCCCTGGAGGAACGGGACGGCGCCGAGGAACGCCAGGCCGAGCACGACCGTCAGGGCGCCGAGCACGCGGCTCACCGGGTCCTGCCACTGCCACAGCGCGGCCCCGAGGGTCCCGGCGAGCGCGCCGAACGCGACGAACACCGCGGAGAACCCGAGGACGAAGAGCGTGATCCCGAGCACGAGCGTGCGCCGGCCGGCGGGTGCGGGCAGCGGCACGGCGGCGCCGGGCGTCGGCAGGGCGACGGTGCCCGCACCCGGCACCGGGGCCGCAGCAGCGGGACGCGCCTCGGCGCCCGCCCGCGCGGGCGCGACACCGAAACGCACGACGTCGGTCGCGTCGACCAGGCCGAGCCGCGCACCCGGCCCCGGGCGCTCCCCTCCCCCGACCAGGCCGCCGAGCAGCCCCAGGTAGCCGGGCACGAGCGGCAGGACGCACGGCGACGCGAACGACACGAGACCCGCGAGCAGCGCGACGGGCACGGCGAGCAGCAGCGAGCCGTCGGCGACGGTCGAACCGACGCCGAGCACGACCGCGCCTCCGGTCACCGGGCGGCGCCCCTGAGGGCCGCGCGAGCCGGCAGCGCGGTCGGGTCGGCGGCGGTCGGGTCGGCGGCGGTCGGGTCGGCGGCGGTCGGGTCGGCGGCGGACGGGTCGGGCCCCGACGCCTCCTCGGCGAGCAGCTCCTCGACCAGTGCGCGCAGCGTGGCCCCGTCGACGAGGCCGAGGACCCGCGCCGCGACCGTGCCGTCGCGGTCGAGCAGGATGGTCGTCGGCACCGCGTTCACGGGGACCACGCCCTGCAGGGACGCGATCGCCGACCCTCCGCGGTCGTCGAGCGAGGGGTAGGGCACCTCGAGCCGGCGCTGGAACGCCTGCGCGGCGCCGGCCGCGTCGCGGCTGTTGATGCCGAGCACGCGCAGGCCCTGGTCGGCGTACTCGGTCGCGACGGCCGCGAGGTCCGGGGCCTCGGCCCGGCACGGCGGGCACGCGGCGTACCAGGTGTTGAGCAGCACGACGTCGCCGCGCCACTGCGCCAGGTCGTGGGACGTGCCCTCGTAGTCGGTGCCGGTGATCTCGACCGGTCCGACCCGCTCGCCGGCGGGCCACGTGGTCGTCGACCCGTCACCCGACTGGTAGCCCTGGTCGACGACGTCCGGCGCGGCGCCGCTGCCGCCGTCGGCGGCGCACCCGGCGACCGCGAGCAGGAGGGTCGCCGCGGCCGCGAGGGCGGCGCGGCGACGTCGGGGCGCGGCGTGCACGTCAGGCCCCGGGGACCGGTGACGCGCCGGGGAGCAGCGCCGCGGCCGGCTCGCTGTAGCCGACACCGACGAGGGTGTCCCCCTCGAACCGCAGGGTCGTCAGGGAGGCGAGCGCGCACTGCCGGCGGCGCGGGTCGTGCCACAGCCGGCGGTTCTCGAGCGCGAGGCGCGTGACCCAGATCGGCAGCTGGTGGCTGACGAGGACCGCCTCGTGGCCGCGCGCGGCGATGCGGGCCGACTCGACCGCGGCGAGCACCCGGTCGACCTGCTCGGCGTACGCCTCGCCCCACGACGGCCGGATCGGGTTGCGCAGGTGCGGCCAGTGCCCGGGGTGGCGCAGGGAGCCGTCGCCGACGCCGAACGTCATGCCCTGGAAGTGGTTGGCGGCCTCGATGATCCGGTCGTCCGTGCCGACCGCGAGCCCGAAGGCGGCGGCGATCGGTGCCGCCGTCTCCTGCGCCCGCTGCAGGGGGGACGCGGTCACGACCACCACGTCGCGCCGGGGCGCGTCGTGGTCGCCCGCGAGCGTGCCCGCGACGAGCTCGGCCATCTGCTGCCCGCGCTCGGACAGCCGGTAGCCGGGGAGCCTGCCGTAGAGCACGCCGTCGGGGTTGTGGACCTCACCGTGCCGCAGCAGGTGGACCGTGGTGGCGACCATGTGCACAGTGTCGCAAAGTCTCCTGGGTACCCCGGACCGCTGCGGCTCGGCGGCCGGTCACGGTCCGGCCGGACCGGCGTCGTCGCCCGCGGGCGGCGCGCACGCGGGGCCGCGCAGGTGGTCGACGACGACCTGCATGGCGACGCCCAGCGCGGCGAGCTGCTCGTCGTCGAGCACGTCGACGAGGTGGGCGCGCACCGAGGCGACGTGCCCGGGCGCCGCGGCGACCAGCACGCCCCACCCGCGCTCGGTCAGGACGCAGTTGACCCCGCGCGCGTCGTCCAGCGCGGGTTCGCGCCGCACGATGCCGTCGCGCTCCATGCGGGCCACGGTGTGCGTCAGGCGGCTGCGGGAGTGGGCGAGGTCGTCGGCCAGCTCCGACATGCGCAGCGTGCGTCCGGGCGACTCGGAGAGGCGGACCAGGACCTCGTACTCCCCCAGCGACATGCCGCTCGTGTCGTCGAGCTCACGTGCCAGGACGTCGAAGAGGAGCGCGGTGCCGTCGCGGAAGGCACGCCAGTGCTCCTGCTGCGTCGCGGAGAGCCAGCGCACCTCGGGCGGCGCATCGGGCGTACCGGCGCCGGGCGGGGCGGGCTGCGGGCCGGGGGCGGCGCCCGCGGTCGACCGCTCGGCGATCGGGCTGCGGCTCGGCACGTCGTCCTCCAGGGGTGGGGGTTGCAATGACGTCCTCACTGTAGTAGAAAGATCAACAACAGATACTTGTCGAGTCAACGAATCCGTTCGGCCCCGAGCTGCAGAGGACCATCATGACCGCGCTTCCCACCGGCCTCACCACCGGCACCTGGACCATCGACCCGTCCCACACCGAGGCGTCGTTCACCGTCCGGCACGCCGGCATCTCCAAGGTCCGCGGCACCGTCGCGGTGACCTCCGGCGCCCTGACGATCGGCGAGGACCTCGAGACGTCGTCCGTCACCGTCACGCTGGACCCCTCCACCGTCACGACCGGTGACGCCGGCCGCGACGGCCACCTCCAGAGCGGCGAGTTCTTCGACGTCGAGCAGTTCGGCCAGTGGACCTTCGTCTCCACCGGCGTCCGGGAGTCCGGCTCCGCCCACGTCGTCCACGGCGACCTGACGATCCACGGCGTGACCCGCCCCGTCGAGCTCGAGACCGAGTTCAACGGCACCGCGGTCGACCCGTTCGGCAACACCCGCGCCGGCTTCGAGGCGACCGTCACCATCTCGCGCAAGGACTTCGGCCTGACGTGGAACGCCGCGCTCGAGGCCGGCGGCGTGCTCGTCGCCGACAAGGTGCGCATCGACCTCGACGTCTCGGCCATCAGGGCCTGAGCCGTCCCGCCGGCCGACGCCGGCACGCACGTCCCCGCGAGGGCGCGACCGCACCGGTCGCGCCCTCGCGGCGTCCCGCCGTCACGACGCCCCACCCCCCACGCTGCGCGCACGGTCGTGGAACGCGAGGATCTGCAGCTCGGAGGCCACGTCCACCGCGCGGACGTCGACGTGGGGCGGCACCCGCAGCGCACGCGGCGCGAACGTGAGGATCCCCACCACGCCCGCCGCCACGAGCTCGTCGCACACGGCCTGCGCGACGCCCGCGGGCGTCGTCAGCACCGCGATCGTCGCCCCCGTGCGCGCCACGACGGCCGCCAGGTCGGCGGCGGGCTCCACCACCAGGCCGGCCACGGTCGTGCCCACGACCGCGGGGTCCGCGTCGAGGAGACCCACGAGCACGAAGCCGCGCTCCGCGATGCCCGCGTAGTTCGCGAGCGCGTGGCCCAGGTTGCCCACGCCCACCAGCAGCACGCGGCGCACGTCCGCCAGGCCCAGCACGACGGTGATCTGCTCGCGCAGGTGGCCCACGTCGTAGCCGACGCCGCGGCGGCCGTACGAGCCGAGGAACGACAGGTCCTTGCGCAGCTGCGCCGGCGTCACGCCCGCACGCGCCGCAAGCTCGTCGGACGAGGTCAGGACCGCGCCCGTGGCCGCCGTGGCCTCCAGCGCGCGCAGGTAGCCCGGCAGCCGGGCCACCGTCGCCGGCGGCACGGGCTGGCCGTCGCGCGCGGCTCGCCGGTCGCCGTCCCGCCGCCCTGCCGTGCGCCGTTCGTCCACGCGACCCCCTGTGCCCGCGGCACCGCAGGAAGGCCCCGGTGCCAGGGGTCTCACGCTAGGCCCTGGCGCCCCCCGTCGCGAGAGCCCGTCGCAGGCGTGTCTCGTCGATCCGCCAGTACCCGCGCCGCACGCCGTCGACGTCGACCACCGGCACCAGCTCCCCCAGCTCGTCCGCGAGCACGTGCCCGTCGGCCGCCGGCGCGTCGACGTCGACCTCCGCCCACGTCGCGCCGACCTCCGCGCACACCCGCGCCACGAGGGAGCGTGCCACGTCGCACAGGTGGCACCCCGCGCGCCCGTACAGCACGACCCGGGCCGTCGTCGCCTCGTCCACGAGGGCCACGCTAGCCCGGGCGGGCCCAGCCCGCGGGAGACGACCGCCCCACCCGCGGCCCGCGCTCGTTACAGTGGCCCGATGCACGCGGGCGACGGCACGGACCAGCGCATCGTCGCCGCCACGGTCGAGACGCCCCTGGCCGCGCTCGTGCCCGACGGCACCCGCGTCGCGGCCTTCTTCGACGTCGACAACACCATCATCCGCGGGGCCAGCTCCTTCCACCTCGCCGTCGGGCTGTACCGGCGGGGCTTCTTCCGCAAGCGCGACCTCGTGAACTTCGCCGGGCAGCAGGCGCGGTACCGCGTGTTCGGTGAGGACCGCCGCCAGATCGACGAGCTGCGCGCCCGCGCGCTGGACATCATGCGCGGCCACTCGGTCGCCGAGGTCACGGCAATCGCCGAGGACGTCTACGACGAGGTGCTGAGCCTGCGCATCTACCCCGGCACCCAGGCCCTGCTCGACGCGCACCTGGCCGACGGGCACGCCGTGTGGCTGGTGACCGCCACGCCCGTCGAGATCGGTGAGCTCATCGCGCGCAGGCTCGGAGCCACCGGTGCGCTCGGCACGGTCGCCGAGCACGAGGACGGCTACTACACCGGGCGGCTCGTGGGCGACCTGGTGCACGGCGAGGCCAAGGCGAGCGCCGTCCGCGCGCTCGCCGCCCGGGAGGGGTACGAGCTCGACCGGTGCCACGCCTACGGGGACTCGACCAACGACGTCCCGATCCTGTCCACGGTCGGCCACCCGTGCGCCATCAACCCCGACGGCCGGCTGCGCCGGCACGCCGCCGAGGTGGGCTGGCCCGTGCGGGAGTTCCGCACCCGGCGCAGGCAGGCGCGACGCGGCGTCAACGCCGCGAGCCTCGCCGGGGTCGTCTGGGCGCTCGCGGTCGTCGGACGCGCCCTGCGGCGCTCGATCCGGGGCCGGATGGGGGCACCATGACGGCGACGACCAACTGGGCCGTGCGGACCGCGCAGCCGCGGGACTCCACCGCACTGGCGGAGCTGGCCGCGCTGACGTTCCCGCTGGCGTGCCCGCCCGGGTCGACCGCCGCCGACCAGGGGCTGTTCCTCGACGCGCACCTGCGCGCCGAGCACTTCGCGGCGTACGCGGCCGACGCGGGGCACGTCGTGCTCGTCGCCGCGACGCCCGGCGACGACGGCGTGCTGCTCGGGTACACGATGCTCGTCGCCGGGGAGCCGACGGACGAGGACGCCCGCGCGGCCGTGCACATCCGCCCGACGGTCGAGCTGTCCAAGTGCTACGTGCACCCGGACCAGCACGGCGCCGGCGTCGCAGCCACCCTGCTGCGCACCTCCTTCGACCACGCCCGCGCCCTCGGCGGCGGCGGGATGTGGCTGGGCGTCAACCAGCACAACGCGCGCGCCCAGGCGTTCTACGCGCGCGAGGGGTTCGCGGTCGTCGGCGTCAAGCACTTCCGCGTCGGCGAGCGGGTCGAGGACGACTACGTGCTGGAGCGTCCGCTCTAGGGTCCCGACGCGGACCGGCAGGTGTCGGCAGCAACGTGCCGGCCGACCTGCGCGCGTCTCAGTGTGGCGGCGTGGTCCCGCGCTCGACGATCCGCATGCTCGCCAGGTGCGTCACCGGCTCGTGCGGCGCGCCGGAACGCTGCAGGCGGTCCCACAGCAGGTCGAACGCGACCCGCGCGATCTCCCCGCGTCCGGGGTCGACGGTCGTCAGCGGCGGGTCCGTGAACCTGGCCTCGTCGGTGTCGTCGAAGCCGATGACCGCCACGTCGTCCGGGACGGACAGGCCCCGTGCACGCAGCTCGGACAGCACGCCGATCGCCAGGGAGTCGTTCAGGGCGACGACGCCGTCGGGCTCCGCACCCGAGTCGAGGACCGCCGCCATGCCGGCGGCACCGTCCGCGCGGCGCCAGGTCGGCGGCGCCCAGCCGACCAGGCGCGGGTCGAACGCGATCCCGCACGCCTCCAGCGCGGCGAGGTAGCCCGCGTACCGCAGGCGGGCTGTGGCGAAGGGGTGCTCGCGCTGCATCCCGACGACGGCGACGCGCCGACGGCCGCGCTCGACGAGCAGCCGCGTCGCCGCCTCGACCGCCTCGCTGTCGCGCATCGACACGTGGTCCACCCCGGCCGCGGCGCCGGCGACCTGCTCGCCGAGCAGCACGAGGGGGACGTGCGGTGCCACCGCCGCGACGTCGGCGACGTCGACCGCGACCGGGATGAACAGCAGGCCGTCGGTGAGCTTGCGTCCCGGGCCGTTGAGCACCTGCAGCTCCTGCTCCCGCGTGCCGCCCGTCGGCTCGATGATGACGGTGACCCCCCGCTCGCGGCCGATGCGCAGGACCTCGTCCGCAAGCTCACCGAAGTACGCCTGGCGCAGCTCCGGGACCGCGAGCCCGATCATGCCCGTGCGCCCCAGGCGCAGGTTGCGGGCCGCGAGGTTCACCTCGTACCCGAGCTGGTCGATGGCGGCGACCACCCGCGCGCGCGTCTCGGCGCGCACGTACGGGTAGTCGTTGATGACGTTGGAGACCGTCTTCACCGAGACACCCGCGACCCGCGCCACGTCGGCCATCGTCGTCGGCATGGCCGACCTCCTCGGATCCGTGCCCGTGGGTCCGACGACAGGCGGACGCACGCGTGGCAGACGAGACGGCAGCAGCGCCGTCGCCCGGGCAGCCTATCGAGGACGCTGCGCCGGGTGGTCCCGGACACACGTCGGGCCCGGTCGTGGCGACCGGGCCCGGGGTGCACGACGCGCCGACGAGCGGCGCTCAGCTCACTTCTTGTTGCGGCGCTGGTGACGCGTCTTGCGCAGCAGCTTGCGGTGCTTCTTCTTCGCCATACGCTTGCGGCGCTTCTTGATGACGGATCCCATGCGGTCCTCACTCGTGTCCGGTCACGACCCGTCAGGGCCGCGAGTGGTGGTCGATCGACGCGCGGTGCGCATCGGGCCCACCCGAATCACCCACGCACGCAAAGTCCGAGCGCCCACCTTACGCGATGGCGTACCGCGACCGCGAACTCCCGGCCGTGCGGGGTGCTCACCGGGCGCTCGTCGGGTGCCTGCCGTGTGCCTGCCGTGCGCCTGCCCGTGCCGCACGGCCGGCACCGGTGTCCTCAGGAGGTCCGGCGGTCCTCGCCGAGCATCCCGGGGTCGACCGTCGCCGACGACCTCAGGTACGCGTCGAGCGCGTCCTGCGGCACGCGGAACGACCGTCCGACGCGCACGGCGGGCAGCTCACCCGCGTGCACCAGCCGGTACACGGTCATCCGCGAGACCCGCATGAGGTCCGCGACCTCGACGACCGTGAGGAACCGCACGCGACCCTGGGGTCCGCCCTGCTCCTCGCCCATGCCTCGGCCCTCCAGCTGACCGGGCCGCGCCGGCGTCGCGCACCCGGGCGCCCGGGTGCGCGGCCCACAGTAGTGGCGCGTGTGACAGGTGGGATAGGGGTGACACCCGCCCGGCCCACCGCAGTGACGGTCCTCCCGTCGTGACGGTCCTCCCGTCGTGACGGTCAGTCGAGGTCCGGGTCGAGACCCAGCGACGGGAACACGGCCGCGCGGGTCGCGCGGATCGCGCGGTCCACGTCGTTCGCCGGGTCGTAGCCCGCGGACCAGGGCCGGTACCAGGCCGTCGCGTGGTCCGTCATCACCGGCACCGCGGCACGCCCGTAGCGCTGCTGCACGAGGTCGAGCCACTCCTGCGGCACCGGGGTCGCCGGGTCCACCGGGCGGTGCGACGCGACGCCCAGCAGGTGCGACCACGTCCGCGGGACGACGTCGAGGATCGCGTACCCGCCGCCGCCGAGCGCGACCCACCGCCCGTCGCAGACCTCGTGCGCCAGGTCGTGCAGCAGGGACGCCGCGACCTTCTGCGCGTCCACCGACACCCGCAGCGTCGCGAGCGGGTCCATGAGGTGGGTGTCGCAGCCGTGCTGGGTGACGAGCAGGTCGGGCGCGAACTCGCGGACCACCGCGGGCACGACCGCCTCGATCGCGCGCAGCCAGCCCGCGTCGTCCGTCCGGGAGGGCAGCGCCACGTTGACGGCCGTGCCGTCCGCGCGGGGCCCCCGTCTCCGTCGGGTACCCCGTTCCGGGGAACAGCGCGTGCCCCGTCTCGTGGATCGACACGGTCAGCACCCGCGGGTCGTCCCAGAAGACGTCCTGGACGCCGTCGCCGTGGTGCGCGTCCACGTCGACGTACGCGACCCGCTGCGCGCCGGCGTCCAGCAGCGCCCGGATCGCGACGGCCGCGTCGTTGTAGACGCAGAAGCCCGACGCGGCGCCCGGCCGCGCGTGGTGCAGGCCACCGCCCACGTTCAGCGCGTGCTCCGCCCGGCCCTCCACACCGCCATCGCCGCGTCGACCGTGCCGGCCACGACGCGGGCGGCGGCGTCGTGCATCTGCGGGAACAGCGGGTCGTCCCGCGTCCCCAGGCCGCGCACCAGGTCCGGGACGCCGTGCTCGGCCGCCGCGTGCACCGCCGCGACGTACGCGGGCTCGTGCACGGTCGCCAGCAGCGCGTCGGACGCCGGCTCCGCCCCCACCACCTCGACGCCCGCCGCGTCGAGCAGGCCGAGCTGGGCGGCGAGCGCGATCGTCAGGTCGATCCGGTCGGACGTCATGGGGTGACCGAAGCCGAAGTCGTACGCGAGGAGCTCGGTCGCCCAGACGACCCGCAGCGTCGGTGCCCCGGTGACGCGCGCGGCGGGGTGCGCGTCGGAGGCCGTCATGGGCTCACCGTCCCACCGTCACACGGCGTGTGTCGACCCGACGTGCAGGCCGCGCCAGTGCGTGGGGAGGGGCGGCACGTGCCAGAGTGTGGGGTCTGCGACCAGGTGGACAGCGGGAGGTGGGATGGCAGCGGGGCCCGGCCTGCTGTGGAGCGCGCGCGAGTACGTCGACCGGTCGGCCCGGCAGTCCCCCGCACGACTCGCGCTCGGCGTCTTCGCCCTCGTCATCGCCGTCATCACCGTGCTGCTGTCCGCACCGTGGGCGACGGCCGGTGGCGAGCGCGCGCCGCTCGTCGACGCCCTGTTCACCGCGACGTCCGCGACCACCGTCACGGGGCTGGTCGTCGTGCCCACCGGGGAGTACTGGTCCGCGTGGGGCCTGGTGGTCATCCTCGTGGCGATCAAGATCGGCGGGCTGGGCGTCATGACGCTCGCGTCGCTGCTCGGCATGGCCGTGTCGCGGCGCATCGGCCTGACGCAGCGTCTGCTGGTGTCGTCCGAGACCAAGGTGACCCGCCTGGGCGAGGTGGGGTCGCTGGTCCGCACCGTCATCGTGACGTCGACGGTCCTGGAGGTCGCGATCGCCCTGGTGCTGTTCCCGCGGCTGCTCGTGCACGGGGAGTCCACGGGGACGGCCGCGTGGCACGCGGTGTTCTACTCCGTCTCGGCGTTCAACAACGCGGGCTTCGTGCCGACCCCCGAGGGGCTGGACCCGTTCGTCTCCGACTGGTGGATGCTGCTGCCGATCATCATCGGCGTGTTCATCGGGTCCCTGGGCTTCCCCGTCATCCTCAACGTCGCCAACCACCTGCGCGAGCCGCGCCGCTGGAGCCTGCACTCCAAGCTGACGATCACGACGAGCCTCGCCCTGGTGCTGTTCGGGTCCGTGGTGGTCGCGGCGTTCGAGTGGACCAACCCGGACACGTTCCGGCCGCTCGACGCCCCGGGGACCATCCTCGCGTCGCTGTTCGCGGGCGTCATGCCCCGCTCGGGCGGGTTCTCGACGGTCGACGTGGGGCAGATGCACGAGGGCACGTGGCTCCTGCTCGACGCCCTGATGTTCGTCGGCGGGGGCTCGGCGTCGACCGCGGGCGGCATCAAGGTCACCACCCTGGCCGTCATGCTGCTCGCGATCGTCGCCGAGGGCCGCGGCGACCGTGACGTCGAGGCGTTCGGCCGGCGCATCCCGCGCGAGACGCTGCAGGTCGCCATCGCCGTCAGCTTCGTCTCCGCGACGATCGTGCTGATCGCCACCCTCCTGCTGCTGGCCATCACCGGGCTGACGCTCGACCGCGTGCTCTTCGAGGTCATCTCGGCGTTCGCGACGGCCGGGCTGTCGACCGGCATCACCGCCGACCTGCCGACACCGGCGAAGTACGTGCTCGTCGTGCTCATGTTCATCGGCCGGACCGGCACCATGACGCTTGCGGCGGCGCTCGCGCTGCGCAACCGTCGACGTGTCATCCGCTACCCGGAGGAGAGGCCCATCGTTGGCTGAGAGCCTGCGTTCAGGCGGCGGCGAGCCGCGCAACGCACCCCGCACCCCGAAGAAGGACTCGGGCGTCCTGGTCATCGGCCTCGGGCGGTTCGGGTCCGCCATCGCCTCGACCCTCGACCGCCTCGGCCAGGACGTCCTGGCCGTCGAGCGCAACCCCGAGCTGGTCGCCCAGTGGTCCGGGCGCATCCCGCTGGTCGAGGCCGACGCGGTGAACCCCGACGCGCTCGAGCAGCTGGGCGCACGCGAGTTCCCCGTCGCGGTCGTCGGCGTCGGGTCGTACCTCGAGGCGTCCGTGCTGATCACGGGCAACCTGGTCGACATCGGTGTCCCGCAGATCTGGGCCAAGGCGATCAGCTCCGAGCACGCGCGCATCCTGCAGCGCATCGGCGCGCACCACGTCGTCCTGCCCGAGGCCGACGCCGGGTCGCGCGTCGCGCACCTCGTCAGCGGCAAGATGCTCGACTACATCGAGGTCGAGGACGGGTTCACGGTCGTGAAGATGCGGCCCCCGAAGGAGGCGCAGGGGTTCACCCTCGCGCAGTCCAAGGTGCGCGAGCGGTACGGGGTCACGATCATCGGGGTGAAGTCACCCGGGATCGACTTCCAGTACGCCACACCCGAGACGCGCATCTCGGCCAACGACCTCATCATCGTCGGCGGTCACGCCGACCTGCTCGAACGCTTCGCCTCACGACCCTGAGGCGAGGTCCACCGCCCACGCACGGCTCGTCCGACGAGGAGACCTTCATGGCGAAGGGCAGCAAGAAGTCCGGCAAGAAGTCCGGCAAGAAGTCCGGCAAGAAGTCCGAGAAGAAGTCCGGCAAGAAGTCCGAGGCGAAGGCCATCGAGAAGGCCCTCGAGAAGTCGCGCAAGAAGGCGGACGAGAGCGAGGTCACCGCTCCCACCGCAGTGCTGGACCGCGCGGAGACGCAGCTGCCCGCCGAGCCCACGACCGACGACGTCGCCGAGCGCCGCGACGTCGCGATCGACGCGCTGCGGGTCGGGCCCGGGTTCCGGATCGCCGACCTCGACGCGTCCTCGAAGCCCGGGTTCGGCGGGTCGCGCTCCGAGGGCGAGCGGGCCCTGGACCTCATGGGAGAGGAGCTCTCCGAGCTGCAGGAACGGCTGTTCGCGCACGGCCGCACCGGCGGCACGCGCTCGGTGCTGCTCGTCCTGCAGGGGCTGGACACGGCGGGCAAGGGCGGCATCGTCCGCCACGTGCTCGGCCGCGTCGACCCCCAGGGCGTCGCGCTGCGCTCGTTCGGCGTCCCGACGGCCGAGGAGCGCCGCCACCACTACCTGTGGCGCATCCGCCGCGCGCTGCCCCCGGGCGGGCTGATCGGCGTGTTCGACCGGTCGCACTACGAGGACGTCCTGGTCGCCCGCGTCGACGAGCTGGTCGCACCCGAGGTGTGGCAGGGCCGGTTCGACGAGATCAACCGGTTCGAGGCCCAGGTCGCGGCGGCGGGCACGACGATCGTCAAGGTCGCGCTGTGGGTGTCGCGTGACGAGCAGTACGCGCGACTGCACGAGCGGCTGGAGCGCCCCGACAAGCTGTGGAAGTACAACCCCTCGGACGTGGACGTCCGGCTGCGACGGCCCGCGTACGAGGAGGCCTACCAGGACGTCCTCGACCGCACGAGCACCGACGTCGCGCCCTGGTACGTCGTGCCGGCCGACAGCAAGTGGTACGCCCGGCTGGCCGTCAGCGCCCTGCTGCACGGTGCGCTGAGCGACCTCGACCTCGGCTGGCCCGCGGCCGACTACGACGTGGCCGCCGAGCTGGCCCGCCTCGAGGCGACGCGCTGAGACGACGCCGGACGCCCGTCCGTCGTGAAGGTCAGGAGCCGTCCGCCGCCCGTCGCTGGTGCGGCAGCTCGCCGTTCCGCAGCGAGCCATGAGGGCGCACGCAGTGGCGCAGGCCCGCACCCTGCGTGCCCGGGCGTGCGACGTCCCGCCACGTGGGCAGGCTGCGGAGGGGACCGGCGGCGTGGCCGTGCAGCGGCGCACCGAGCGCCGGGTGCTCGACGTACGTCGTGCGGGGCTCCGGGGCGCCCTGCCAGGGCGACGGGGTGTCGTGGCCGAGGGCCGCGCGCTGCGTCGGGACCCGGACCACCCGGCGGGCCGGCGACAGGACGACGCGGGGCGCGGGCACCGCGAGCCGCGGACGGTTGAGGTGCTGGTAGAGCTGGGCTGCCGCGCCGCCGATGACCATCAGGAGTGCACCCGGGAGCATCTGCTCCCCGGCGGCGGTCAGGCCGGTGGCCGCGAGCGTGAGCCCACCGCCCACGAGCATGCCGGGCAGTGCCTGGCGAAGATAGGTGTGCATGTCCGAGCTCCTTGCCTGGTAGACCGGAGCGCCCCTCGGGGCGCGGGACGTCACGCGCTGTGCGCGGGACGTCCGGTCAGGCAGGGCTCTGAAGGACGTCGCGCGCGGGGGCCGTCGGGCAGGTGTCGTGCGACGCCGTGAGCGTCGCGACGAGCACGAGGTCGACCGGCCGCGGCCAGTGCGCCGGGACGGCTCTCGGCCCGGCTCGCGGGGTCACGGACCCGGCACCCGGCGTCCCGAGCCCGGCCTCCGGGGTCAGGGGCGCAGGTGCGGTCGGGCGCTGCACGGTCACGGCGGGGGCCACGGTCGCCGCGGTCTCCGCGACCGGGCTCGCAGCGACGTGGGAGGTGACGGTGACGACGGCGGGCGCCTCGGGCAGCGGGGCGCCCGGGCTCTGCGACGGGAACCACGGCGTCCGCTGGGCCGGTGGCGTCGCGGCGGGCGGCGGTGCCACGACGGCCTGCACGACCACGGGAGGCGGTGGTGGGACGGGCAGGGCCGCGGGCGACGCGGGCAACAGGTGCGGGGCGCGGGCCCAGGTGGGTCCGTGCTCGCTCGGCGGCTCGCACAGCTCGCGCAGCGGGACGGTCTCGGCGTCGTCAGCGGCGTCCGTGGCCCGGACGACGCCGGGCGCCCCGTCGAGCGCCGTCGCCGTGACGACGTCGACCACCGCGGGGACGAGGGACACGGCGGGCGCGACCGTCACGAGGACGACCGGCACGGCCCGCGGGGCGCCGGACGCCGCGGGGACGTCCTGGGTCGGGTCGCCGACCGGGACAGGGTCGGTGTCCGGCGGACTGACGGGCTCGGTCGGCTCGACGGGCTCGGTCGGCTCCGTGGGCTCGGTCGGCTCCGTCGCGGGGTCCGTGGGCTCGGTCGGGGGGTCCGTCGGCTCGACGACCGGGTCGCCGGGCTCCACGACGGGATCGACCGGCTCCACCGGCGGGTCCGTCGGCTCGACGGGGGGGTCGGCGGGCTCCACGACGGGGTCGACCGGCTCGTCGACGGGGGTGGCCGGGTCGCCGTCCGGCTCGGTGGCCTCGAGCGGCGTCTCGGCGATCTCGGCCAGGTGCGGGGTCGCGGCCTCGGGCAGCTCGGCCCAGGTCACGTCGACGTGCTCGCCACCGACCGCCCAGGGCGCACCGGGTCGCGCGGCGGCGCCGTCGGACCGTTCGAGTCCGGCGGGCGAGGCGTGGGGGGCTGCCGAGGCACCGGCGGGGCTGCCGACGGCGGCGTCGAGCAGCAGCAGCAGCAGGCCGGCGACGACGGTGACGAGGGCGCGCAGCACCCAGGTCTCCGCTCGTGCCTGCCGGTACGCCCGCATGCTCGATCCTCCCCCGAGCACGTCAACTCTGACGCGCACGGATCCAGTATGCGGGCTGATGCGCACAAACGCCCACGATTCGGCCATCCGGGGGAACAGGACCCCGACCGATGAGTTCCGGTCGCCCGGACGGTCGACCCCCACGGGTGCACGACGCACCCGTCGCCGCCACCCCGCAGGAGCGATCATGACCGTCTCGACCCGCACCCTCGACGTCCCCGGGGCCGTCCTCACGTACGACGTCGCCAACCCCGCGACCCCGTCGGCGGCGCCCGCGCTGCTGCTCATCGGCTCGCCGATGGGTGCCGGCGGGTTCGGCACGCTGCGCTCGTCCTTCGACGACCGCGTCGTGGTCACCTACGACCCGCGGGGCGTGGAGCGCAGCACGCTCGCACCCGGCGCCGCGCCGACGGCGCCGGGCACGCACGGCGACGACCTGCACCGGCTCGTCGAGGCGCTCGGCGGCGGCCCGGTCGACGTCTTCGCGTCCAGCGGCGGCGCGGTGAACGCGCTCGCCTGGGTGGCCGCGCACCCCGAGGACGTCGGGACGCTCGTCGCGCACGAGCCTCCCCTGCCCTCGGCGCTCCCCGACGCGGCGGAGGCGTCCGCCGCGATGCTGGCGCTGCACGAGACCTACCTGCGCCAGGGCTGGGGTCACGCGATGGCCGGGTTCATCGCCCTCGTCTCGCACGAGGGGCCCGTCCCGGCGGACTGGGCGCAGCGACCCGCACCCGACCCGGCGGCGTTCGGCCTGCCCACGCAGGACGACGGGACCCGCGAGGACCCGATGTTCGCCGCCAACATGGTCACGCTGAACACGTACGCGGTCGACGTCGACGCCGTGCGAGCGGCCCCGACGCGGGTGGTCGTCGCGGTCGGCGCCGAGTCGGGCGAGACCCTCGCCGCCCGCGGCGCGCGGGCCGTCGCCGCGGCGCTGGGGGGCGAGGCCGTCGTGATGCCGGGCGACCACGGGGCGTTCCTCGGCGGGGAGTACGGGCAGACGGGCGTGCCGGACCAGTTCGCTCCCGCACTGCGTACGCTCCTGGCGGGCTGATCCGTCCACCGGGGGCACCTGCGCGCGCCGTCCGGGGGCGCGTCGGGCAGGATCGGCGCGTGCGCAGACGGTCGCGGCTCGTCGTCCCCCTGGTCCTGGTCGCGCTCGCGCTCACCCCGGTGGCCCTGGTCGGCACGTGGGCGCGCGCGACGCTCTTCGACACGGAGGACTGGCAGCGGCTGGTCGAGCCGCTCGCCTCCGACCCGCAGGTCCAGGACGCGGTGTCCGCCCGCGTCGAGGACGGCGTCCTCGCGGCGCTGCCCGTCGACGACCTCGTCGGGCTGCTGCCCGGCACGCTGGGCGACGACGCCGCCGCGGAGGTCGAGCGCCGCATCGGGGAGGTCGCGCGGGACGGCTCGGCGAGCGCCGTCGGGTCGGACGCGTTCGCGTCGGCCTGGGTGACCGTCAACCGCACGTTCCACTCCCAGCTCGTCGGGACGCTGCGCGACGACCCGGACGCGATGGGTCGGGTCGACGACGAGGGCCGGCTCACGTTCGACCTGTCGGGGGTCACGGACACCGTGCGCGCGGCCGTGGTCACGGCGGGCGTCCCGGAGCAGCTCGTGCCCCGCATCACGGTCGTCGTCCCGGTGCTCGACGGCGGGACGACCGAGCGGCTGCAGCAGACCGTGGGCAACGCCGACCGCGCCGCGGGCTGGGCGCCGTGGGTCGGCGTGCTCGCCGCGATCGGCGCGGTCGCCCTGGCGCGGCGCCGTGCGCGCGCGCTCGCGTGGGTCGCCGGTGCCGTGGCGCTCGGCGCGCTGGCGGTGGTCGTGGGCGTGCGCGTGACGCGCGCCGCCGTCCTCGCCGGGCCGGCCGCGGCGTTCCTCGGTGACCGCGTCGTCGCGCTCGTCGTGGACCACGTCACCGCGAACCTGCTGACCACCACCTGGTGGGCGGGGGGCGTCGCGCTCGTCGTGCTGCTGGCCGCGGCCGTCGTCGACGCGACCGGGGGCCGGACGTCAGGGGCTGCTGAGCACCGCGTCCACGATCACGATCAGCATCGCGCCCGTCGAGGCCAGAAGACCCCGTAGCGCCCAGACCAGCGTCCGCGTGTGGACCCGCACGGCGACGCTCCCTCCCGCGCGTCACCGTTGACGCGCTGAGCAGAAAGTTACGACGACCGGAGCGTGAACACCGAACGACGCGAGGGTGAATTCGCACGTCAGCAGGCGTTCGGGCCGGTTCAGGGCTCCTGGCCCCGCGTGCTGCGGCCGCGTCGCCTGCCGCCTCCTCGTGCGAGCGTCGTCATGCTCGATGCTCGACGCGTCGCCGTCTCCTCCCTTGACGCCGGCCCGCCAGGCCCGGGATCGTCTCCGCAGCGTGCGAGTCGGAGCAGACAGCAGGGGGTGTGGTGACCAGCTGGCGCAGGGCCCTGTCCATGGGCGGCAGCGTGGCGGCCGTGGTGCTGCTGACGTCGTGCGCCGCGCCGGTGCCGACGGCAGAGTCGGACGTGTTCGACGGCCTGGACCCGTCGGTGGTCCAGGAGGTGATGGACAACCCGGTGGCGTGGGGGAAGGTGCTCGACGAGGACGAGGCGACCCGCGCGAGCATGGCGCAGGGCATCGTCCGCAACTTCGTGCAGTGCCGCGGTGCCTACGAGGCGTACCTGTCGTGGGTCACCGACGGTGAGACGCCCGACGTGCCGGAGCCATCCGCACCGACCCGTCCGATCGAGCCGGCGCACACCGCGATCGAGCAGTCGCAGGCCGTCATCGAGGCTGCGATCGCGTCAGGTGACCCCGCCCGGCTCCGCGACGTACTCGTGGGGGAGGCGCGGTGCGGGATGTGGATCCCGCTCGAGGCGGGCGACCCCGACGGACCGAAGATCGCCGACGCCGTGCGGGCGCTGACGTGACGAGGGCGGGTGCCCGGCCGCAGCCGGGCACCCGCCGCACGATCGAGGCCAGGGCTCAGAAGCCCTGCGCGACCCGGTAGTACACCTGGTTCCACCGCACCTGGTCGGCGAACCCGCGGCGGGTGGTCGCCTCGTCGATGACGAGCAGCTCGGTGCGAGCCAGGTCGGCGAAGATCTCCCACGCCTCGATGCCCACGGCCGTGCTCATCACCGTGTGGTGCGAGCCGCCGGCGGTCAGCCAGCACTCGGACGACGTCGCGAAGTCCGGGCGAGGCTCCCAGACGGCGCGCGCGACGGGCAGGTGCGGCAGGTCGGCCGTCGGCGGGACGACGTCGACGACGTTGGCCGTCAGGCGGAACCGGTCGCGCATGTCCGCCAGCGACACCACGACGCCCGGGCCGGCGTCGGCGCTGAAGACCATGCGGACCGGGTCCTCCTTGCCGCCGATGCCCAGCGGGTGGATCTCCACGCGCGGCGTCGACGTGGTCAGCGACGGGCAGACCTCGAGCATGTGCGCGCCGAGGATCTTCTCGGCGCCCGGCGTCAGGTCGTACGTATAGTCCTCCATGAGCGACGCGCCGCCGGGCAGCCCGGCGCCCATCACCTTGGCGACGCGGACCAGCACGGCCGTCTTCCAGTCGCCCTCGGCACCGAAGCCGTAGCCCTTGCCCATGAGCCGCTGCACGGCCAGGCCGGGCAGCTGGCGCAGGTCGCCCAGGTCCTCGAAGTTCGTGGTGAACGCGATCGCGCCGCGCTCGGTGAGGAAGCCCTCGATCGCGATCTCCTGGCGGGCCGCGTACCGCAGCGACTCGTGGCGGTCGCCCCCGGCGCGCAGCTCCGGGACGACGTCGTACAGGTCCTCGTACTCGGCGACCAGCGCGTCGACCGCAGCGTCGTCGACGGCCGCCACCGCCACGACCAGGTCGTTCACGGCCCACGTGTTGACCGACACGCCCAGGCGGATCTCCGCCTCGGTCTTGTCGCCCTCGGTGACCGCGACGTTGCGCATGTTGTCGCCGAACCGCACGAGGCGCAGGTCCTGCGACGCCTGCCAGCCCGCGGCCGCGCGCACCCACGTGCCGATGCGTGCGGTGACGGCCGGGTTCGACACGTGGCCCGACACCGTGGTCCGGGCCAGGCCCAGGCGCGTCGCGATGTACGCGTACTCGCGGTCGCCGTGCGCGGCCTGGTTGAGGTTCATGAAGTCGAAGTCGATGGTGTCCCACGGCAGCTCGACGTTGGCCTGCGTGTGCAGGTGCAGCAGCGGCTTGCGCAGCAGGTCCAGGCCCGTGATCCACATCTTCGCCGGGCTGAACGTGTGCATCCACGTGATCACGCCGAGGACCCGGTCGTCGGCGTTGGCGTCGAGCATCGCGCGGCGGATGGACTCGGAGTCCTTCAGGACGGGCTTCCAGACGACCGTCGCCGGGACGTCGCCGGACGCGTCGAGCGCCGCCGCGACCTCCTGCGACTGCGCGGCGACCTGCGCCAGCGTCTCCTCGCCGTAGAGGTCCTGCGAGCCGGTGAGGAACCAGATCTCCTGGTCGGGGTAGGCCTTGCTCATCGTGCGTCTCCTTCGACGGGCTCTGCGGCGCTGGTCTGCTGGCCGTAGACGTTCTGGTACCGGGCGTACAGCGAGTCGATGTCGTCCTGCGCGATCGGCAGCGGCTCACCGAGCTGCCGGCTGATGTGCACGGTCCGCGCGACCTCCTCGACCATGACCGCGGCCTTCACCGCGGCCTTGGCGTCCTTGCCGATCGTGAACGGGCCGTGGTTGCGCATGAGCACCGCGGGGCTGCGCGAGTCGCGCAGCGTCTCGACGATCCCGCGGCCGATCGAGTTGTCGCCGATGAGCGCGAACGGCCCTACGGGGATGTCCCCCCCGAACTCGTCGGCCATCATCGTCAGCACGCACGGCACCGGCTCGGCGCGCGCCGCCCAGGCGGTCGCGTACGTCGAGTGCGTGTGCACCACTCCCCCGACGTGGGGCAGGTGCGTGTACACGTACGCGTGCGCGGCCGTGTCCGACGACGGCCCGCGCGTGCCCTCGACGAGGGCGCCCTCGAGGTCGCACACCACCATCGACTCGGGCGTCAGCTCGTCGTACGTCACGCCCGACGGCTTGATGACGAGCAGGTCGCGCGCGCTCGGGCCGGCGGGGTCGACGACGACGCGCTGCGACACGTTGCCCGCCGTCCACACGACCAGGCCCCAGCGGGGCAGCTCGGCGTGCAGCGCGGCGACCACCTCGCGGACGCGCGCCACCTCCTCGCGGACGGCGGGCGCGTAGGCGTCCAGGGCGGTGACGGTCATGCGGCCTCCTGCGTTCGTCCCCGCGGCGGCGGGGCTGGATGGTCGGTTCGGCGCGACGGGCGCCGGTGGGCGTCCGCGCGGAGCGTCGGGGGTCAGAGCACCTCGGTGGCGAGGCGCTCGACGGCCAGGCCGGCCTCGTAGCGCTCGAGGTAGGTGGCGTAGCCGGCGACGTCGGCCGGGTCGGGCTGCACGACGTCGATCTCGGCGTCCGCGAAGACGCGCGTCGTCAGGTACGTGCCGAGGTCCTGCGTCGCCCCGCTCGCGAGGTAGCCGGCGAGCACCGCGATCCCCCACGCGCCGCCCTCGCCCGCGGTGCGTCCGACGGCGACGGGGGCGCCGACGGCCGCGGCGAGCAGCCGCTGCGCGACGCCCGCGGTCCGGAACAGGCCGCCGTGGGCGTACATCGTGTCGACCTCGACGCCCTCGGCCGCGAGGATCCGCATGCCCAGGCTCAGGGTGCCGAACGCGCCGTACACCTGCGTGCGGACGACGTTGGCGAGCGTGAGCCGGCTGTCGGGGGTCCGCACGATCAACGGACGCCCCTGGTCCAGGCCCGTGATCGGCTCGCCCGCCAGGTAGTTGTACGCGAGCAGCCCGCCGCCGTCGGCGTCGCCGTCGAGCGCCTCGCGCAGCAGGACGCCGAAGACCTCGTCGGCGCCCGCGTCGGACCCCAGCGCGGTGGCGAAGCGGCCGAACACGCCGGCCCACTCCCCCAGCTCGCTCGCGCCGTTGTTGCAGTGGACCATCGCGACGAGGTCCCCCGCGGGCGTCGTCACCAGGTCGATCTCGTGGTGCACGGCCGCGAGCGGCTGCTCGAGCACGACCATCGCGAAGATGCTGGTCCCGACGCTGATGTTGGCCGTGCGCGGGGCGACGGACGCGGTCGCGACCATGCCGGTGCCCGCGTCGCCCTCCGGCGGGCACAGCGGCGTGCCGGCGCGCAGCGTGCCCGTCGGGTCGAGCAGGGCGGCGCCCTCGTCGGTCAGCCGGCCGGCCTCCTGGCCCGCGACCAGGACGTCGGGCAGCAGGTCGGCGAGGTGGTCGACGGGCAGGCGGTCGGCGACGAGGCCGTCGACGCGCGCGAGAAGGTCGGCGTCGTAGTCGCGCGTCGCGGGGTCGACCGGGAACATGCCGGACGCGTCGCCGACGCCGAGGACCTTGCGGCCCGTCAGGCGCCAGTGCACGTACCCGGCGAGCGTCGTGACGAAGCGGACGTCCGCGACGTGCGGCTCGGCGTCGAGCACGGCCTGGTGCAGGTGCGCGACCGACCAGCGCAGCGGGATGTTGTAGCCGAGCAGCTCGGTGAGCTCGGCGGCCGCCGCGCCCGTCGACGTGTTGCGCCACGTGCGGAACGGCACGAGCAGGTCGTCGTCGGCGTCGAACGCGAGGTAGCCGTGCATCATCGCCGAGACGCCGATGGCGGCGAGCGACGTCGGGCGCACGCCGTGGCGCTGCTCGGCGTCGGCCAGCAGGTCGGCGACCGCGGCGCGCAGGCCGTCCCACACGGCGTCCAGCGCGTAGGTCCAGGTGCCGTCGACGAGCTGGTTCTCCCAGGCGTGGCCGCCGCTCGCGAGCGGCACGTGGTCCTCGCCCACGAGGACCGCCTTGATGCGCGTCGACCCGAGCTCGATGCCGAGGGTCGCGCGGCCCTGCTCGAGGGCCTCGCGGGCCGTGCCTCCGAGGGCGTCGGCCCCGTGCTGCTGCGCCATCGCGTGCTGCTCCCTTCCGGGCTCCGTCGCCCGGTGTCGCCGTCGCCGGGCGGGTGCTCGTCGCGCCCGCGCCTCGCTGATGTTAACGCTCACATGGAGCGCGTGCCAACCCTTCCCGTCAGGTCCCGCCCGCCGCGTCGCGCGGGGCCGACGACCGCCGCACCACCAGCTCGGGCGCGATCGGGTGGTGCTCCGCCGACGCCCCCGCCAGCGCGTCCACGACCGACTGCACCGCCCGCCTGCCGAGGTCGTCGAACCCCTGCCGCACGGTCGTGAGAGGCGGGTGGTAGAACGCGGTGCCGGGCTCGTCGTCGAACCCCACGACCGCGACGTCCTGCGGCACCCGCACACCGGCCTGCGCGAACGCCGCCAGCAGACCCAGCGCCAGCTGGTCGTTCGCGGCGAACACCGCGTCCGGCAGGCCCTCGCGGACCAGGTCGCCGCCGACCGCGAACCCGTCGGCCGCGGACCACCCGCCCGTGCGGTGCTCCGGCACCGGCAGGCCGGCGTCCTGCAGCGCCTCGCGCCACCCCCGCAGGCGGTCCCGCGCGTCGTACCACTCCTGCGGGCCCGCGACGTGGACGACGTCGCGCCGGCCCGTGGCGATCAGGTGCTCGGTCGCGAGCCGCCCGCCCACGACCTGGTCGACGGCCACCGTCGGCAGGTCGGCGCCCTCGCGACCGGACGACACCAGCACCACCGGCACCGGCAGGTGCACCCCGCCGACCGCGTCGACCGTCCCGCTGCGCGGCGCCACGACGACCACGCCGTCGACCCCCTGGGCCAGGAAGTGCTCGACCGCCGCGACGACCTCACCCCCGCTGAAGTCGCGCAACGTCGCCACCGACACGTAGAAGCCCGCGTCGCGCGCGGCCTGCTCGAACGCGACGAGCGTGCTGGTCGGACCGAACAGCGCGGTCGCCGGCGTGATCACGCCGAGCGTCCCGGTACGGCGCGTCACCAGCGCGCGCGCCGCGAGGTTGGGCCGGTACCCGAGCGTCGCGATGGCCTCCACGACCCGCTCGCGCGTCGCCGGGCGCACGCTCGGGTGGTCGTTGAGCACGCGCGACACCGTCTGGTGGCTGACGCCCGCGAGCGCCGCCACGTCGTTCATCGCCGGGGGCCGGCCGTCGCGTGACCGGTGCGCAGGCGTGGGACGTGCGGCAGCGGCCGGGCGGGGGTCCACGGTCACGGGTCAGCCCGCGCCGAGCTCGCGCGAGCGGTCGGCGGCCGCACGCACCGCCGCGACGAGGCCGGCCCGGACCGCGTGCGCGTCGAGCGCCGCGACGCCCGCGACGGTCGTGCCGCCGGGCGACGACACCCGCTCGCGCAGGACGACCGGGTGCTCGCCGCTCTGCGCGACCATCGCCGCCGCGCCCTCGACGGTCGCGACCGCGAGCCGCGACGCCAGGTCCCGCGGGAGCCCCAGCAGCACGCCCGCCTCGGCCAGCGCGTCGATCACGTAGAACGCGTACGCGGGACCCGAGCCCGACAGGGCGGTCACCGCGTCGAGGTGCTTCTCCGCGACCCGTTCGACGAGGCCCGTCGCCGCCAGCATCCGCTCGACGAGCGCGAGGTGCGCGTCGTCCGCGGCGGCGCCCGGAGCGATGCCGCTGGCACCCTTGCCGATGAGCGCCGGCGTGTTCGGCATGACCCGCACGACCGGCGTCCCGGCGGGCAGGGCGTCCTCGTAGACCCGCAGCGGCACCCCCGCCGCGACGCTCACGACCAGGGCGCCTGCGCGCAGCACCGGGGCGATGTCCGCGAGCACGGCCGGGACGACGTCCGGCTTGACTGCCAGCAGCACCACGTCGGCCGACGCCACCGCGTCCCGGTTGTCCGCGACCCGCACGCCGTGCTCCTGCGCGAGCGCCGCCGCCCGGCCCGCGTCCTGGTCGGCGACGACGACCCGCTCGGCGTCCCAGCCGCCCTGCCGCAGCGCCGCCACGAGCGTGCCGCCCATGACCCCGCCGCCGAGCACCGCCACGAGGGGCGTCGCCCCCGGGTCCTGCGTGGTCATGGTGGCCTCCGTCGCGCCGGCGGCCGCAGGCTCGCGACCGGGACGAGCCTACTGGCGCGTCCGGCGCGCGCGGGTGCGCGTCGAACCACGTGTCCGGTGGCTCCTGGCGGACCAGGAGCCACCGGATGCGTGGTTCGTCGTCGGGCCGCGGTGCCGCCCCTCCTCAGCCTCCCGGCACCACGCCGGGCGGCGGGCCGCCGCCCATGGGTCGCTGGACGGACGTCGACTCCTGCGACAGACCCGACAGGCCCGTGCTCGCGTCGTCGTCCTCACCCACGTCGAGCGGCGCCTCGAGGTCCGCCAGGACGACCCGGTCACCCACCTCGACGCCGGACGTCACCTCGGTGAGCTCCGACCCCACCGCACCCGTCCCGACCGGGACGTCGTCGACGGCGCCGTCCTGGCCCAGCACCTGCACGGTCGTCGCACCGCCCGCCGTCCGCACCGCTGACGTCGGGACCGTCAGCACCGCGTCGCCCGCCGCGACGGCCACGTCGACCTGCGCCGACGAGTCGTCGAACACCGGCTCGTCCGACGGGTCGAGCGCGACGAGGACCGTGTACGCGGGGGTGGACGTCTCCGAGACGTCCAGCACACCGACGCTGCTCACCGTGCCCGTCAGCCCCGCCGACGTCGTCGCGACGCGCACCGTCGCGTCCTGCCCCACCGCGACCGCGTCCACCGACGTCAGGGGCACCACGAACGTCACCAGGTGACCGTCGTCGCCGAGGACCGTCACGACCGACGACGTCGACGACGCCTCCACCGTGGCGCCGACGCTCAGCCCGACCGCCGCGACCGTGCCCGCGACGGGGCTCGTGAGGTCGGCGAGCGTGAGCGCGTGCTCCGCGATCGCCACGTCCGCCTCGCGCAGCGCGATCTGCGCGCGGTCCGCCACGACCGTCTCCGCGGTGATCGTGCGGGTCGTCGTACCGCCCAGGGCTGCGTCCGCGCCCGACGGGCCGGTCGTCGACTGGCCCGTCGCCGGTGCGCCGGTCGCGGGGGCGCCCGTGGCGGGTGCCCCCGACGTCGGCGGGCTCGCGTCCGAGCCGCCGGGGGTGGCGCCGCCGCCGGGGGTGGGGCTCGGGGCGGGGGTGGGGCTCGGGGCGGGGGTGGGGCTCGGAGCGGGGGCGGTGGGGTCCGTGGGGCTCGGGGCGGGGTCCGGGGTGCCCCCGCCGCCCGGAGGCGTCGCCGCGACGGCCGCGACCAGCGCGTCGACGGCCGTGTCGAGGTCCGCGGACGCCGCGGTCAGTGCCGCGAGCGGCGCCGTGAGGGCGTCGCCCGCCTGCGACAGCGCCGACTGGCAGGCCGCGAGCAGCTGCTGCGCCTGCGAGAGCGGGACCCCGGCGGGCGTCGGCGCGGTCGGCACGGCGGCGACGCCGTCCTCCGTGGCGTCGGGGTCGGTCGCGTCGGGGTCGGTCGCGTCGGGATCGGTGGCGTCGGGATCGGTCGCGTCGGGGTCGGCCTGGTCGCCGCCGCCGGACGACGCGTCGTCCGTGCCCGGGTCCGCGTCGGGCACGACCGTCGTGGGGTCGAGCGCGAGGAACGCCGTGCACGACTCACCCGTCCACGCATCGGTCTGCTGGGTCACCGCGGCGGCGAGCGCGTCGTAGGCGGCCAGCAGGGCCTGCTGCGCCGCCTCCACCCGGGCGGTGGCCTCCGTCACCGCCGCGTCCGGCGACGCCTGCGCGGTCGGGGTGGCGGTCGGGGCCGGGGTCGCGGTCGGCACGTGGCTCGCTGTCGCGGTCGGGGCCGCGGACGGTGCCGTCGGGGCGGCGACCGTGACGACGCCGACCGAGGCGCTCGTCGTCCACGCGACGGCGGTCGACACCGTCGTGCTCGCGCCCGTCGTGCTCGCGCCCGTCGTCCTCGTGCTCGTCGTGGACGTGCTCGTGCTCGTCGCGCCGGACGACTGCGTCTCGAGGTCGTCCTCGAGCTGCTGCTGGGCGTCGGCGAGCGCCGAGCGCGCCTGGTCCAGCGCCGCCTGCAGGTCGGTGGGGTCGAGCGTGGCGAGCACCTGGCCCGCGCCGACGGTGTCGCCGACGGCGACGTCGACCGACGCGACCGTCCCGGCCGTCGCGAAGGCCGCGTCGCGGCGCGTCGCCGACGTCACCGTGCCGACCGCGGAGACCGTCTGGGCGACCGTGCCGAGCTCGGCCGTCGCCGTCCGGTACCGGTCGGCGTCGTCCCGCCCACCGAGTGCCAGGGCGACGCCGCCGCCCACGAGCGAGAGCCCGACCGCGGTCACCGCGACGACGGCGACCGTCCGCCGTGCCCGCCGTCGGCGCCGCACCGGCTGCTCGCGCATCGGCTCGTGCGTCGGCTCGTGCATCGATTCGTGCGTCGGCTCACGCATCGTCGTCCGACCCGCCGTCCTGCGACTGCCCGGGCATGCCAGGACGGCCGGGCAGGCCCGCACCCGTGCTGCAGCCCTCGTCACCCGGCGTGGAGACCGTGACGTCCGTGGCGGTCACGGCGCCCGCGTCGTCGGTCTCGCCGCGCGCGACGACGCACCGGCCCACCGCCAGGGCGGACGTGTCCGCGGCGGCCGTGCGGGTGTACGCGGTCGCGTCGTCGACGGTCACGGTCCCCGTGGTCGAGCCGTCGTCCGACGTGACCGCGACCGTGATGGTGGTGCCGTCGACCGCGGTGACCAGCCCCGACGTCCCGCCCGGTCCGCCGGCGCCCCCGCCGCCGGGCTGCGGCATGTCCGTCGGCATGTCCGTCGGCATGTCGGTCGGCATGTCGGTCGGCATGTCACCGCCCGGCCCGCGCCCACCGAACCCGCCCATCCCACCGAAGCCCGCCGAGCACGCACCGTCGACCGGCTCGCTGATCGCCACCGCCCTCGCGGCGCCCGCCGCGTCGTCGTCGGTCGGCATCGTGAAGGCCGCGACGCACACGCCCACCGTGACGTCGGCGAGCGTCGCGACGACGGTCTGCGTGACGGTCGTCGCGTCGGTCCAGGAGACGGCCGTCTGGCTGTCGGTGCTCTGGACCTGCATCGTCGTACCGCTCACCGCCGCCACGAGCCCGCTGACGCCGGGGGCGCCGCCGCCGGGCAGGCCACCGTCGGGCTGCTGCTGGTCGCTGCGTGCGGGCGCGGTCGCCGTCGGTGCCGCGTCGACGGACGACGCGGTGCCCCCGCAGGCCGCGAGCAGCAGCACGAGCGCCGTGAGGGGCACGACCCCCGCGACGGCGCGGTGCGTGTGACGACCGAGCGGGTCACGACCGAGCGGGCGGCGACCGAGCGGGCGGCGGGTCAGGTCGGACGTGGGCATGGCGGGCTCCTGCCGGTCGGGGGTGGGACGAGGGGTGCGCGCGGCCATCACTCGGCCCGCAGCGCGTCGATGGGGGCGAGACGCGCGGCGCGCGTCGCGGGGTACACGCCGAACACCAGGCCGATGGCCATGGCCACGACCACCGAGCCGGCGACGGCCGCACCCGACACGACGATCGACGTGCCGAGCAGCGCGGGCAGCCACCGGGCGCCGACGACACCGAGCACCGCACCGAGCAGGCCGCCCGTCAGGCCGAGGACGGTCGCCTCGACGAGGAACTGCCGGCGGATCGCCCACGGCGGTGCGCCGAGCGCCTTGCGCAGCCCGATCTCCCGGGTCCGCTCGCTGACGGACACGAGCATGATGTTCATGACGCCGATGCCCCCGACCAGCAGGGACAGCCCCGCGATGCCCGTCAGCAGCACCGTCAGGGTGCGGTAGACGGCCGTGGCGGTGGACACCAGCGCGTCCTGCGACGCGACCGTGAAGTCCGCGTCCTCGGCGTCCGACGCACCGTGCAGCGCCAGCAGCGTCTGCTGCACCTCCTGGTAGGCGGCCGACAGCCGGTCGGCCGACGCGGCCTGCACGTAGATCGTCGAGACGGTGTTGCGGGTGGCCCCGCCGACGAGCGTCTCGGCCGCCGTCGACAGCGGCACGAGCGCGATGTCGTCGAGGTCGCTGTCGCCGCTCGCGCCGGCCTCCGCCAGGACGCCGACGACCGTGAGGTCGGTGCCCGCCACGCTCACGACCTGCCCGACGACCGCCGTCGTGCCGAACAGCTCCGTCGCGGTCTGGGCGCCGAGCACCACGACGTCGGCCCGCTCCAGGTCGTCGTCCTGCGTGAGGAACTGCCCGGCGGCCAGCTCGCGGCCGCGTACCTCGAGCCACGACGCGGTCGTCCCGGTGACGGTGGTGGCCCAGTTGGTGTCGGCGGCCTCGAGCTGCAGGACCGTCGAGCGCTCGGCCGCGACGCCGGCGACGTCCGGGGCGTTGACCGGTGAGGCGAGCGCGTCGGCGTCGTCGCGGGTGAGCGTCGTGGCGGACCCGAAGCCGCCGCGCATGCCCGACGCGTCGGTGCTCGACCCGGGCGTGACGATCAGCAGGTCCGAGCCGAGCGAGCTGATCTGCGCGCTGACGTCCCGCTGCGTGCCCAGGCCCAGACCGACGGTGAGGATCACCGCCGCGATGCCGATGAGGATGCCGAGCACGGTCAGCGTCGAGCGCAGCGCGTGGGAGCGGACCGCCGCGAGGCCCGTGCGCAGGGTCTCCGTCCAGCTCATCGCAGGACCCCCGCCCGCGCGCCCGGGCCGTCGTGGACGATCAGGCCGTCCGCGACGCGCACGATCCGCGCGGCGCGGTCGGCGACGTCGTGCTCGTGCGTGATGAGCACGATCGTGCGGCCGGCGGCGTGCAGCTCGTCGACGAGGTCGAGCACGTCGGCCGTGGACGCCGAGTCGAGGTTGCCCGTGGGCTCGTCGGCCAGGACCAGCGCCGGGTCCCCGACGAGGGCTCGTGCCACCGCGACGCGCTGCTGCTGCCCGCCCGACAGCTCGCCGGGCCGGTGGTGCACCCGGTCGCCCAGGCCGACACGGGTCAGCGCCTCGATCGCCCGCTCCCGGCGCTCCGGCGCGGGCACCCGCCCGTACACGAGCGGCAGCTCGACGTTGCGCCACGCGGACAGCGACGGCAGCAGGTGGTACTGCTGGAACACGAAGCCGATGTGCTGGTTGCGGATCCGGGCGAGATCGACCTCGGCGAGCTGGGACACGTCCTGCCCCGCGAGCCGGTAAGACCCGCGCGTCAGGGTGTCCAGGCAGCCCAGGACGTTCATCAGCGTCGACTTGCCGGAGCCGGACGGGCCGACGACAGCCACGTACTCGCCCTCGTCGATGCGCAGGTCGACCCCGCGCAGCGCCTCGTGCTCGACGGTGCCCGTGCGGTACGTCTTGCCGGCGTCCGCGAGCTCGATGACCGCGGGGCCGTCAGCCATTGCGTCCACCGGGGGCCGCGCCGCCCTGGCCGCCGGGGCCGCCCATCTGGCTGGGGTCGAAGTCCTCGGGGAAGCCCTCCGGGAGCCCGCCCTCGAAGCCCTCGGGGAAGCCCTCGAACATCTGCTGCCCGCCGCCGGCACCGCCGGTGAACACCCGCACCACGACCTCGTCGCCCTCGGCGAGGCCCGACGTGATCTCCGTGAGGTCGCCCGACGTCGCGCCGGTCTCGACGGTGGTCTCCACCTGAGTGCCGTCGGCGTCGAGCCGCGTGACGGTGGTCGTGCCGTCGTCACCCGTCGTGATCGCGGCCGACGGGACCGTCAGGACGTCGGTGCGGCGCTCGTGGACGATCTCGACGTCGACCGCGATGCCGTCGTGCAGGTCGTCGGACGTGCCGGTGACGGCGACGGTCACGGGGTAGGCGGCGGTGCCGGACGTGCTGCTCGACACCAGCCCGATCTCGGCGACCGTCCCGAAGACCGTGGCAGCCAGGTCGTCGGAGGTGATCTCGACCTGGTCGCCGACCGCGAGCAGCGCCACGTCGGACTCGCCGACAGTCGCGTCGACACGCCACGCGTCGGTGCCGACGACGGTGAAGCCGGTGCTCGTCGCGGTGGTCGTCGACGTGAGCGTCGCCGCACCGTCGGGTGCCGCGCCCGACCCGTTCGTCGCACCGGAGCCGGCGGTCACCACGTCGCCGACCTCGAGGTCCGCGGTCGTCACGAGACCGGCGACGGGTGCGACGAGCGTCGCGCCGTCGAGCGCCGCCCGGGCGTCGTCGGCCGCCGCGGCCGCGACCTCGACCTGGGCGGCGAGCGCGTCGATGCGGGCCTGCGCCGCGGCGGTCCCGTCGTCGTCCGCCCGCGCCTCGGCCTCCTCGGCGCGGGCCTGCGCGAGGTCGGCCTGCGCGAGGAGCAGGTCGGCGTCGAGCTGCAGCGTGCCGACGGTCGCGAGGGCCTGCCCCGCCGTCACCGTGTCGCCCGCGGCGACCAGCACGGACGTCACCGTGCCGGCGACGTCGAACACGGCCGTCTCGTGGACCAGCGGGGTGAGGGTGCCGGACGTCGACACGGTCTGCTCCAGGGTCTCCAGGCTCGCCGCGACCGTGCGGGTCGGCGGCGCCTGCGCGTCCGACGGGGGCGCGCCGCGCCACCAGACCCACCACGCGAGCGTGCCTGCCACCGCCAGCGCCACCACCACGACGGCGATGCGCGCGCGGGGCGCACTCCTCCTCCAGACGCCGAGCATGTTCTCCCTCACCGACCACCGCGGGCGGACCGCGCGCGGCCCACCGGCCGGTCGTCCCGGCCACGCCGCGACGCTAGGGTCCGACCCTTGGGATGGGGTGGACGCGTCCTGTGGCTCACCTGGGAGAACACCGTCGGGCGAGTTGTCCGGATCGTGGGATCCACGCCCGTCGAGACCGGGCTGGGTCGTCGTCAGGGCGGCATACGACGACTGAGGCCGGTCTCGATCGGGCCGGGTCCCGCATGGCGGGACGGGGCGCACCCCAGCCGGGGCGGTGTCGGGACGGGACCGGTCAGGGCAGCGTCAGCAGGCCGTCCGTCAGCAGGCCGCGGACCGTCGGCAGGACGTCGGCGGCCACGTCCGCCGCCGGGACGTCGAGCAACGCGCCCAGCGCCCCGACGATCTGCCCGGCCGTGAGCTCGCCGTCGCACGCGCCGACGAACGCCGCGAGCGCCGTCCCCGCCTGCACCGTGCGGCCCAGCCCGCCGCCCTGGCGCAGCAGCACGACGCGCGGGTCCGACGCCCCGGGCTCGAGGTACCGCTCCTCGGTGACGTCCGGCGCGACGGTCAGCCGCAGCCCCGCCAGCGCGTCGTCGGTCAGGCCCGTGACCGCGTCGTGCGCCGCGAGCGCGGCCGCGAGCACCGGGCCCAGCGGCTGACGGACCGGGCCGGTCTGCGACTCCAGGCGGCGCAGCGTCGGCACGCCCGCGACGGGCCGGCGCAGCGTCACGATGCCGAACCCGACCGACGCGACGTCGCGCGACGCGAGGTCGTCGAGCCACGCGCCGTACCGCGTCGACCAGGCGTCACGGTCGGCGGGCGTCGTGCCGCCGTCGCGGATCCACGTCTCGGCGTACTGCGCGGGGTCCTGCTCGTCGCGCTGCACGACCCAGGCGTCCAGACCCGACGCGTCGACCCACGCGCCGATGCGCTCGTGCCACTCCTCGCCCGCGCGGACCTCCCAGTTGGCGAGCAGCTGCGCGACGCCGCCGGGTGCGAGCACCGCCCCGACGCCCGTCACGAGGTCCCGCACGAGGTCGTCGCCCGCGCGGCCGCCGTCGCGGTAGTCGTACGCGGGCACGTCGGCGCGGCGCGGCGTGATGACGAACGGCGGGTTGCTGACCACCAGGTCGAACGTGTCGCCGGCGACGGGCTCGAGCATCGACCCCGCGCGCAGCTCGACGCGGTCCGGGCCGAGCCCCGCCAGGGCCGTCGTGAACCGCGCGAACGCGAGCGCGCGCACCGACAGGTCGGTGGCGACGACGTGCGTGGCGTGGCGGCTCGCGTGCAGCGCCTGCACGCCGCACCCCGTGCCGAGGTCGAGGACCCGAGCGCGCGGGTCGCGGACCGTGGCCTGCGCGAGCGTCACCGACGCGCCCCCGACGCCCAGGACGTGGTCGGTCCGCAGCGCGCCGCCGGTCGCGAGCTCGCCCAGGTCGGAGGCGACCCACCACGCGGCGTCGCCGGCGCCGTCCGTCGCGGCGTAGGGGCGCAGGTCGACGCGCCCGCGGACGGCGTCGGCGTCGTCGGCCCCCGCCACGTCGACGAGCCCCAGGCGGCGTGCGCCCGCGACGCCGACGGTCGGCAGCGCAGCCGCGAGGGCGGTGGCGCGGACCGGTGCGCCGAGCACGAAGCACCGCGTCAGCACCGCGGCGGGGTCGTCGCCGCCGGGCGCTGCGGGGTCGGTGGCACGCAGCGCGGGCAGCGCCTCCCCGCGGTCGAGCGCGCCGGCCGCGACGACGCCGAGCAGGTCCTCGACGTGCTCGACCGTGTACCGCGCAGCCGTGAGGTCGGCGCGCAGCGCGTCGAGAAGGTCGGGGACGGCGACGGGGGCCTGCGGGCTGCTGCTCACGGCCCCATCGTCCCAGCCGGCGCGGCGGCGGCCGCACCACGGGCCCGTCGGCGCTCAGGGCTCCGGCAGGTGCACGTCCACGACGAGGGGGCGGTGGTCGCTGGCGACGCCGACCGCGGCGTCGTCGGGCACGTACGCGTCGAGGACGGGCAGTCGGCGGTCGACCAGGACCACGTCGATGCGCACGCGCGGCACGTCGGCCGGGTACGTCGCCTGCTCCGCGCCGACGACGCTCGCGGCGTCCTGCAGCCCCCCGGCGCCGTCGCTCAGCGCGACCCACGACGGTCCGCCGGGGCGCTCGTTGAGGTCACCGGCGATGACGACGGGCCCGTCCGCGCCGCGCAGCAGCCGGCGCGTGACGAGGTCGACGTGGCGGTTGCGCTCGGAGGGCCGCAGGCCGAGGTGGACGACGACGACGCGCACGCCGTCGATCCGCGCGGTCGCGACGCCGCGTCGCGTGAGCCCCAGGCGCCAGGGCAGTCGCAGGCCGGACGCCCCCCGCACGCTGCGGTAGGGGGCGACGAGCAGTGCGGTGGTCCGTGCCCCGCCGCCGCCCACGGCCACCCGGAGCCCGGTCCGCGCGGCGAACCGTCGCAGCCGCGCCCGGCCGCGGGGCCCGCGGGGGGGTTCCTGGACCGCGAGCACGTCGGGGCGCGCGGTGCGGACGACGTCGACGAGTGCGTCGACCTCCTCGCGCATACCGCGCAGGTTGTAGGTCATGACCCGCAGGATCCCGACGTCGCGCGCGCTCACCGTGTCCTCCGTCCGTCCCCCCGGGCTGCGCGAGCGTACCGACCGCCCGGCCCCGCGTCACGACACCGGGCGCGGGTCGTCCATGACGGGACGTGCGTGAGGTGGGCCCGGTCTCGCGGCGGGGGCAGGGCGAAGCGTTTCGCGGGGACGGTCCGTCCGGGCTTGGTTGGGTAACTTGCGAAAGTCGTCGGCGCACGGGGCAGCGGCGATCCCCACCAGGAGGTTCGACGATGAACCACGCCATGCGCGGACGTGCGCGCACCCTCGCCGCCGCTGCCGCCGCGCTCGCCGTCGGCGTCGCCGGCACCCTCCCGGCGACCGCCGCGCCGACGACCACCCCGTCCCCCGAGCCCGCGCCCGCCGTGCACATCGCCGACCCCGGCGCGACGGCCGCGACGCGCTCGCTGTTCGCCTACCTCGACGACGTGCGGGGCGAGCAGATCCTCGTCGGCCACCAGCACACGACGTCGTTCGGCCTGACGCTGACCGACCCGGACGGGACGACGTCGGACCTGGCGACCACGTACGGAGACTTCCCCGCCGTGTTCGGCTGGGACACCCTGATCCTGGCCGGTGACGAGCGCCCGGGCCGCCAGGACGCGACGACCGAGGAGAACATCGCGGCCTTCGCCGACCACATCGAGAAGGCGCACGCCATCGGCGCCGTGCAGACCATCAGCGCGCACATGGAGAACTTCGCCACCGGCGGGTCGTTCTACGACACGTCCGGCGACGCGCTGCGCGCCGTGCTGCCCGGCGGGGCGAAGAACGCCGAGCTCACCGCCTACCTGGACGACATCGCGACCCTCGCGGGCGAGGTCCGCGACGAGGACGGCGAGCTCATCCCGATCGTGTTCCGGCCCTGGCACGAGAACGCGGGCTCGTGGTTCTGGTGGGGTGCCGCGTTCGGCTCGCCGGGCGAGTACAAGGAGCTCTTCCGGTACACCGTGGAGTACCTGCGCGACGTCAAGGGCGTGTCGAACTTCCTGTACTCCTTCTCCCCCGGCGGCGGGTTCGGCGGTGACGCGGACGTCTACCTGCGGACCTACCCCGGCGACGCGTTCGTCGACGTGCTCGGGTACGACGCCTACGACGCGACGGGGTCGCAGACGTTCCTCGACGGGCTGGTCGCGGACCTCGGCATGATCGCCGACCTCGCCGACGCGAAGGGCAAGGTCTCCGCGTACACCGAGTTCGGCGTGACCGGCGGCGTCGGGACGTCCGGTGCGAGCCCCGAGGCGTGGTTCACGAAGGTCCTCGCGGCGATCGAGGCCGACCCGCGCGCGTCGCGCAGCGCCTACCTGCAGACGTGGGCGAACTTCGACGCGGGCCAGCACTTCGTGCCCGTCGGCGACGACGCCCTCGTCGCAGACTTCCAGGCGTTCGTCGACGACCCGTTCACGGCCATGTCGGGCGACCTCGACCGCGACGACGTCTTCGGCCGGGACGTCGCGACGACGCCGCACCCGCCGCTGGTGCACGTGGTGTCCCCCGCTGACGGGTCGCGCGTGGCCGCCTCGCCGACGATCCTGCGGGTGCGCGTCGCTGACCTGGACGCGGACGCGGTGCGCGTGACCGTCGCAGCCCCGGGTGCGGCCGAGGCCGACGCGGTCGTCGACCTCACGCCCGACGGCGCCCTGTGGTGGACGGCCCTGCTGGACCTGCCGCCCGCGCTGCTCGACAACTCGACCCGCA
Source organism: Cellulomonas sp. S1-8 (assembly GCF_026184235.1). Lineage (NCBI taxonomy): Bacteria > Bacillati > Actinomycetota > Actinomycetes > Micrococcales > Cellulomonadaceae > Cellulomonas > Cellulomonas sp. S1-8. The sequence goes on from NZ_CP110806.1 coordinate 3,395,424, forward strand.
CGTTCACCGCCGACGTCCTCGTCGACGGCGAGGTCGTGCTCACCGACACCGCGCACGTCGTCCTCGGCCCCCGCCCCACGTTCGGCCCCGGGGTCGTCGACGACTTCGAGGGCTACGGCGACGACACCGCGCTGCGCGCCGAGTACGTGACCTACGGCGCCAACGACATCGCGCTGGAGACGGGCAGCGTCGGCGGGGGCGAGCAGGCCCTGCGTCTCGATTACGACTTCGCGACCCAGACCTACACGGGCATCGGCAAGCAGCTCGACGGCGACTGGTCGGACCTCAACGAGCTCAGCCTCTGGTACGACCCGGACGGGTCCGGCAACCGGCTCGTCGTGCAGCTCGTCGCGGGCGGCGTCAGCTACGAGGCGTACCCGTCGCTCGCCGGTGACGAGCCGCAGCGCGTCGCGCTCCCGTTCGTCGACTGGCGCCCCGCGCCCTGGGACACCGCGAACGCGGACCGCCGGATCACCGACGACGACCTGCGCGCGATCACCCAGCTCAACGTCTACGTCAACGCGGTCGACGGCAGCGCCACGTCGGGCTCGTTGGTGGTCGACGACATCGCCGCGCTGCCGGGCGTCGAGCCGCCGCCGCTGTTCTCCGACGTGCCCACGGGCCACCCGTACGCCACCGAGATCCTGTGGATGCACGCCCGGGGACTCGACGACGGGTACGCCGACGGCACGTACCGGCCGCAGCGCGTCGTGCCGCGGCACGAGGCCGCGACGGTCCTCCACGCGTACGCCGGGCAGGGCGCCACGCCGTCGGTCCGCCGCCCCACGTACTGGGACGTGCCGCGCTCGCACCCCGCGTACGCCGCCGTGGAGTGGCTCGCCGCCGAGCAGATCACGGACAGCCGCGCGCTGCCCCTGTTCCTGCCGTCGGCGCCGCTGGACCGCACCACCGCCGCCCTGTGGCTGTACCGCCTCGCGGGCGAGCCGGAGGTCGACGCGAGCACGCTGGAGTTCCGCGACGTCCCGACGAGGTTCCCCGCCCGGGCCGCGATCGCGTGGGCCACGCAGACCGGTGTGATCGAGCCCCGGTCGGCCACGACGTACGGGGTGCTGCGGCCCGTCCTGCGCCAGGACCTCGCCCGGTACCTCTACCGGGTCGAGCACCTGCCCACGCCGCTCGACCCGGTCGTGCTGTTCGACTTCGCCGACGGCGCGCAGGGCTGGACCGCCGCGGCGGGCACGGCGACCGGGGCCGACGGCGCGCTCGCGGTCGAGGCGCCCGGCGCGGACGGGTCGTGGGTCGGCGTCACCGGCGCGTGGGACCTGACGGGCCGGACGCAGCTCGTCGTCGACGCACCCGCCACCACGGGCTTCGACACCAAGCTCGCGCTGCAGGTCGGCCCGTCGTGGACGTGGTGCGAGACCGCGCAGGCCGGCTGGGTGAACGGCCCGTCGGCCGGCGACGTCGTGCTCGACCTGACCACGCTGACCCCCGAGTGCGCGGCCGGGCTGGCCGACGTCAAGGGCATCAACCTCTACCTCAACACCGGCAGCCACGTGCTCGACGACGTCGAGGTGCGCTGAGACGCGGGGGTGGGGGTTGCGGCGCGGGCGTCCTGGTCACGGCGCACCGGGCGTCCCGCACTGACGTACGTTGGCCGACGACGAGTCCGACGCGCACCGCGCGCCCCACGAGAGGACGACCCGTGCGACGCACGTCCGCCCTGGCCCTGGCGACCACGACCGCACTGCTCCTGACGGCCTGCACGGCCGGCTCGCAGGACGGGGACGAGCCGGCCGCGACCACCGACGGGACGACTCCCGCCACCGAGGCCCCCGCCACGGAGGCTCCCGCCGGCGAGGCCCCGGCTGCCGACGCGTCCGACGACGAGCCGCTCGCGCCCGCCACCGCGGAGTGCCTGCTCGGCACCTGGGAGCTCGACCTGGCGGCCATGCAGGACGACCTGCGCCGGATGGCCTCGGCAGGCGGCGGCGCCGTGACGGTGGAGGTCACGGGGACCTCGACCTACGAGTTCGCCGAGGGCGGCCGGTTCACGTCGACCGTGGACTCCTCGTCGACCGTCGCGATGTCCGCCGACGACTCCGACCTGACCTCGTCCTCGGTCTCGACCGGGGTCCTGACGGGGGCCTGGGCACTCGACGCCGACTCGCTGGTGATCTCGGACGTCGACACCAGCGAGCTGGAGGTCGCGACGACCGCGACCCTGGACGGCGAGGACCTGGAGGTCCCCGACGGCACCCCCGAGGACGCGATCGAGGTGCTGCCGCCGACGGCATCGACCGCGTCCTGCGGCGCCGACCGGCTCACGCTGCAGATGTCGGTCCTGCAGGACGAGGACGCCGACCCCGTGAGCATCACGTACGTGCTGCGCCGCTGACGGACGCCCGCACCCGGGGCGGGCGGGGCCGGATCGACCCTGTCGTGAGAGGTCGATCCGGCCCCGGCCCGGCGGACGAACGGGTCAGCCGACGAGCTGGGTCTCGTGCTCGAGGCGACCCTCGCGGTCGACCTTCGCGGCGCGCAGCCGCGAGACGACGACCGCACCGAACGCGATGGCCGTGGCGATGACCGCGATCGTCAGGCGCAGCGTGTGGTTGGCACCGTCGCCGACCGACACCACGACGATGGCCGGGGCGATGAGCAGCGCCACGAGGTTCATCACCTTGATGAGCGGGTTGATCGCCGGGCCCGCGGTGTCCTTGAACGGGTCGCCGACGGTGTCGCCGATGACGGCGGCGGCGTGCGCGGGCGAGCCCTTGCCGCCGTAGTGGCCGTCCTCGATGATCTTCTTCGCGTTGTCCCAGGTGCCGCCGGCGTTCGACAGGAACACCGCCATGAGGACGCCCGAGCCGATGGCCCCGGCGAGGAACCCCGCGAGCGGCCCCACACCGAGGCCGAAGCCGACGGCGATCGGCGCGAACGCCGCGAGGAGCCCCGGGGTGGCGAGCTCGCGCAGCGAGTCGCGCGTGCACATGTCGACCACCCGGGCGTACTCGGGGCGCACCTCGCCGGTCATGATCCCGGGGTTCTCACGGAACTGGCGGCGCACCTCGAAGACGATGGCACCGGCGGCGCGTGTCACCGCGTCGATGGCCAGGCCCGAGAACAGGAACACGGTCGCCCCGCCGAGGATCACGCCGACGAGGGTGATCGGGCTGATGATGTCGTAGGTCATCATCGCCGCGACGAGGTCGTCGCCGATGTCGCCCGTGACGCCCTCGAGCGCGGTCCGTACCGAGTCGGCGTACGCCCCGAACAGCGCGGTCGCGGCCAGGACGGCCGTGGCGATCGCGATGCCCTTGGTGACGGCCTTGGTGGTGTTGCCCACGGCGTCCAGGTCGGTGAGGATCTGCGCGCCCTCGGGGGTCACGTCGCCCGACATCTCCGCGATGCCCTGCGCGTTGTCGCTGACCGGGCCGAACGTGTCCATCGCGACGATGACACCGACGGTCGTCAGCAGGCCGCAGCCCGCGAGCGCGATGAGGAACAGCGCGAGCGGCACGGACCCGCCGGCCAGCAGGAACACCCCGCAGATCGCGGCCGCGATGATGCCGGCGGTGTACACGGCGGACTCGAACCCGACACCGATGCCGGACAGGACGACCGTGGCGGGTCCGGTGAGCGTGGTCCGGGCGACGTGCAGCGTCGGCTTGCTCGTCGTGCCCGTGAAGTAGCCGGTGACCCACAGGATGATGCCCGCGAGGACGACGCCGATGAGCACGGCCGCCGACGCGACGAGCCGCGGGTCGCCCGCGTGGTCCTCGAGGCCGACGGTGCCGCCCGTGAGCGTCGCGAACGACGCGGGCAGGTAGGCGTACGCGGCGAGCGCGGCGAGGAGCACGCCGATGAGCGCGGAGACGTAGAAGCCGCGGTTGATGGCCGTCAGGCCGCTCTCGTCGCCGCGCACCTTGGTGATCGCGACGCCGAGGGCCGCGACCAGCGCACCCACCGCGGTGACGATCAGCGGGAACACCATGCCCTCCTCGCCGAACGCCGCCCGGCCGAGGATGAGCGCGGCGACCAGCATCACCGCGTAGGACTCGAACAGGTCCGCGGCCATCCCGGCGCAGTCGCCCACGTTGTCGCCGACGTTGTCCGCGATGGTGGCGGCGTTGCGCGGGTCGTCCTCGGGGATGCCCTGCTCGACCTTGCCGACCAGGTCCGCACCCACGTCGGCGGCCTTGGTGAAGATGCCGCCGCCGACCCGCATGAACATCGCGAGCAGCGCGGCACCGAAGCCGAAGCCCTCGAGCACCGCCGGCGCCTCGCCGCGGTAGACGAGCACGACGAGCGCGGCGCCCAGCAGGCCGAGGCCGACGACGGCCATGCCGACGACGCCCCCGGTGCGGAACGCGATCCGCGCGCCCTCCGCGCGGCCGTCGGGTCCTGAGGCGGCCGCGGCCACGCGCACGTTGGCGCGCGTGGCGAGCCACATGCCCAGGTAGCCGATGGCCGCCGAGAACCCGGCACCGACGAGGAAGAAGACCGACCGACCGATCTTCACGCCGCTGTCGCCCGGCAGCAGGAACAGCAGCGCGCAGACGACGACGGCGAACAGGGCGAGCGTGCGGAACTGGCGGCTGAGGAACGCCGAGGCGCCCTCCTGCACCGCCAGGGCGATCTCCTGCATCGACGCCGTGCCCTCGCCGGCGGCCAGCACCTGACGACGGAGCACTGCGGCGACCACGAGGGCCGCCAGGCCGATCACGGCGATCGCCGCGACGATCGTGATGCTCGTGGCACCGAGCTGCATACGTCCTCCTCGACACGCCGGTGCGACCCCCTGAGCGCACCCCGCCGTCCAGCCCCGTTGCCGACGGACGCGGTGAGTCTAGCGGCGGGTGTGACGCAGGTCGCACGCCGCCACAACTCGGACACCGAGCGACGCACCTCACGGTGCGGACGCGGTGCGGACGCGCTACGAACCGAGCGCGTCGGCCACCGTCTCGCGGATGTCGAAGACCTGCGTCAGACCCGTGATGCGGAAGACCTTGAGCAGGCGCTCGGAGTCCACGACGAGGACCAGGTCGCCGCCGAGGGTGCGCACGCGCTTGAGGGTGCCGACCAGCAGGCCCAGCCCGGTGGAGTCCAGGAACGTCACGCCGGTGAGGTCGACGACGAGATCCGTGCGGCCCTGGGCGACGAGCAGCGTGGTGCGTTCACGCAGCCGGTCCGCGGACGCGACGTCGATCTCACCCGAGACGTGCAGGACCGTGCGCACACCGACGTCCTCGGTGGTGACCTGCACGTCCATCGCCGTTCTCCCTCGTTCGCCCCGTCGGCATCACGGTCATCTGTCTGCATTGAAGCACCCCGTCCGCACCGGGAGGTGTACCGAGGGGGCGAGGTTCTGCGCGCCGTGCCCGTCCGGCGGCGCGGACGTGCGCGCCACGCGTGCTCGGGAACCTCACCCCCTGCCCGGTCACGATCGGGTGACGGACCCAACCTTTCGGGCCCGTCGTTCGTCACCATGGGTGGAGGGGCACGCGCCGCGCCCCGCCCCGGACCGACGACAGGAGCACCGTGACCCCTTGGCAGGACGCGCTGGACGAGCTCGTCCGCACCCGCGGCCGCGCGCTCGTGGGCTACGCGTACCTGCTGACGGGTGACACGCGCGAGGCCGAGGACCTCGTCCAGGACGCGCTGGTCCGGACGTTCACGCGCGGTCGCGGCACGCGGGAGGTCGCGTCCGCGGAGGCGTACGTGCGGCGCGCGATCCTCACGACGTACGTCGACGGCTTCCGTCGTCGGCGCCACTGGGCGACGATCCGGCACCTCGCCGCCGTGCCCGAGCCGTCGCCGCCCGACGGGCCCCACGCGGGCCCCGAGCCCGTCGTGACCACGCGGCTGGCCGTGCAGCAGGCGCTCGCGCTCCTGCCGCCCCGCGAGCGCGCGTGCATCGTCCTGCGCCACTTCGAGGACATGACGGTGGCGCAGGTCGCCGACGCGCTGTCCCTGTCCGTCGGCACCGTCAAGCGGTACCTGTCCGACGCCACCCGCACGCTCGAGACCCGCCTGGGCTCGCTCGACGACGACGCCGACGAGCCCGCGGCCCACACCGAGGACGTCCTCGTCACCCTCCGGAGTTCACGATGAGCACACGCCTGCACCTCGCGCTGCGCGACGTGGCCGACGCCGCGGGGGACACGACCGCGTTCGGCGACCCCGACGACGGCGCGACGACCCTGACGGTGCAGCGGCTCGCTGCCCGCGTCCGACGGCGGCGGGCCGTGCGCGGCGCCGGGACGGCCGGGGTGGCCGCGAGCGCGGTCGGCGCGGTGGCCCTCGCCGGGCCGTACCTGACGACGCAGGAGATCAGCCCCGCGGCGGACCCCGACGCCGCTCCCGGCACCTGCCGGTCGTCGGTGGCGACGCTGCCGACGGGCCCGTCGGACGTGCTGAGCGTCGAGCTCGGGTACGTGGCGGCCAACGGCACCTCGGGCGTCGACGCGGCGCGTGCCGGCATCGGTCTGGGCACGTGGCAGGGCGGCGTCGCCGACCTGCAGGTCGCGGTCTCCCAGCTGCCGGTCGGCATGACCGACCCCTCGCGGCTGCGGCTCCTGGTCTCCCAGGACGACGTCGTCCTGGGGAGCGCCCAGTACCGGCTCGACACGACGATCACGTCCGTCCCGAACGTCCTGCGGCACGAGGTCGGTCTGGCGGAGCCGTGGGCCGGCACGGACCCCCGGGCCGTGTACGGGCTCGAGCCCGAGGGCGACGTGTGGTGGGACACGCTCCCGGACGAGCAGGGCACGATCGACGTGGCGCAGCGCGTGCCGCTGGACCTCGTGGCGTGCGACGGCTCGGGCGGGCTCCCGCTCGGCGAGTACGACGTGTGGGTGACCACGGTCGACTCGCTGGGTGCCGCCCGCGGCTCGGCCGGACCGTGGGCCCTGACCGTCGCGTCCGACGTGCCGACGGCCACCGACCTGCCCGACGGCTTCCCCCGCACCGTGCCGCTCGTCGACGGTCGGGTGGTCGCGGCGCACCGCCATGGTGACGGCTGGGCCGCCGAGGTCGTGACGCTCGGGGACGACCGTGCGCGGCTCGCGGCCGATCTCCTGTCCCGGGTGGCGCTGTACGTCGACAGCACGGGGGCGGGCCTGCCCGGGCCGCCGTCGGCGACCGGCCCCGTGGGCTCCGCGCCGTGGGTGTCCGGCGTGGCGGTGCCGGGCTGGCTCGTCCGGGTCGTGGCGTCGCAGACGCCCGACGCCGAGCCGTCGGTCGTGTACGTCCTGACGCCGACGTCCTGACCGACCCTCGACCGGGCCACCCACGACCGGTCCACCCGCGCACGACCTGCCCGACCACCCGCCCGGCGACCGCGCACCCGACGCGGCGTCGGGTACAACGTTTCCCGGGCGTCGCGCGTCCTGGCTCGTGACGGGTCCCGCCCGTCACCGCCGGGACGAGCCCGGCGGTCCGGGGAGGTGAGGCGTGCGCGAGGCCGCGGACGACGACGTGCTGGGCGTGCTCGCGCGCGAGCGGGGTCGCGCGCTGTTCGGGTACGCGTACCTGCTGTGCGGCGACCCGCGGACGTCCGAGGACCTGGTGCAGGACGCGCTGGTCCGCACGTTCGCCCGGCTGCGGGCCGGCACCGACGTCGGCCACGCCGAGGCGTACGTCCGTGCGGCGATCCTGCGCGGGCACCTCGACGCGCTGCGTCGGCGGCAGCGGTGGGCCACGGTGCGGCACCTGCTGCACGTCCCCGGGGACGAGGCCGCCCGCGACCCGGCGGCGGCCGTCACGACGGGTGCGGCGGTGCAGGACGCCCTGGCGACGCTCGCGCCGCAGGAGCGGGTCGCGGTGGTGCTGCGGCACGTCGAGGACCTCACCGTGCCGGACGTCGCGGACCGCATGGGCCTGGCCGTCGGCACCGTCAAGCGGTACCTGTCGACAGCGTCCGCCAAGCTCGCGACCCGGCTGGGGCCGCTGCCCGACGACGGCGAGCACGTCGTCGTCCACGCCCGGGAGGCACGATGAGCACGGACCGCCACCCTCTGGACGACGCGCTGGACGACGCCGAGCGGGCGGGTGCGACCTACGAGGTGCCGCTCGGCCTCGTCCGCACCCGGGTCCGCCGTTCGCGGCGCACCCGAGCGGCCGCGCGCGGTGCGGTGGCCCTGACGGGCGTCGCCGCCGTGGCGCTGGCCGTGCCCTGGGCGCTCGGGGGGTCGGGACGTGGGCCCGCCGTGGCGCAGGGCGACTGGCCCGCGCAGTTCACGCGGTGCGGTGCGTCCGTGACCGGCACCGAGGGCGCCGACGACGCGGGACCGCTGTCCGTGACGATCGAGAACGCGCGCGCCACGATCGGCGCCGACCGCGTCGCTCTCGTCACCACGTCGGTGAGCGCCGACCCCGGGGCCGTCGCCGAGGTGCACCAGGCGGGGACCGAGGTCTCGCTCCTGCGGGACGGCGTCGTGGTCGGCGTGGAGGACGACGCCGCCCCGGTCGTGGTGCACGAGCCGGAGCTGCGTCAGGATCCCCCCGCACCGGGCACGTCCGTCTGGTCCTTCGGCACGGGCATCGTCTCCTGCGCGCAGTACCCCGACGGCGGCGGGGACCCGCGGGTCCCCGCCGGGGAGTACGACCTCGTGGTCGCGCAGACGGTCGACTGGCGGGCGCCCGACGGGCGCAACGCCTCGACCGTGGTGTCGCGGACGTGGCCGGTGACGGTCACCGAGGACGAGGGCGTGGACGCGCCGCTCCCCGACGAGTGCGGCGGGGACGCGGCCGAGCTCGCCGCGATCGCCGGACCGGAGGCGAACCCGTTCGCCGTCACCCTCGACGCCGACGTGCCGCCCGTCGCCGCGGCAGGTGCGGACCTGCGGTTCACCGTGACCGCGACCAACGAGGGCACCGCCGCCGTCGCCGGGTGGACGGGCCACCCCGACGTGCTGCTCACGCGCGACGGGCGGGTCGTCGGGGTCCCGGGTGCCTCGGACGACCTCGGGCTCGACGCGACCATGTCGCCCGGCACGTCGATCGGCTTCGACGCGTGGACCGCGCTGCACGACTGCACGACGCTCGGCGTCGGCGAGCACGTGAGCACCTCCGACGGGGACCCGCTGCCCCCCGGTGAGTACGAGGTGTGGGTGGCGATGGAGCTGTTCCTCACCACACCGGCAGGGACGGACGGACCCGAGGGCGACCGCACCGACGTGCGGCTCGTCCACGGGCCGTGGCCCCTCACGCTGGAGTGACCCTCACCCCCGGTGCAGGCGCTCGCGCGGGACCCCCGCGAGCGCCTGCGCGTACTCGTCGGTCGCGCCGTCGGGCCGCACCTGCTGCAGCACGTGGTCCCGCACCCCCATGTCGGCCAGTGCCGCGGTGAGCTCCGCGACGTCGGCGTCGGTCAGCACCGTCGGGTCGACGGTCGTCCGGACCTGCACGTCGACCCCGCTGTCCAGGACGATCCGCAGCGCCGCGAACGCCTTGCCCGCGGCGGTCGCCCCGTCCCCCGTGCGGGTGATCGCGCGGTACAGGTGGGCGGGGGCCTTGATGTCCAGCCCCACCCAGTCGACGTGACGCAGCAGGCCCGGCAGGCGCGCCGGGTACGCGCCCGCGGTGTGCAGGCCCACGAGGAAGCCGGCCTCCTTGGCCTCGCGCGCCGCGGCCACGACCCCGGCCTGGCGCGTCGGCTCCCCGCCGGACAGCACGAGCCCGTCGAGCAGGCCGCGCCGCCGGCGCAGCAGGCCCATGACGTCCGACCAGGCCACGACGCCCGGGACGGTCGGGTCGAGGATCGCGCTGTTGTGGCAGTACGTGCACCGCCACGGGCACCCCTGCAGGAACGCGGTGGCGACCAGCCGGCCGGGCCAGTCGACGGTGGACAGCGGCGTCAGGCCCGCGATCTGCAGGGACGTCGCCCGGCCCTCCCACGCCCCCGTCGACGCGGCCGTCACGACGGCACGCCCGCAGGCTCGAGGAACGGCACCCGCTCCTCGTGCTCACCCTGCTTGCCGATGTTGAACGAGCTGACCGGCCGGTGGTACCCCATGACGCGCGTCCACACCTCGCAGGTCGTGACGACGCCGTCCTCCTCGCACGTCGGGCACACCGGGTGCTCCCCGGACAGGTACCCGTGCGCCGGGCAGATCGAGAACGTCGGCGTGACCGTCAGGTACGGCAGGCGGAACCGGGTCAGCGCGCGCCGCACCAGCTCGCGGCACGCCTCCGGGGTCGAGATGCGCTCCGACATGTACAGGTGCAGGACCGTGCCGCCCGTGTACCGGGTCTGCAGCTCGTCCTGGCGCTCGAGCGCCTCGAACGGGTCGTCGGTGAAGCCCACCGGCAGCTGCGAGGAGTTGGTGTAGTACGGGTGCTCGAACGTGCCCGCCTGCAGGATCGCCGGGTACCGCTTGCGGTCCTCCTTGGCGAACCGGTACGTCGTGCCCTCCGCGGGCGTCGCCTCGAGGTTGTAGAGGTTGCCCGTCGACTCCTGGGCCTCGACCATCCGGGCCCGGACGTGGTCGAGGACGCGCAGCGCCATCGCGTGACCGCGCTCGTCCGTGATGTCCTCGCGGCCCCCGCTGAAGTTGCGGACCATCTCGTTCAGCCCGTTGACGCCGATCGTCGAGAAGTGGCTGCCCAGCGAGCCGAGGTACCGGCGCGAGTACGGGAACAGGCCGTCGTCCATGAGGCGCTGCACGGTCGTGCGCTTGAGCTCCAGGGACGTGCGCGCCAGGTCGATCAGGCGGTCGAGGTCGGCCAGGAGGCCGTCCTCGTCGCCGGGGTGCAGGAAGCCCAGGCGGGCGCAGTTGATGGTGACGACCCCGATGGAGCCGGTCTGCTCGCCCGAGCCGAACAGGCCGTTGCCGCGCTTGAGCAGCTCACGCAGGTCCAGCTGCAGGCGGCAGCACATCGACCGCACGTCGCCCGGCTCCATGTCGGAGTTGATGAAGTTCTGGAAGTACGGCAGGCCGTACTTGGCGGTCATCGCCCACAGCCGCTGCGCGTTCTCCGACTCCCACGGGAAGTCCTTGGTGATGTTGTACGTCGGGATGGGGAACGTGAACACGCGGCCCGACGCGTCGCCCTCGGTCATGATCTCCATGTACGCCCGGTTGATCATGTCCATCTCGACCTGCAGGTCGCCGTACGTGAAGTCGCACGGCTCGTCGGCGACGAACGGCGTCTGGTCCGCGAGGTCCGCCGGGCACGTCCAGTCGAACGTCAGGTTGGTGAACGGCGTCTGCGTGCCCCACCGCGACGGGACGTTGAGGTTGTAGATCAGCTCCTGGATGCCCTGCCGGACCTCGGTGTACGACAGGTCGTCCAACCGCACGTACGGCGCCATGAACGTGTCGAAGCTGCTGAACGCCTGCGCGCCCGCCCACTCGTTCTGCATCGTGCCGAGGAAGTTCACGATCTGCCCGATCGCGGCGCTGAAGTGGCGCGGCGGGCGCGCCTCGACCTTGCCGGGGACACCGTTGAGGCCCTCCTGCAGCAGCGTGCGCAGCGACCAGCCGGCGCAGTAGCCGGACAGCATGTCGAGGTCGTGGATGTGCAGCGACCCGTCGCGGTGCGCCTCCCCCACCGCCGGCGGGTACACCTTGCTCAGCCAGTAGTTGGCGATGACCTTGCCCGACGTGTTGAGGATCAGCCCGCCGAGCGAGTACCCCTGGTTGGCGTTGGCGTTCACGCGCCAGTCGCTGCGGTCGAGGTACTCGTCGATCGACGAGACGACGTCGACCATCGGTCGGTGCGGGGCGGTGGGCTGGGACATGCGGGGTTCTCCTCCACGACGGGATGACGGCTCGAGCAGAACACCCAGTCGACCCTCCCCACCACTAGATGTGGTGGCATGACACGCGTGTCGCACCACATGTTGCTCGGCGCGTCGTGAACCGGGGTACCGGGTGCGGGACCTACGTCCCGCACGGCGGGTGATCTGCGGCCGGTTCCGGCCGGGGTCAGGCGGGGTCAGGGCGGGGTCAGGCGGGCGCGGTCGCCCGGGCGCAGCTGCGCGGCGCGGGCGACCCCGACGGGCGTCAGCACCGCGACGACCGGGTAGCCGCCCGTCACCGGGTGGTCGGGCCCGAAGAGCACCGGCAGCCCGTCGTGCGGCACCTGCACCGCACCGAGGACCACGCCCTCCGACGCGAGCTCGCCGGCCCCCGCCCGCGACAGCGGCGAGCCGTCGAGGCGCACCGCGACGCGGTTGCTGTCGGCCGTCACCGTCCACACCTGCCGCCACAGGCGGGCCCGGCCCGCGTCGTCGAGGTGGTCGAGGCGCGGCCCGGGGACGGCCGGCAGCAGGACCACGGGGCCGGCATCGGCCGTCGCGGTCGGGTCGGGGGTGAGGTCGACCGGGAGCGCGGGCAGGCCGTCGAACGCCGTCCCGTACGCGAGCACGTCGCCGGCGCGCACGGGCGGTGGACCGAGCCCCGACAGGACGTCCCGCGAGCGCGACCCCAGGACGCGCGGCACGTCGAGCCCGCCGCGCACCGCGAGCCAGGTCCGCAGGCCGCGCGCCGGGGCGCCGAGCGTGAGCGTCGCGCCCGCGGGTGCCCGCACCGCCGCACCGACGGGCACCGGCGTGCCGTCGAGGTCCGCGTCGACGACCGCGCCGACCAGCGCGAACGCCGTCGTCGCACCGAACGTGGCGACCAGTCCGCCGAGCAGCACCTCGAGCCCGGCGGCGTCGCGGCGGTTGCCGACGAGCCGGTTCGCGCGGGCGAGCGCCGTCGGGTCCGCCGCACCGGACCGCGGCACGCCCACCGCCGCCAGGCCGGCCCGTCCGAGGTCCTCGACGAGCGTGAGCGGGCCCGGCGCGACGACCGTCAGGGCTGACGGCAGCGGTGCGGGCGGTGCAGCCTCGGGTGCACGGTCCACCCGGGTCGGGGACCCGTCCTCGTGCGTCGGCGACGCGCGCTCCTCCGGGCTCTCCTCGCGGACGGCCGCTGCGTCGGCGGCAGGACGCGCGGGCGTCGGCGCGCCCTGCACGGGTGCGGCGGCCGCCCGGACGAACCGCACGGCGTCACCCGGCGCGAGCAGCGCCGCACCGGCGGTCCCGCGCGCGACGTCGAACATCGCCAGGTCGGTGCGGCCGAGCAGCCGCCACCCGCCCGGCGTCGCCGTCGGGTACACGGCCGTGAACTCGCCCGCCACCGCGACCGACCCGGCCGGGACGCGCGTCCGCGGGCTGTCGAGGCGCGGCACCTGCAGCCGCGGGTCCAGCCCGACGACGTACGCGAACCCCGGCATGAACCCGCCGAACGCGACGCGGTAGCCACCCGGCCCGCCGGCGAGGTGCCGCGCGACGACCTCGTCCACGCTCGTGCCCGTCAGCGCCGCGACGTCGTCGAGGTCCTCGCCGTCGTAGACCACGCGCACGTCGATCGTGCGGACGTCGGCGACGGACCCGTCACCGGCCCCCGCCTGCCGGGCGGCGTCGGCCACCGTCGCCGCCCACGCGTCGCGCGTGCGGGCGTCCCCCCGCACCAGCACGGTGCGTGCGGCCGGCACGACGTCGACGACCCCCGGCACGGCCAGGGCACGCAGCCGGGAGTCGAGCGCGCGCACGGCCCCCGATCCCGGGAGCTCGACGAGCACCGCGTCGCCGCCGTAGCGCACGACGCGCACCGAGCCGGGGTCGCCCGGGCTCATGCCCCGGCCGGACCCGCCGCAGCGACCGGGCCGAAGGGGCGCACGACGACCCCGGCCGCTTGCAGCGCGTGCCGGACCGCCACGGCGAGCGCGGCGGCACCGGGGGTGTCGGAGTGGACGCACAGCGAGTCGGGGCGCAGGTGCACCGGCGTGCCGTCGACCGCGACGACCACGCCGTCGACCGCGAGCCGCACGGCACGCTCGGCCGCCACCGCCGGGTCGGTCACCAGCGCACCGGGTTCCGTGCGGGGCACGAGCGAACCGTCGGCGCGGTACCCGCGGTCGACGAACGCCTCGACGACCGTGCGCAGGCCCGCGTCGGCCGCGAGCGCGAGGACGCGCGACCCCGGCATGCCCAGCACCGCGAGCGTCGGGTCGACGGAGAGGACCGCCTCGACGACCGCTCCCGCGTGCGCCTCGTCGTGCGCGGCCGCGTGGTAGAGCGCCCCGTGCGGCTTGACGTGCGTGACGCGCGCCCCGACCGACCGCGCGACCGCGATCAGGCCGCCCACCTGGTGGGCGACCTGCGCGCGCAGGACGTCGGCCGCGACGTCCACCGGACGACGGCCGAAGCCCTCGCGGTCGTCGTACGACGGGTGGGCGCCGATCGCGACACCGCGAGCGAGCGCCCCGGCGCACGTCGCGGCCATCGTCACGGCGTCCCCGCCGTGGTACCCGGCGGCGACGTTGGCGCTGGTCACGAGGTCGAGCAGCGCGTCGTCCGCGGGCGGCTCGAGCCGCCACGGCCCGTCACCCTCACCGAGGTCCGCGTTCAGGTCGATGACCACCACCCCCCGATCCTCCCCCACCGTCCCCACCCACCCAAGGCCGCGAGAGAGCAATCCAGCACACCCCGACTGCCGCGAGAGCGATCCAGCCCTCGCCGCCCCCCGGCCGAGCGGAACCTCACTCACGGGAATCGCACCCCATCGGTGAGCCAGGTTCCGCTCGTCGGGCGAGACGATGGGTGGTGGGAGGATCGACGGGTGGGTCCCGGCGAGCTGCTCGACGTGCTGCTCGCCGGTGGCCGGCGAGCCGACCGGGCGACCCACGTGCGGCACCTGCCGGCGCGCGAGGGCGTCCGCGCGGACTGGCCCGCGTGGGCCGACGAGGACCTCGTGCGCGGGTATCGGGCACTGGGTGTCGAGCGGCCGTGGGCGCACCAGGTCGACGCCGCCGACGCGGCGTGGTCGGGCCGGCACACCGTCCTCGCCACGTCGACGGGGTCCGGCAAGTCGCTCGCGTTCTGGCTGCCGGCGCTGTCGGCCGTGCGACGCGCCGCCGCGGGTGCGCTGCTGGACCCGGGCCGCATCGAGTCCGCCACGCGCCGCCCCACCGTGCTCTACCTCAGCCCGACCAAGGCCCTCGCCGCCGACCAGCTCGCCGCGCTGGAGCGGCTGCTCGTCGCGGCAGGCACCCGCGACGTGCGGGTCGCGACCTGCGACGGGGACACCTCCCGCGACGAGCGGCGCTGGGTGCGGGAGTACGCCGACGTCGTCCTGACCAACCCGGACTTCCTGCACTTCGCGCTCCTGCCGGCGCACGCGTCGTGGGCGCGGCTGCTCGCGTCGCTGGCGTACGTCGTCGTGGACGAGTGCCACGCGTTCCGCGGCGTGTTCGGTGCGCACGTCGCGCTCGTGCTGCGGCGGCTGCGCAGGCTCGCGGCGGCCTACGGCGCGTCGCCCGTCGTCGTGCTCGCGTCGGCGACGACGTCGGACCCGGCCGTCAGCGCCGGGCGGCTGCTGGGCGTCGACCCCCGGGACGTGCACGCGGTGACCACGGACACCTCCCCGGCCGGGCGCAAGACCGTCGTGCTGTGGCAGCCCCCCGAGCTGCCCGGGGGCGACGGCCCGTGGGCCGCGCTGCTGCCGGCCGAGGACCCGTGGGCGACGGTCATCACCGTGCCGGCGGGTGACCCGGGGGCCGGCGGCCCGGCGGAGGAGCCGTCGCCCGACGAGCCGCCCCCGGGCGAGGCCGCGGGGTTCGGCGAGCCGGCCGTCGGCGGGCGCACCGCCTCCCCGCCGGGCACCCCCGCGGACGACGGGCCGGCTGCCGCGACGGCTTCCGACGGCACGGCACGCGAGGGTTCGGGACCGCTCGGGACCGGTGAGCGGCTGGTCGCCGTGCCCCGCGACCGGCCGCGGCGCACCGCGACCGCCGAGGTCGCGGACCTGCTCGCCGATCTGGTCGCCGCCGGTGCGCGGGTGCTGGCGTTCACGCGGTCTCGCCGCGGCGCGGAGTCCGTGGCCGCCGCGACCCGTGACCACCTCGCGGCGGTCGACCCGACGCTGCCGTCGCTCGTGTCGTCGTACCGCGGCGGGTACCTGCCGGAGGAGCGCCGCGCCCTCGAGCGCGCGATCCGCGCCGGGCACCTGCGCGCGCTGGCCACCACCAACGCCCTCGAGCTGGGCGTCGACATCTCCGGGCTGGACGCCGTGCTCATCGCGGGCTGGCCGGGGACGCGCGTGTCGCTGTGGCAGCAGGCCGGCCGTGCGGGACGCGCCGGCGCCGACGGGCTCGTCGTGCTCGTCGCGCGCGAGGACCCCCTGGACACCTACCTCGTGCACCACCCCGAGGCGGCGCTCGACGCCCCCGTCGAGGCGACCGTCTTCGACCCCGGCAACCCGTACGTCCTGGCACCGCACCTGTGCGCGGCCGCCGCCGAGCGGCCCCTGCGGGCCGAGGAGCTCGACCTGTTCGGTCCGCGCGCGCCCGCGCTGCTGGCCGAGCTCACCGAGCGCGGCATCCTGCGTCGACGCACGTCGGGCTGGTACTGGACGCACGCCGAGCCGGCGAGCCGCATGACGGACCTGCGTGGCGCGGGCGGGGACCCCGTGCGCGTCGTCGAGAGCACGACGGGACGGTTGCTGGGCACGGTCGACGCCGCGTCAGCCGACGCGACCGTGCATCCCGGTGCGGTGTACGTGCACCTCGGGGCGACGTTCGTCGTCGACGAGCTGCACCTCGCCGACGGTGTGGCGCTGGCGACGCGCCGCGACGTGGACCACGGCACGTGGGCGACCTGGGTGACCTCGACGACGGTCGTCGACGTCGAGCACGAGGTCGCGTGGGGCCCGGTCACGTGGTGCTACGGGCAGGTGGACGTCACGACGCAGGTCGTCGGCTACCAGCGCCGACGCATCCCCGACCTGCAGGTGCTGTCCACCCACGACCTCGACCTGCCGGCGCGCACGCTGCGCACGACCGCGGTCTGGTGGACCGCCCCGCCCGAGGTGCTGGCCGCGGCGGGCGTGACCCTCGAGGTGGCGCCGGGTGCGCTGCACGCCGCCGAGCACGCGTCCATCGGTCTGCTGCCGCTGCTCGCGACGTGCGACCGGTGGGACCTGGGCGGGCTGTCGACGCTCGTCCACCCCGACACCGGTCATGCCACGGTCTTCGTGCACGACGGCCACCCGGGCGGCGCGGGCTTCGCCGAACGTGGCTTCGAGCTGGGCGCCACATGGCTGACCGCGACCCGCGACGCGATCGCCGCGTGCCCGTGCCCGACCGGTTGCCCCGCGTGCGTGCAGTCCCCCAAGTGCGGCAACGGCAACGACCCCCTCGACAAGGCAGCGGCGTTGCGCCTGCTCACCACGGTCCTCTCCCACGCCACCCCCTGACTCCGCCCAGCTGCCGAGGGGGCGATCCAGCCCCGGGGGACGGTGCTGGATCGCCCTCTCACGGCGGGGTGGAGGGCGGGGCGGGGGCGCCGCGTGGGCCGGCGCGGGCGACGTCCCGCGCTGGCCCCGCGGCGGACGTCACCAGGACGCGGACCGTCACGACGCCGGCAGGCCCCGGCCTGCACGACGTGACGGCCGCCCCGTTCCGGCGAGCCGCCGCCGACGCCTGCCCGCACGGGTCGGCGCCGCCGTCGGCGGTGTGCTGCGCTCCCGCGAGCGCCGCGAGGTCCGCGGCGGCGCCCGCGCGGGCAGCGGCCACGTGGGCGGTGCCGACCAGCCCCGCCGCGAGCACCAGCGACAGCGCGACGGCGACCACCGCGAGCACGAGCACGGCACCCGACCCCGCGTCCGACCGAGCGTCCAGCTGAACGTCCGACTGAGCTTCCAGCTGAGCGTCCAGCTGAGCGTCCGACCGAGCATCCGACCGAGCGCCCGGCCACGCACCGGGCCGCTCGCCCGACGTGGGGCCCGACGCCGCGCCCGAGCCGCCCCGCCGCCACCTCACGGCTCGGCCCACCCGGTCGCCGAGGCACGGGCGTGCAGCCCGTCCGCACCCGGCCACGCGGTGAACGGTGCGCTCACCGTGACGGTGACCCACCGGTCGTCACGCGTGACCCGGACGTCACCGCCGCGCGCACCGAGGACGTGCCGCGCCGCGGCGACCACCTCGCCGTCCGGCTCCCCGAGTGCTGCGACGCGCGCGGCCGTGCGTGCCGCGTCCAGGCACGTGAGGCGGACGAGCGTGGCGGACCCGGTCGCGAGGACCGCCGCGAGGACCGCGGCCACGGCCACCATCCCCACGGCGAGCTCGGCCGTGACGGCGCCGCGGTCCGCGAGCGCACCGGCCGGATCGGGGGCGGCATCCCGACCGGCGACGCCCTGAGGCCCGCGGCGCCGCCCGCTCACCCGCCGAGCGCCTGCCGCACGATCCCCGAGAGCAGGCCCTTCACCTCGTTCCCCTTGAGCACCACGAGCAGCACGCCCGCGAACCCGACCGCCGCGAGGGTCGCGATCGCGTACTCCGCGGTGGCCATCCCCGCGTCCCGCGCACTCCCCTGTGCTGCCCGCACCCGCCGCAGCACCGCGCGCCATGCGGCGCCCCCGGTGCCGTGCTTCGTCACCCGTCCCATGCGCCTGCTCCTTCGTCCGTCGACCTGACCCGCGTCGTGCGGGCCGGGCACCGCCGCGGCGCCCAGGACGAGCCTCACGGCCGACGCGAGGGCCGTGGGGTGCACCCGGCGGATCCGTGGACGAGGCGCGCACCACCGGGGGCTGTGGGCGGTTCACCGGGCCGGGTGTGAGTTCTCGACCCGCGGGCGATCGCGAACGAGGAACCCACCTGGTGGTGGAACCCGCTGCCCTACGTGACCGACGAGGTCAGCGCCGCCTGCTTGGCCAGCACTTCGCCGCCGGCGCCCGCGACACCTGGCTGACTCGACCGGCCGATGAGACGGCAGTCGACATCTTGCGCGAGCACGGCTTCCCGCTGACCGCCGACCAGGTCGCCTGCGTGGTCTCGGCGAGGAGAACATGTGCAAGCGCGGGCGCCTCGCCGCTCCTACATCGCCCCACCGCCTGGGCTGTTTCCTGACGTGCCCTCATCAGAGACGAACTGACTCTGGGCGCGCGCTGGCAGCGCGCGGTGAGCGGCCGAAACCGGATTCGCCCCTACGGCTCGGGCCAGCCCTCGGAGTCCGAGGCCAGGTGACCGCCCAGGGAGTCGGCGAGGCGGCGCAGCCCGTCCTCGATGCGGGTCCAGGTGGCTGCGGTGCCGCCGCCGGCCGGTTCGACGGTCAGGGCGCGCAACGCACCGTCGGCCACGATGGTCTCGACCATGGCGGTCCCGTCAGGGGCGAACACCTGCGTCCCGTCCTCGAGCAGCTGCCCGGGTTGCACGGGCTGGCCGTCGTCGTGGGCGAGGTCGAGCTCGGTCAGGACTGCGGCAACCGTGTCGGGCGGCAGGGCGGCGAAGTGCCGCGGGTCGTCCAGGCCGGCCGCAGGTCCCACCGCGAGCAGCAGCTCGACCCCGATGTCGTCGAACGGTTCCGCGGGCGTCGATGTGGGTGGGCCGAACAGGGCCGCCAGCGGGCTCGACGTCACGATCGCCGGGGGCGTTTGGCCGGCGTAGGACAGGTAGGGCACCAGGACCGACGGCTCCTCGTCCTGGCCACCTCGCCACCAGGACGAGGGAAGGTCCTCAGCGATGGTGTTGCGTAGCGCCAGCGGGTCGCGGGCGCCTTGGACCTGGCCCTTCTCGTACTGATAGGCCATTCCGGTCGCGAGGTTCGTCAAGCGGATCGACGAGCCGTTGCTGAGCCGGACGACCGGCTCCTGGTGTTGCGCCATGCGGACGCGGCCCTTCTGCAGCCACAGGTCCCACCGTGCTCCCTGGTCGACTCCCTTGATCACGAGCTCGATGTAGTGCATGAGCCCTTCGCACAAGAGGGCGCGGCGGCGCGCGAGATCGGCGTACTCCGGGAGTACGTGCGCGGCAATCCTCGGCTCGTACAAGGACGGCACGTCGGTGGGGACGTCGGGGTAGCCAGCCATGGCAAGCGTGGTGAACCACTCCCACATCGGGACCAGGCTCTCCAGGCTCGCGTCCATCTGGTCCAGGGGGCCGTCGGTGTCCCGCATCACCTCGGCTAACAGGCACAGCCGGTAGGGCGCGCGCGCCTCGATGTGGCGCACAACGTCCCACGCCTGCTCTCTACTCAGGTCCAAGTACACGCGATCTCCCACGTCATGCGGTGATGTGAATGTAGTACGGAATGTTGTGGCGACTCAATGCCTCCAGCACCCCCTGGGAGGGCCCGATCATTCCAGTGGTGCCGCTCATGAAGAAGTGCCACACGACACCATCGATCCCATTTTCCTGCCTAGCCACCAACGCGGCGTCGCGCGCAATTTGCTTCAAAGCCCGATACGTTACCAAGCCCTCCTTTGATTCGTGCATGATAAGGCCGGATCCACCGGTAAGGCTACTCTGCAGCCCATCGGGGTATCGGCACCCCCAGAGAATAAAGAGACAGGTTGTCTTCCAGTCAGTGGGGAGGCCGAGCTGATTTCGCAACCACCGTTCGGCGCTCTTGCCGTGGTCTACAAACACCAGCGGCGGGCGGCTGGCACCGAAGGGCGACTGGCGTAGCAACTGCGGGCTGTCGAAGATTCGCTTGAGGTGGTCGATGCTGTTGAAGGCGACCAGCTCGGCGATACGTGCGTCTGCCAGCCCGTATAACTTGAGATTGTCGTACAGATCTAGGTCGACGTGTCGAAGCAGCTCGATCGCCTCCGGGACGTTCTCGCTCGCTCGCGCCCACAGCTTATAGCTCGCTGCGGTCCGTTCGGCCTTGGAGAGGCGAGGCATGATCCGTGCGAACTTGGCAGCTACCCCTGCTGCGTCACCCGGCCCTGGGATGAGCGTGAGGCCAATGAAACCTGCCCACGCGTAGTTTTCGTCGTTCACGGCCCACGCCATGTCGCGAACATCCCCAAAGACGAGGGCACCCGATGTGACGTTGCCGACGAGCCATGGGACCGAGTCCCGCCGGCACACCTCGGTGTCGCCGCAGGCGAAGCCGAGGTGGGCGTCGTGCAGCCACCACGTCCTGGACTTCTTCTCGTTGTAGTTCACCGGATCGAGTCGTCCGTAGTTCGACGGGTCGGCTTCCTCGCTGTCGGTCCAGCCGTCCATGTCGCTGTCGGGCAAGTTGGGGAAGGTACCCCACTGCATCTCGTCACCGTCGAGCAGGCCGTCTCCGTCTCGGTCCTGGTGAAGCGGCCAGGAGAGCAGCTCGGACTCGTCAGGGTCGTCAAGGCCGTCGTTGTCGCTGTCGGGATTGTGGGGGTCGGAGACCACGTCGTAGGTGACCTGCGGGTAGCGGGAGCCCGCCGCGCGGGGCAGTGGAGTTCCGAGCTCGTCGCCGTCGGTGATGCCGTCGCCGTCCGTGTCCGGATCGTTCCAGTCGCTGTAGAAGATCCGCCGGTCGACGCCTGAGCCTGCAGCAGGCGGCGTACTCGAGCGCACCCCGTTGAACTCGACCCAGTCGGGGACCCCGTCGGAGTCCGTGTCGGTCGTGGCGTCACTGGGGTCCACCGAGGGACGCGGCTGTTGCAGATCCCGGCCCCAGTCGGGCACATCGGTATCGGTGGGGATGTGGGTGTAGGTGCCGCCGGTGCGCTGTGCGACGGCCCGGAGCCAATCTGCGCCGTCGCCGCCGGCACCGACATCGAGGATGTGCGTGGGTGGTTGCTGGGGGTCGAGGATGCTCAGTATGTCGTCATCGCCGGTGGGGGTGTCTGATGCTTCGAGTTCGCCATCGGTGATGAGCACGACCGTGCGGTTGCGGCATGAGCCCAGCGGGGTGCCGAGATTCGCGCCGTCGAAGGGATTGGACTCTCCTGTGCGCAGGGGCGTGCCGAACCCCCAGTAGGCCAGCCCGGCTACCTCATCGTCCGGGTCGACATCGGGCGCGGACTGCAGCAGCGGCCTCTCGTAGGTGGAGAGCGCCTCGATGGCTGTCCGAGCTCGGTCGATCGGACGCCCGTAGGCCGGCACGCCGAGGTGTGCCGCGTTCTGGTGTCGGAGGCCGTCGAGCTGCCAGTAGCCACCCCATCCGAAGTCGATGAAGTTCTCGGCCAGCTCCAGGTTGTGGACGGCGATGTCATCCCCGGCCCGCAGGTTGGAGAGCATGGCCAGGGCGGCGTCGAAACGTTGGCCCGTGGGGTCCGCCCTCTGGACGCTGGGCGTCTCGTCGAGAACCATGTCGACATCGAGAAGGACGCTGCCCGCACTGCTGAATTCGCATGTCTGCGTCCTGGTGCGCCAGTCGTCGAGATCCACCACGGTGTAGGTCACACCGAGCTCAGGCGCGTGCACCACGACGGTGCCGCCTCCAGGAGCGAGGTCGATCTGGTTCTCCGCTTGCTCCCACGTAGAGCTTCCCGGGTTCTTACGGAATGCCGCCAAGGCGGAGACGTCGGCGTAGGCGACCGGCACCGGCAGATTGATCACGTCCAGCACGACGCTCGAGCTGCCCGCGAGGGAGGCGGTGCTCATTGCGCTTCTGGCTGCGAGAGTTCCACCATCCGTGGCGACCGGTGATTCCTCATCACCGACCCCAGATGTCACTGTGACCGCGGGGGAGATGGCGCTCGAGAAAGGGCTGACAGGGTCGGTGGCGACGGTGAGGTTCTCCAGGCCCGAGGCGGTGCCGGTCGCTGCGACGGAGACGTCCGCATCCGATTCCAGTGTGGCGACCAGGGCGACGTCGCCGTCGAGGACGCCGTCGTCGTCGGAGTCCGCCGCTGCGGGGTTCAGGCCCAGACGAACCTCGCGTCCGTCCTCGATGCCGTCGCCGTCGGTGTCTTCGAGCAGAGCGGACGTCTGGTAGCCGCTCTCCTCACCGTCGAACAGGCCGTCGACATCGGTGTCGTCATCCGACGGCTCGGTGCCGGCGGTCGCCTCTTCCGCGTTGGTCAGCCCGTCGGCGTCGGTGTCCGTGGCCCCGTCGTCGATGCCGTCGCCGTCGGTGTCGATACTGGTCGGTGACGTGTGTCCGATCAGATGAAGGACTTCGTAGGCGTCACCAAGCCCGTCGAAGTCGCTGTCCTGCAGCTCGATGTTGCTACCGATCTGCTCCTCGAGGATGTCGTTGAGACCGTCGGCGTCGGTGTCGGTGTCCTTGCTCGTGGGCGCCCTGGGAGGCGACGGCTCGGACGCCTCCCCGACGCCGGCGGCGTTGCGTGCGGCCACTGTGAACGTGTAGCTGGTGCCGTTCTGCAGCCCCGGGAAGGTCGCGCTCGTCTGGCCCTCGACAAGGAGGGTCGCCCCGCCGGGATGTGCGGTCAGGACGTACCCGGTGGGCCAGGACCCTCCGTGGTCCGTCGGCTCTTCCCAGGACACGGTGAGCTCCCCGTCACCTAGGCGGGCCTGCAGTCCGCTGGGGGGTCCGGGCGTGGTGATGGGTCGGAACTCGACGCTCGCCGGGTCGCTCGCGCCGAGTGCGCTGTGCGCGTGGATGAGCGCTCGGTAGTCCTCACCGAACGTCAGGTCCTCGATGGTGGCGGTCGGGAGCGTCGTCGTGACGGGCGCGAACGGCGCGTAGTAGGGACTGGCCATCACGCTGTAGTGGTCGATGGGTGCGTCGCCCGGGTCCAGCGGGGGGTCCCACGTGAGCTCGACGGTGGTCTCGCCCGGCAGCAGTGCGACATCGACGTTCTGCGGAAGGTCGGCGACGGCCGGAGCGACAGCAGCTGCGATCGGTCGGCTGGGCTGGCTCACGGCGGCGTCGTTGCGAGCGGTGACGGTGATCGAGTATTCCCCGGCGGGCAGCTGATCGAGTAGTGCGCTGTTCGCATCCCCGGGCACGGTGACGGAGTGCCCGCCTGGGGACGCGGTGACCGTGTAGTCGAGCACCGGGTACGGGTCAGCGGAGTGGGCGGCGTACCAGTGCACTTCGGCACCACGTCGGGCACTGAAGGCGGCACGGGCGATGGGCGCGGTCGGGGGTGCGACGACCAACAATGTCCGTAGCTCGGTCCAGTCCGACTGAGAGACGCCATCCCACGCGAGAACCTGCCAACGGTACTCGAACGCGCCGCCGGAGGCCGGCGCGGGGAACGTGAACGTGGTGATGCCGCCGGCCTCACTCGCCGCGCTGCCCACCCCTTCGGCGACGAGGTTTCCCCATTGATTCTCCACACGGAAGACGCCACGAGAAGGCAGGACGCTGGATTCAAGGTGAGCGCTCAGCATGACGTTCGCATCTGTCACGTAGCCGTCTGCTGCAGGGCCTGAAGGTGTCGGCACGTCCGGAGCCGGAGCGACGAGAAGCGAAAGAGCTTCGCTCCATGGTCCGTACGCCTGACCGTCCGCGTGCACGGCTCGTGCGAACACCTCATACGTGGCCCCAGGCTGAAGAACGCCAGTGCCAGGCGTCCACTGCGCCGCGGCGCACTCGGGCACGTCGGCCACACCCGGCAAGTCAGCGCTGACGAGCACGTCGCCTTCGGACGACCGCACTTCGACGGCGAAGTCGTACGGCCACCCCTCCGAAGGCTCGGTCGGCTCCTCAAGGCATGAGTACACCCCGAAGGACGGATCCGTCCGGGCGGCGACCCGTACACCGCCGTCGGTAAATGCCTCCTCGCTCAACCCCAGGGATGGCGCCGGGACATCGGCGCGGAACTCTGCCGGTTGCACGCTCGGCAGGGCAGCCGCCGGAGGAGGTACGACGCTCCACCCCAAGGCGAACAGCACAGCCATCGCAGTCACCCACGACGTCCTGCCTGACAGCCACTTGGCCGATCGTTCGCTCTTCAAGGTCGCCCCCCAGCACCAGATGTTGAACCCGGTGGAGGCTCTCTCATCCCGTTCGCGGTGCATAGCCCGGGAGTGTCAAGTGCACCCGTTTGCAGCAGCCCCGACGTGGCCGAGATCGCCGCCTCCACGAGCGCGTCAGCGGCGTCGTGCCTGCGCGCCGGGCGGCGGCCGGGCGCTACGGTGCACGCACGGATCAGATCGCGCTGTGCCGCCCCGCCCCGCGCGGCTCGGCCCCTCCCGGTGACCACCACGCCGTGCTCACGGCCCCGCCCCCAGGAGGTCGCCCGCGAGCCCCAGCACCACGGGCACGAGCCCGAGCAGCACGAAGGCCGGCAGGAAGCACAGCCCGAGCGGCAGCGTCAGCCGCACCCCGAGTGCGCCCGCGGCTGCGCGGGCGCGCGCCCGGCGCTCGCGCCGCAACCGGGCCGCCGCGGCGCGCAGCTGGGGGCCAGGTGACGCCCCCGCGTCCCACCCGACGCGCAACGCGTGCGCGAGCACCGCGATCGACGGTGGCGCGCCGGCCCACGCGGCGTCCCAGGGTGCGCCGAGCCCCAGGGCGGTCCCGGCCCGCAGGAGCGCCTCGCCCTCGTCCCCGCCGAGGTGCCGCCCGGTCACCGCGAGCGCGGCGGGCACCGGCGTACCACCGCGCAGCGCCGCGGCGCACAGGTCGAGGACGAACGCCGGGTCGAGCCCGACGGGCCGGGTGCCGCGGCGCCACCGGCGCCGCCCGCGGGCCGCCTCGGCATCCGGCTCCCCGGCGCGTCCGCGCCCGGACGACCGTGAGCGTGCGGGGTCGCGCCAGGTCGCCCACGGCAGCCCGGCGAGCAGCACGCAGACGCCGACGACGACGCCCACGGTCCCCGGGCTCACGGCGCACCGGCCCGGCGCAGGAGGACACCGACCCACAGCCGGCCGGCCGCGACCAGCCCGAGCCCGGCGACGGCGAGGCCGGTCCCGAGCCCGCCGTCCGTGAGCACCTGCCAGGGCTGCGCGCCCATCGCGGTGCCGACCAGCAGGCCGAGCACGGGCAGCAGCGTGAGCACGCGGGCGGTGGCCCGCGGCCCCGCGAGCGCGGCGTCGAGCTCGCCTGCCTGTTCGGCGTCGGCCGCGACGGCGTCGGCCAGGTCCTCGAGCACGTCCGCCAGGGGTGCGCCCGTCTCGGTGGCGACGCGGACGCCGACGACGGCGGCCCGCACCCGGGTGCGCTGAGAACCGCGCGCGCCCACGACCCCGGCCAGGGCGTCGACGTCCGGCACCTGACCGTGGACGGCGGACCCCAGGACCTCCACCCACGCCGTGCTCGGCGGCACACCGGCCCGCAGCTGGGCCGCGACGGCGTGCAGCAGGCTCGCGAGGTCGGTCTGCAGCCCCTCCGCCTCGCGTCGCCGACGCAGGCGCACCCGTCCTTCCCGCGCGGCGGGCCGCGCGGGAACCCCGGTCCCGGCAGGTCCCCCACCGAGCGCGGTGTGACCCCCGCTCCTCGCACGGCCGCCCGCCCGCCGCGGCGCGGGACCGGCGAGCGCGACCACCCCGAGCGCCACGAGCACACCGACGACGACGCTCACGACGCCCGGCCGCCGTCACCGTCCCGGCCGGGCGCGTGACCGACGCGCACCACCCGCCCGCGCACCGCCCCGCCCGCGCGCGCTGTCACGCCCCCGCGCGCCGCCACGCCCGCGCACGCCGCCACTCCCCCGCACGCCGCCACGCCCCCGCGCACCATCACGCCCCCGCCCCGGCGCGCGCCGCGAGCCACGCCCACCCCGCTCCGGTCCTCGACCGACCGTCCTCGCCGACCTCGACGGCGCTGGTGACCCGCAGCCCACCGTCGTCGGCGCGGTCGACGACGGCGACCTCGGCGAGGTAGCGACGACCGGCGTCGTGGCCGTGCCGGACGCGGCGGACGTGCAGCACGGCGTCCACGGCGCTGGCCGCCTGCGCGGCGAGGGCCGCACGGTCGAGGCCCGCGAGCGCGGCGAGCGCCTCGAGCCGCGCGGGCACGTCGGCCGCGGTGTTGGCGTGCAGCGTCGCGCACCCGCCCTCGTGGCCCGTGTTGAGCGCGGCGAGCACCTCGCGGACCTCCGCGCCGCGGCACTCCCCCAGCACGATCCGGTCCGGACGCATGCGCAGCGCCTGCCGGACGAGGTCGGCGAGGTCGACCCCGCCGGCGCCGTCCACGTTCGGTGGTCGGCTCGTCAGGCGGACGACGTGCGGGTGGTCCGCCATCAGCTCGCCCGACTCCTCGACGAGCACGATGCGCTCGTCGTGCGGGACCAGCGAGAGCAGGGCCGCCAGGAGGGTCGTCTTGCCGGCGCCGGTCGCACCGGACACGAGCAGGTTGGCGCGGGACGCGACGAGCCCGCGCAGCACGGGGACGAGTGCCGGCGCGACGGCTCCGGCGGCCACGAGGTCCGCGAGCGTGAACGCACGGGGTCGCACGACCCGGAGGCTGAGCACCGTGCAGGACTCCGCGAGCGGCGGCAGGACGGCGTGCAGCCGGGTCCCGTCGGGCAGCCGTGCGTCGACCGTCGGCGCGGCGTCGTCGAGGCGTCGGCCAGCCGCGGCGGCCAGGCGCACGGCCAGCGCCCGGACGTCGGCGGGCGTGCCGAGGTCCACGTCGATGCGCGTCAGCGCCCCGGCCCGCTCGACCCAGACGTCCTGCGGCCCGTTGACCAGCACGTCCGTGACCGCCGGGTCGTCGAGCCACTGCTGCAGGTCACCCGCGCCGAGCAGCTCGTCGGCGACGGCCCGCACCGTCTCGGCCAGCGGCACGGGTCCCAGCAGGGTGCCGTGGTCGCGCAGCGCGGCGTCGACGAGCGCGGTCAGCCCGCCCGCCCCGGCCGGCCGGCGGTGCATCGCCTCCCGCACCTGGGAGACGACCCCGGACGGGACGGCGCGCCGCGCGGGCGCCGCGCTGCGGGGCCTGCCGGCCGAGGTGCCGGCCGACACACCGGCCGACGTGCCTGCCGGCACCACCGCGCGGCTCATGCGGGCACGCCCAGACGGCGCACGACGGCGTCCGCAGTCCTCGCCGCGGGCCCTCTGCCCCCCGGCCCGACGCGCTCGGCGCGGGCCGCCAACGCCCGGTCGCGGCGGGCGACGTGCCACACGTCCAGCCCGCTCGCGGTCGCGACGTCCGCCGCGCCCAGGGCGGCCGGCCCGCCGCCCTGGACCACCAGCCCGCACCTCGTCGCGGCGGCGTCGAGGCGGGGCCGCAGCGCGAGCACGCCGGCGACGCTGCGCAGGTCGGGGCGCGCGACGACGACCACGACATCGCACGCCGCCAGGGGTGCGTCACCGTCGACGACCGTCCCGCGGTCGAGGTCGAGCACCAGCGCCCCGACCTCGCAGACGAGCGCGTGCAGCACGTCGAGCCGCACACCGGCGTCGACCGCGGCCGGGCGTGTGCGGTCGGCGGACAGCACGGCGCACGCACCCCAGCGCGGCAGCAGCGCGACGACGTCGGCGCCGCGCACGTCACCGCCGGCGCCGCGCAGGTCGGGCCACCTCGCGCCGTCGACCTCCTCGATGCCGACGACGACGTCGAGGCCGCCCGCGCCGCGGTCGAGGTCGACCAGTGCGGTCGACGTCGTCCGCGACAGCCGTCGCGCGACCAGGGCCGCGAGGGTCGAGGCGCCGACCCCGCCGCAGGCCCCGACGACCCCGACCACCACCGCCCTGCGTTGCCGCTGCACCCGTGCCTCCGTCCGTCGCCCGCGCCGCGGGAGCGCCCGCGGGGCCGACTCTCGCGGACACGGGGACCTGCGGGACGACCATCGTCCGCATCTGTGGACGACCTCGCGGACGGCGGGACCTGGGGTCGGCTCGGCGCCGCCCCGCGGACGGGGCGGCGCGGGCCCGTCAGTCCCCCGACGCCGTGAACAGGTGCAGCTGCGTGGTGGGGCCCGACCACACGGCGTCCCCCTCGAACCCGTTCTCCTCCAGCCACCGCAGCGCGTCCCGCGACCGGGCGTCGCCGGTGGACAGCACCCACACCCGTCGCGCGGACGCGAGCTCGTCCGCGAGCGCGTCCACGGGGCGCCCGCGCTCCCAGAGGCTGTCGGTGGCCGTGCGGTCCGGCCCGGTGCCCACGTCGACGACGCCCGTGAAGTCCTGGGGGTACCCCTCGAGCGCCCGGCGCGGCGACCGGGCGTCGTCCTCGGGGACGAACACGACGACGTCGCCGGCGTCGCTGCGTTCGGCGACGTGCCGCGCGACGGCCGACAGGTCCGCGTCGTCCTTGGCGAACTCGGCGCGCTGCGCGGCGTACACGGGCGCGGCGATCGCCGAGAGCACGACGAGCGCGACGACCTGCGCCCACCGGCGGCGCAGCGCCTCGACGCCCACACCGATGAGCAGGGCGACGGCCGGCGCGCAGTAGCGCAGGTAGCGCGGGTCCCACAGGGGTGTCGCGACGAGGGAGACGCCGAGCACGACGAGCGTCGGGACCACGGCCCACGGCAGCGCCACGTGGACCAGCGCGGCGCGCGGAGGCCACGGACCGGGTGCGCGGCGCGACACGAGCGCCACGACCACGAGGACCGCGACCGCACCGAGGAACCACCAGGACCCGTCGAACCACTGCCGGGTCAGGACCCCGTGCGCGGAGTCCACGCCCGGTCGGTCGATCCACCCGATCTGGTACCGCTGACGGGCTCCGGCGAGCACCGCCGGGGACGCGATCGCGAGGGCCCCCGCGGCGGCGACGAGCCACGAGCGCAGCAGCCGCCGGTCCGTCCGCGCCCACAGGAGGGTCACGCCGTGCGCGGCGAGCAGGACGAGGGACTGCACGAACAGCAGGCCGGACAGCCCGAGGAGGACCGCGTAGCCCCACCACGGCGCCCGGCCCCGCAGTGCCCGGACCAGGACGACGACGGCCCACGTGGTGGTCGCGGTGACGAACGCGTGACCCCGCGCCTCGACCCCCATCCAGGTCGTGGCGGGCAGCACGGCGAACGCGCAGCCGGCCAGGATCCCGGTCGTCCGGCTGCCGAGCTCGTTGCCGAGCACGACCACGCCCGCGGCCGCGACGCCCGTCGCGACCGCGCTGGGCGTGCGCAGGCTCAGCGGCGACGTGCCGAACACGTCGGCCCACAGGTGCATCCCCGTGTAGTAGGTGCCGTGGACGGCGTCGACGTGGCCCAGCAGGGCGACCATCTCGGGCCAGGAACGACCGACGGCGCTGACCGTCGCGACCTCGTCGAGCCACAGCGACGGGATCCAGGCACCGGCCACGCACAGGAGCGCGACGGCGCACCCGAGGACCAGCGCGTCGCGGACGACGGACGGGTCCGGACGGACCTCGCGGGCGGTCGGCGTCAGGCTCGACGTCCTCGCGGACGCGACGCCGACGGGCGTCCCCTCCGCCACGGGTGGTCTGCTGCCCACGGCACCTCCCCCAGGCGCGTCGTGACCTTCGTCACTCGGAGCATAGACAGTGCGCGGGGGGGCAATGTCCGGGTTTGTCGGTTCTCACCCGCAGGCCGGGCCGGGTGGCCCGCAACATCGCCGACACCAGCGCCCTCTACAGTCCCGCCCATGCCCGTCCCGCCCCTGCTGCTCGACCCCGGCACCGGCCCCGTCCGCGCCGCCACGTACCTGCCGTCGACGCCCGGGAACGTCCTCTGGGGCCGGCTGCCCTGCGCCGCCGACGCCCCGGTGCTGACCGTCGACCCCGGCACGCAGGTCACGGTCGACACGCTCAGCCACGAGGGTCTGCTCGAGGACCAGGGGCGTGACCCCCGCGCGTTCTTCGGCGCGCACGGCCTGACCGACGTCCTCGCCGACGCGGTCGCCCTCGCCGCGTCGGACCACCCCCGCGACCCGGACGTCGACGGCCCCCACGTCGTCACCGGACCCATCGCGGTGCGCGGCGCACGCCCGGGTGACGTCCTCGCGATCACCGTCGTCGAGACGCTGCCGCGCGTCCCGTACGGCGTCGTCTCCAACCGACACGGGCGCGGCGCGCTGCCCGGGGAGATGCCCGAGGGTGACGTCGACGTCGTCAGCATCGTCGCCCGCCTGGACGCGAGCGGCACGCGCGCGGTCATGCCCCGCGCGGCCGGCAGCGGGCGCACGGTCTCGTTCCCCCTCGCACCGTTCCCCGGCATCCTGGGGGTCGCGGTCGCGGGCGACGAGCGCCCCCACTCGGTGCCGCCGGGCGCGCACGGCGGCAACCTCGACATCAACCTGCTGCAGGCGGGCGCGACGCTGTACCTGCCCGTGCAGGTCGACGGCGCGCTCGCCTACGTGGGTGACCCGCACTTCGCGCAGGGCGACGGCGAGGTCGCACTGACCGCCCTCGAGGCGTCCCTGCGCGTCACGCTGCGCTTCGACGTGATCCCGCGCCTCGACGCGATCGCGGAGCTCGGGACGCTGACCGGGCCGCTGGTGCGCACCGCCGAGCACCTCGTCCCGACGGGCCTGGACGTCGACCTCGACGAGGCGCTGCGGCGCTGCGTGCGCGCGGCGCTGGACCTGCTGCAGGCGCGGTTCGGCATGGACCGCGCGCACGCGCTCGCCTACCTGTCCGCGGCCACGGACTTCGACGTGTCGCAGGTGGTCGACCGGGTGACGGGCGTGCACGCGCGCATCCGGCTGGCGGACTTCGAGGAACCGGACGCGCCGCAGGCTCCCGACGGCCCGGACGGCGGACCGCGCGCATGAGGACCGACCCGCCCCCCGGCCTGATCGCCGCGTTCCTCGCGTACGAGCGCGCGCTCGGCACGGACGACGTCGACGCCCTCGACCGCCTGTTCGCCGCCGACCCGGCGACGCTGCGCGGCGACGCGACCGGCCTGCTGGTCGGCCACGACGAGATCGCGGCGTTCCGCGGTGCGCGCGGCGGGGCGCCGGCGCGGCGCCTCGTCGAGGTGCACGTGCGCACGGTCGACGACGACCACGCGCTGGTCGTCGCCGTGACCGAGCCGGTGGGCGGCGGCCGCGGCCAGCAGACGCAGCTCTGGGAGCGCGGTGCCGCCGGCTGGGTCGTCGTCGCCGCCCACGTCCACGCCCCCGCGCCCGCGTTCGACGCGAGCGTGTGGCGCGTCCTGGGTGCCCCGCTGGTCCCCGGGTCCGGCGCCGGGCCCCTGGCGGGCCGCACGGTCGCGGTCAAGGACCTGTTCGCCGTCGCCGGGCAGCGCGTCGGCGCCGGCAACCCGACGTGGCTCGCGGACGCACCCGTCGAGACGGCCCACGCCGCCGCCGTCGACCGTCTGCTCGCCGCGGGCGCCGACGTCCGCGGCGTCGCGCGCACCGACGAGCTCGCGTACTCCCTCGCGGGGACGAACGCGCACACCGGCGCACCCCCCAACCCCCGGGCGCCCGGGCGGGTGCCCGGGGGCTCGTCGTCGGGCTCGGGAGCGGCCGTCGCGCTGGGGCAGGCCGACATCGGCCTGGGCACCGACACCGGAGGGTCGATCCGCGTCCCCGCGTCCTACCAGGGGCTGTACGGGGTGCGCACGACGCACGGCGCGGTCCCGACGACGGGCCTGGTCCCGCTCGCGCCGTCGTTCGACACCGTCGGGTGGCTGACGCGCGACGCCACCCTGCTCGCGGCGGTGGGCGACGTGCTGCTGCCGCCCGACGTCGACGACGGGCCCTGGTCGCCGCGCCTCGTCGTGAGCCCCGCGCTGCTCGCGCACGCGCAGGACGACGTCGCGACACGCGTCACGGCGTTCGCGGCGACGGCCGGCGCGACGGCGACGGCCGCGTGGGACGACGTGGACGTCGCGGCGTGGGCCGAGGTCTTCCGGGTCCGGCAGGCGTGGGAGGCGTGGCGCGCGCACGGCGCGTGGGTGAGCGCGCACCCCGGCGCGCTGGGCGCTGACGTCGCCGGCCGGTTCGCCGTCGCGTCGCGCGTCGACGACGCCGCGGGTGCGGCCGCCGGAGTGGCGCGCGAGGCGCTGCGCGCACAGATCCTCGACCTCGTCGGCGACGACGTCCTCGTGCTGCCCGCCACGCCGTCCGTCGCCCCGCGGCCCGACCCCGCCGACCTCGACGCCGTCCGCACCGCCAACCTGCGCCTGACCTGCATCGCCGGCCTGGGCGGCCTGCCTGCGGTGGTCCTGCCGGTGCACGGCGGGGGGACTGGATCGCTCTCTCACGCCCCAGGGGGTGGGGAGGGCAGGACTGGATCGCTCTCTCACGCCCCAGGGGGTGGGGAGGGGGAGGGCGGGGGTCTGGTCGGCGATCCGGAACCCGGGCGGCGCGCGGCGCTGCCGGTCGGGGTGTGCCTGATCGCTGCGCCGGGTCGCGACCGAGCGCTCCTCTCCCTGGCCCGCACCCTGACCGTCCGCCGCGCCTGACCCCCACCCCCGGCGAGAGAGCAGTCCAGCACTCCCGATCCCACGCTCCGCCCTCGCGCGGCGGACCGGACCGCTCTCTCACGGCCATGAGGTGGGTGGGTGAGCGGGTATTCACGCTGCTGAAACAACCGTTTCCCTCGGTGACACATCCCGCGCCTACGGTCGGCCTCGGGTGAGAGGACACACCGATGCTGCTGGAGGACTTCAACGCACTGCCGCGCGAGGACGCGTGGGCGCTCGTGCGCACGTGCGCCGACGTGCCGTCGTGGGCCGCGGCGGTCGCGGGCGGGCGCCCCTACGCGTCGGTCGCCGCGCTGCGTGCCCACGCGGACCAGCAGGCGCTGACCTGGGACGACGCGGACGTCGACCGGGCGCTGGCCGACCACCCCCGCATCGGTGAGCGGCACGCGACACCCGGCGCGACGGCGGCGATGTCGGTGCGCGAGCAGGCGGGCGTGGACGCGACCGATGCCGACGTCGCCGCCCGCCTGGCCGACGGCAACGCCCGCTACGAGCAGCGGTTCGGGCGCGTGTACCTCGTGCGGGCCGCGGGGCGCAGCAGCGCCGAGATCCTCGCGCTGCTCGAGCAGCGCCTCACGCACGACGACGCGACCGAGGCGGCCGTCACCGCCCAGCAGCTCCGCGAGATCGCGGCGCTCCGGCTCGCGGGCCTCGTCACGGAGCCCGTCGTCCAGCCCGTCGTCCAGCCCGTCGCCCAGTCCGGCTCCGAGCACGCCACGGCGCCCGTCGCATGACGACCTGCTCGACGCACGTCCTCGACGCCGCCGCGGGGCGCCCGGCGGTCGGGGTCGACGTGTCCCTGCTCGGCCCGGACGGCACGGTCCTGGAGACGGGCCGCACCGACGACGACGGCCGCCTGCGCTGGACGACGGCCCTGCACACCGGGACCTACGCGCTGCGGTTCGCGACGGGCGCGTGGTTCGCCGCCGCCGGCGTCCCGACCGTGCACGCGGCGGTCCACCTGGAGGTCCTCGTCGACGGCGACCAGGAGCACTACCACCTGGCGCTGCTGCTGAGCCCGTTCGCCTACACCGCGTACCGAGGGAGCTGACGCATGGCCGTCGGAGACGTCGTCCTGGGAGCCAACCAGTACGGGAAGGCCGAGGTGCGCCTGGTGCGGGTCACGCGCGACACCCCCGTGCACGAGATCGAGGACCTCACGGTGACCACGCAGCTGCGCGGGGACTTCACGGCGTGCCACACGACGGGTGACAACGCGCACGTCGTGGCGACGGACACGCAGAAGAACACCGTGTACGCCTACGCCAAGAAGTACGGCATCGGGTCGCCGGAGCGGTTCCTGCTGCGCCTCGCCCGGCACTTCGTCGACGGGTTCGCGCAGGTCACGGGCGGGCGGTTCGCGGCCGACGTGCACGCGTGGGACCGCATCGCGGTGGACGGCGAGCCGCACGACCACGCGTTCGTCCGCACGGGCCGCGAGACGCGCCGCACGGTCGTGCTCGTCGACGGCGACGACGCGCAGGTGGTGTCGGGGTTCACAGGTGCGACGGTGCTGAAGACGACGGGATCGGAGTTCTGGGGGTTCCCGCGCGACGCGTACACGACGCTCGCGGAGACGTCGGACCGCGTGCTGGCCACGTCGGTGACGGCGTGGTGGCGGTGGCGGGACCCGGACGTGGACTTCGAGACGCGCTACCCGGTCGTGCGCGACCTGCTGCTGTCGACGTTCGCGCAGGTGCACTCCCTGGCGCTGCAGCACACCATCTTCGAGATGGGCAGGGCCGTGCTGGAGGCGTGCGACGACGTCGCCGAGGTGCGGCTGTCGTGCCCCAACAAGCACCACTTCCTCGTGGACCTCGCGCCGTTCGGCCTGGAGAACCCGAACGAGGTCTTCTACGCCGCGGACCGCCCCTACGGCCTCATCGAGGCGGCGGTGGGACGCGAGGGCGACCCGCCGGTGCCGCACGTGTGGGCGTCCGTGCCCGGGTTCGTCTGAGGGCGGCGGCGATGACGACGATCATCCCGACGCGCCACGTCCCCAGCAGCCCCGCGCCCGGTGACCTGGTCGCCGCGGTGCGCGGCCGGCAGGTCCTCGTCGACGGGGCGCTGCGCCCTGCGACGCTGCACGTCGCGGGCGGCCGGATCACCGCGGTCGCCGGGTACGACGACCCGGTCGACGGCTTCGTCCTCGCCGCGCCCGACCACGCGTACGTCCTGCCGGGCGTCGTGGACACGCACGTGCACGTCAACGAGCCGGGGCGCACGGCGTGGGAGGGGTTCGCGTCCGCGACGCGCGCGGCCGCGCTGGGCGGGGTGACGACGCTGGTCGACATGCCGCTGAACTCGATCCCGCCGACGACGACCACGTGGGGCCTGGCCGCCAAGCGTCGCGCGGCGACGGGGCAGCTCTCGGTGGACGTGGGCCTGTGGGGCGGCGCCGTGCCGGGCAACCTCGACGACCTGCGCCCGCTGTGGGACGCCGGCGTCATGGGGTTCAAGTGCTTCCTGTCGCCGTCGGGGGTCGACGAGTTCCCGCCCCTGGGACCGGTCGGCTTCGACGCGGCGCTGCGTGCGGTCGCCGCGTTCGACGGGCTCGTGATCGTGCACGCCGAGGACCCGGCGGTGCTCGCCGACGCCCCCGTGCGCCCGGGCGGGGCGTACCGGGACTTCGTGGCGTCGCGCCCGCACGAGGCGGAGACGGCGGCGATCGCGCGGGTCGTGGCCGGCGCCCGCGAGACGGGCTGCCGCGTGCACGTCCTGCACCTGTCGAGCGCCCGCGCGCTGGACCTGCTGGCCGACGCCCGCGCCGAGGGCCTGCCCGTGACGGTCGAGACGTGCCCGCACTACCTGACGTTCGACGCCGACGCGGTCCCCGACGCCTCCCCGGCGTACAAGTGCTGCCCGCCGATCCGCGACGCGGGCAACCGGGAGGCGCTGTGGGACGGGCTGCGCGACGGCGTCATCGACGTCGTCGTCACGGACCACTCCCCCGCGACGGCCGAGGAGAAGCTGCGCGGCGACGGTGACCTGCAGCAGGCGTGGGGCGGCGTCGCGGGCCTGCAGGTCGGGTTCCAGGCGGTGGCGCACGGCGCCGCGGCCCGCGGGATCGACGTCGCGCAGGTCAGCCGCTGGATGGCGACGTCCACCGCGGACCTCGTCGGGCTGACCCACAAGGGCAGGCTCGCGGTCGGTGCGGACGCGGACGTGCTGGTCCTGGACCCGCGGGTCCCGCTGCGCGTCGTCGCGGCGGAGCTGGCGCACCGCAACGCCATCAGCGCGTACGACGGCCTGGAGCTGTCGGCGTCGGTCACGGCGACCGTGCTGCGGGGGCGCGTGGTCACGCGGGACGGCGCCGTCACGGCCGGCACGGGCGAGCTGCTGACCCGACCGTGACCGGCCGCGCACGTCGCCGAAACGTCGGTGAAACGACTGTTTCGTAGCGTGCCGCCCATGACCCTCAACCCCCCGCACCGCCTGCTCATGGGGCCGGGCCCCATCGACGCCGACCCGCGGGTGCTGCGCGCGATGTCCGCGCCGCTGGTCGGGCAGTTCGACCCGGTGATGACGGGGTACATGAACGCGACGCAGGACCTGTACCGCCAGGTGTTCCGGACGACGAACGACGCGACGCTGCTGGTCGACGGCACCGCGCGGGCTGCGATCGAGGCGGCGCTGGTGTCGCTCGTCGAACCGGGCGACCGGGTGCTCGTCCCGGTGTTCGGGCGGTTCGGGCACCTGCTGGTGGAGATCGCGCGCCGCGCCGGCGCGCACGTCGAGACGGTCGAGGCCGCGTGGGGCGAGGTCGTCGACCCCGAGCGCGTGGTCGACGCCGTGGCCACCTGGCGTCCCCGGCTCGTGGCGGTCGTCCACGGCGACACGTCGACGACGATGCGGCAGCCGCTCGCGGAGATCGGCGCCGCCTGCGCCGAGCACGACGCGCTGCTGTACGTCGACGCGACCGCCTCCCTCGGCGGCAACGACCTGCGCACCGACGACTGGCACCTCGACGTCGTCACCGCGGGGCTGCAGAAGTGCCTCGGCGGCCCGTCCGGCAGCGCCCCGACGACGCTCTCGGAGCGCGCCGCCGACGCGGTCCGGGCGCGCACCCACGTCGAGCAGGGCCTGCGCACCGACGACGACGAGCCGCGCGGCGCCGTCATCCGCTCCAACTACCTCGACCTCGCACAGCTCCTCGAGTACTGGGGCCCGCGGCGCCTCAACCACCACACCGAGGCCACGTCGATGCTGTACGCGGCGTACGAGTGCGCGCGCATCGTGCTGGAGGACGGGCTGGACGCGACCGTCGAGCGGCACCGCGTCGCGGGGGCCGCGATGCTCGCCGGCGTGCAGGGGCTGGGGCTGGACGTGTTCGGCGACGTCGCGCACAAGATGCACAACGTCGTGGCGGTGCACGTGCCCGAGGGCGTCGTCGCGGACGCCGTGCGCGCGGCGATGCTGGAGGACTTCGCGATCGAGGTCGGCACGTCGTTCGGCCCGCTGCACGGCCGGGTGTGGCGCATCGGGACGATGGGCGTCAACGCCCGCAAGGACGCGGTCCTCACGACGCTCGCGGCGCTCGAGCACGTGATCCGTGCGCAGGGCGCGGCGGTGCCGGCGGGCGGCGGCGTCACGGCCGCGCAGGAGGTGTACGCCGCATGACGACCGCGGCGCAGGTGCTGGCCCGCTGCGACGCCCTCGCCGCGTGCAGCGACCACCCCGAGCACCTCGACCGCGCGCACCTGACGCCCGCGCTCGCCGCCGCGCACGGGCTGGTGGAGGCCTGGATGACGGCCGCCGGGCTGCGCACGTGGCGCGACCAGGCGGGCAACCTGTGCGGCCGCGTCGAGGGACGCGAGCCGGGGCTGCCCGCGCTGCTGCTGGGCTCGCACCTCGACACCGTGCCCGACGCGGGCCGGTACGACGGCATGCTCGGCGTCCTGCTGGCCGTCGCGGTGGCCGACCGCCTGCGCGACGAGGTCGCGTCGTGGCCGTGCGCGCTCGAGGTCGTCGGCTTCACCGACGAGGAGGGCGCACGCTTCGGCACCGCCCTCCTGGGCTCGCGCGCGCTGGCCGGCACCTGGGACGACGCCTGGTGGGACCTGCGCGACGCGGACGGCGTCACGCTCGCGGAGGCGGCCCGCGACTTCGGCCTGGACCCGGCGCTGATCGGCACGGCCGCGCGGCGACCCGCGGACCTCGTCGCCTACCTCGAGGCGCACATCGAGCAGGGCCCGCTGCTCCAGGACGCGGACCGCTCGCTGGGGGTCGTCACGACGATCGCGGGCGCCCGGCGGCTGCGCGTCGAGGTGGTCGGGGAGGCGCGGCACGCGGGCGGCACGCCGTACCCGCGGCGGCGCGACGCACTGGTGGGCGCCGCGGAGGCGATCGTCCTGATCGAGCGCACGGTGCGGGAGTCGGGGGCGATCGCGACGGTCGGGCAGATCGACGTCGCGCCGGGCGCGGTCAACGTCATCCCGGGACGCGCGGTGTTCTCGGTGGACCTGCGGGCCGCGTCCGACGCCGAGCGCGACGCGATGCGCGACACGCTGCTGGCCGGGATCGAGGCCGGCTGCGCGGCGCGCGGCCTGGGGGTCCGCGTCACCGACCTGTACGCGGCGCCGGCGACGCCGTGCGCGGGCTGGTTGCGCGACGCGCTGCGCGACGGCGTGGTCGCCACCGGCGACGCCGACCCGGTGGACGTGTGGAGCCGCGCGGGCCACGACGGCATGGCGGTCTCGCAGGTCACGGACGTCGGCATGCTGTTCCTGCGCTGCCACGACGGCATCAGCCACCATCCCGACGAGGCGGTCCGCGAGGTCGACGTCGCGGCGGGGCTCGACGCGTTCACGACGGCCGTGCGGGCCGTCGCGGCACGGGCCGCGGTGCGGGCGTGACGACCGCCCTGTCGGCTCCCTCGTCGGCGCCCCCCGTGCCCGCGGGCGTCGACGGCCTGCGTCTCGACGAGCGCGTCGCGGCCCGCTACGCCGACCTGCCCCCGCAGGAGCGCAAGGGTGCGGACGTGCTGCTCGAGCACTTCGGCGACCTCGCCACGTACTCGGCGGCCGAGCTCGCGACCCTCGCCGGGGTGTCGAAGGCGACCATGAGCCGGCTGTTCCGCAGCCTCGGCTTCGACGACTTCACCCAGGTGCGCGACCACCTGCGGGCGCTGCGGGGCCACGGGCTGCCCATGACGCTCGGCAGCGCCACGGACCTCGACGCGCACGCCGAGGCCGAGGGCGCCGCCGTCCGCTGCGCCGTGGCGGCGCTCGCCGTGCACCTCGACGCGGTCGCGGACCTGCTCGCGCACGCGCCGCGGGTCGTCGTCGTGGGCCTGCGCACCAGCTACCCGGTGGCGCTGCACCTGCGCCAGCAGCTCACGCAGGTGCGTCCGCAGGTCGCGCTCCTGCCGCAGCCCGGGCAGTCCTGGTCGGAGGACGTGGTCGACCTGTCCCCGCAGGACGCCGTCGTGCTCGTCGCGTTCCGCCGCCGCCCGCCGGGCGTCCGCGCGCTGGCCGAGCGCCTGCGCGCGGCCGGCACCCCCGTGGTGCTGCTCGCCGACCCGACGGCGCGAGCCCTGGCGACGCACGTGACGTGGTGGGTGGAGTGCCCCGTGCAGACGCGCGGCGCGTTCGACTCCTACGCGGCGGCCTCGTCCGTCGTCGCGCTGCTCGCCGACGC
The DNA here is from genome assembly GCF_026184235.1 of Cellulomonas sp. S1-8. Taxonomy (NCBI): domain Bacteria; kingdom Bacillati; phylum Actinomycetota; class Actinomycetes; order Micrococcales; family Cellulomonadaceae; genus Cellulomonas; species Cellulomonas sp. S1-8. The sequence goes on from NZ_CP110806.1 coordinate 3,434,987, forward strand.
CGTCCTGACGCGACGGGGCCGGACCGGTGAGCAGCGCGTCACCGCGATCGACTCGGCGTACCGCACGCTGGGCGAGGTCGAGGCGCGCTGATGGACCTCGCCGTGGAGTCCCTGCGCGCCGCCCGCACGCGCTCCGACCTGCACCTCGCCCCGGGTGAGCGGTACCTCGCGGGCGGGACCTGGTGGTTCTCCGAGCCGCAGCCGGGCGTCACCGGGCTGGTCGACCTCACGACGCTCGGGTGGGAGCCGGCGGAGCGGGCGGGCGACGGGCTGCGCATCGCCGCGACCTGCACGGTCGAGCAGCTCGGGGCGCACGCGCCCGACCCGGCGTGGACCGCGTGGCCGCTGGTCGGGGCGTGCGTCGACGCGCTGCTCATGTCGTTCAAGGTGCAGGCGCAGGCGACCGTCGGCGGCAACGTCGCGCTCGGGCTGCCCGCGGGCGCGATGACGAGCCTGCTGGCCGCGCTCGACGCGGTCGCCGTGGTGTGGACGCCGGACGGCGGCGAGCGGCGGGAGGCCGTCGCGGACCTCGTCGTCGGCCCGGGCGTCACGACGCTCGCGCCGGGCGAGGTGCTGCGCGCGTTCGACGTGCCGGCGCACGCCCTGCGGTCCAGGGCCGCCGTCCGCCAGATCTCGCTGACGGCCGTGGGACGGTCCGCGTCGCTCGTCGTCGCCCGGCAGGACGCGGACGGCACGGTGACGCTCACCGTGACCGCCGCGACGCCGCACCCCGTGCAGCACCGGTTCGCCGCCATGCCGACGTCCGTGCAGGTGGACGGGGTCCTGACGGGCCTGGAGTGGTACGACGACCTGCACGGCGCACCCGACTGGCGGCGGGCCGTGACGACGCTGCTCGCGCACGAGGTCCTGGCGGAGCTGGCCGCATGAGGGTCGACGGCGAGGACGTCACCGCGACGCCCGCACCGGGGCAGTGCCTGCGCACGTTCCTGCGCCAGGAGGGGCACGTCGCGGTGAAGAAGGGCTGCGACTCCGGGGACTGCGGCGCGTGCACGGTGCTCGTCGACGGGCAGCCCCGCCACTCGTGCCTCGTCCCGGCGGTGCGCGTCGTCGACGCGGACGTCACGACCGCCGCGGGCCTGGGCACCCCCGACGCGCTGAGCCCGGTGCAGGAGGCGTTCGTCGAGGCGCAGGGCTTCCAGTGCGGGTTCTGCACCGCCGGCATGGTGGTCACCGCGACCGCGCTGGCCGACGAGTCCGGGCACGTGCACCTCGACGAGGACGGGCTGGTCCGCCGGTTCAAGGGCAACCTGTGCCGCTGCACCGGGTACCGCTCGGTGCGCGACGCACTGGCCGGCAAGGCGAACGTGGTGCGTGACGGGGGCGTCGGCGACTCCGTGGCCGCACCCGCCGGGCGGCGTCTGGTCTGCGGGCGCGAGCCGTTCACGCTCGACGAGACGCCCGCGGGCGTGCTGCACCTGGCGGTCCTCGGCTCGCCGCACGTGCACGCGCGGATCCTCGCGATCGACACGACGCGGGCCCAGGCGCTCCCGGGCGTGCACCTGGTGCTGACGCACCGCGACTCCCCCGACGTGCTGTTCTCGACCGGCCGTCACCAGCACCGCACCGACGACCCCGACGACACGCGCGTGCTCGACGACGTCGTGCGGTTCCACGGGCAGCGCGTGGCGGCGGTCGTCGCGGACTCCGTGGCCCTGGCGCAGGCCGCGTGCGCGCTGATCGACGTGACCTACGAGCCGCTGCCGGCGGTGCTCGACCCCGAGGAGGCGCGCCGACCCGGCGCCCCGCTGGTGCACGGCGACAAGGACGCTGCGACGTCACGCATCGCCGACCCGTCCCACAACGTCGTCGCCGAGAGCCACGGCGAGGTCGGCGACGTGGCCGGTGCGCTCGCCGCGTCCCCGCACGTCGTGCGCGGTACGTGGCGCACGGCGCGCGTGTCGCACGCCGCCCTCGAGACGCACGCGGCCGTCGGGTGGCTCGACGACGACGGGCGGCTCGTGGTCCGGACGAGCTCGCAGGTCCCGTTCCTCGTGCGCGAGGAGCTGTGCCACGTCTTCGGGCTCGACCGCGAGCGCGTGCGGGTCGTCGTGGCGCGCGTCGGCGGCGGGTTCGGGGGCAAGCAGGAGCTGCTCACCGAGGACCTCGTGACCCTCGCGGTGCTGCGCACGGGACGACCCGTCCAGTACGAGATGACGCGCGAGGACGAGCTCACGCTCGCGCCCTGCCGGCACCCGATGCGCGTCCACGTCACGCTGGGCGCCGACGCCGACGGCCGGCTCACCGCGATGCACCTCGACGTCCTGACCGACACCGGCGCCTACGGCAACCACGCGCCGGGCGTGATGTTCCACGGCATCCACGAGTCCGTCGCGCAGTACCGGTGCGCGACCAAACGGGTCGACGCGCAGGCGGTCTACACCCACCAGCTGCCATCGGGGGCGTTCCGCGGGTACGGCCTGGGGCAGGTCCTGTTCGCGCTGGAGTCCGCGGTGGACGAGCTGGCGCGCGAGGTCGGGCTCGACCCGTTCGAGATGCGTCGGCGCAACGTCGTCCGCCCCGGGGACCCGTTCCTGGTCAACCACGCCGACACGACGACCGACCTCGGGTACGGGGTCGCCGAGCCGGCCGACGACACCCCGTCGTACGGGCTGCTGGAGTGCCTGGACCTGGTGGAGGACGCGCTGGTCACGACGCGCGCGGGCGACGCCGCGCTCGTGCCGACCGGGGACCGGTGGCGCGTCGGGGAGGGCATGGCCGTCGCCATGATCGCGACGATCCCGCCGCGCGGGCACCACTCGACCGCGGCGGTGACCGTCGGGGCGGACGGCCTCTACGAGGTGGCCGTGGGCACCGCGGAGTTCGGCAACGGCACGTCGACCGTGCACGTGCAGCTCGTCGCGACCGCGCTGGGCACCACTCCGGAGCGCGTGCGGCTGCGGCAGTCGGACACCGACGGGTCCGGGTACGACACGGGCGCGTACGGGTCGACGGGGTCGGTGGTCGCGGGGCGCGCGGTCGCCGCGGCCGCGGCGGCGCTGCGCGATGAGCTGGTCGCGGCGGCGCGGGCGGTGGTGGGGGGTGCGTCGAACGGTGCGATGGGCGGTCCGTCGGTCGGCGCGTCGGTCGACGCGACGGTCGGCGCGTCGGTGGGCGCGGAGACGGCCGGCGACGGCCCGCCCGTCGTCGTCGGACGCGACGGCGTGCGCGTCGGCGACCGGCTCGTGACGTTCGCCGAGCTCGGCCCCCGCACGGCCGAGGGCTCGCACCACGGCAGCCCCCGGTCGGTCGCGTTCAACGTGCACGGCTTCCGCGTCGCCGTCGACACCGCGACCGGCGCCGTCCGCATCCTGCAGTCGGTGCAGGCCGCCGACGCGGGCGTCGTCCTCAACCCCGAGCAGCTGCGCGGTCAGGTCGAGGGCGGCGTCGCGCAGGGCATCGGGTCTGCGCTGCAGGAGGAGACGGTGCTGGACGGCGGCGTCGTGGTGTCACGGGCGTTCCGCAGCTACCGCGTCCCGCAGATGGCCGACGTCCCGCCGACCTGCGTCCTGCTGGCCCGCACCCGCGACGGCCTGGGCCCCCACGGCGCGAAGTCCATGAGCGAGGCCCCGTACAACCCGGTGGCCCCGGCCCTCGCCAACGCGATCCGCGACGCGCTGGGCGTCCGCCCGCACGAGCTCCCGATGACGAAGGACCGCCTCTGGCGCCTCCTCCGCTGACCCACGCACGGAGAGTGGTCACACACGTGACCACTCTCCGCTGCCAGCCCTGCGGATGTGACCACTTCCGGGCCGAGCCGGCCGGCCGAGCCCACGGCCCGCAGCCGAAGGGCCGTTGTGGGCAGGGCGACTGGTTGTCGACCCACCCCTCGATGCACGTGCCGAGGTACTGATACCGCGAGTGATACCGTGCGCCCATGGCGATGACCCTGCGACTCGACTCAGCCGAGACAGAAGCCCTGAGGCGCCGCGCGGAGGTCGAGCACCGCTCGATGCAGGACGTGGCGCGACAGGCCGTGCGGGACTACATCGAGCGCACGTCGCGCGACGACCTCATCAACGCCGTCATGGACAGCGAGCTGCCTCGCTACGCCGAGGCGCTCGAGCGCCTCGGTCGATGATCTACCTCACCGCCGAGGAGCTGCTGGTCGTCGCACGACGCGTCGTAGGTGACCTGGCGGTGCGTGACCTCGGCCTCGTCGAGTCCGCCGCCGCACGGCCGAGGACTCGAATCGGCGCGACCGACACGTACCCCGACCTGCTCACCAAGGCCGCCGCGCTCCTGCACTCGCTGACCTGCCACCACGCTCTCCTGGACGGCAACAAGCGGCTCGCGCTTGCCGGGACGATCGTGTTCCTCGGAGTCAACGGCACCCGACTCACCGCCACGAACGACGAGGCCTACGAGCTCGTCATGGACGTCGCCGCAGGCCGCGTGAACGACGTCGAGAGCATCCGTGCCCGCCTCTCGGACCTCACCGAAGCCTGGTGAGGTCCGGGCACGACCAGGTCTGCCAACGCGATCAGTTGTCGATCCACCCGAACGGACCGGCTCAACGCAGCGAGGCCTGAACCTTGTCGAGCTGCACCAGCAGGTCCGGGATCACACCGTGCGCCGTGGAGACCAGAACGTCCGTGTCGGCCGACCAGTAGCCGTGCACGATCCGGTTGCGCAGCCCGGCGGCGCGACGCCAAGGAACCTCCGGGTGCTGCGCCCGCGTCTCCTGCGACACCTGGGTCGCCGCCTCCCCGAGGACGGTGAAGTTCCACAGCAGAGCCTCACGCACAGTGGCGTCCCGCTCGACGGCGGCCGCGTCGAGGCCCGAGGTGAGCGCAGCGATCCGCCCAGCAGCATCGATCATCTCGACGACGAACAGCAGGTCAGGCCGCATAGAGCGCCCGGGCCTCCGTCTCGATGCGCTCACGCAGCAGCGGGTGCACGGCTCTGCGTGAGACCAGGTCGACCGGACGTCCGAGGATCTCCGACATCTCATCGGCAGCATCGATGATCTCCCAGGTCACGTGCCGCCCGGGGAGAAGGTCGTAGAGCACGTCGATGTCGGAGTCTGTGCGCTCCTCGCCACGCGCCACTGACCCGAAGACCTCGAGCCTGGCGAACCCGTACCTCGCGCACAGCTCGACCAGCGCGCGGTACTGGCGCTCGTCGACATGGATCATGGCGACAGGCTAGCCGTCAGCCGGCCGCGGCGGGAGGTCCATGCACGCAACCCCACCGCGCCGGGCAACGCGACTCCTGTGGCGCCGGTCGCGCCGGCCGATGTCGCCCGTCGGGCGAGCAACTCACCACCCCAGCAGTGCCAGCGGCACCACCGCGACGCCGTCGGCTTCGGCCGGCGTGGCACCGGCCGCGACGACCTCGACCTCATCCGGTCCGGCCCTAGGCGCGGACCCCGGCAAGGAACGGCAGCACCACGGCGAGGGTCTGCTCGGGGTACTGGACGTGCGGGTAGTGCCCGGCGCCGTCGATCATCCTCAGCTGGCCCAGCCCGGCCGGCAGGTCGGCGAGGACCGCCTCACCCTCGGCGCGCGGCGAGCCCCAGTCGGGGTCGAGGCTGCCTTGCACGATCAGCGTCGGGCAGGTGACGTTGCCGAGCTGCGCGCCCGCGTCGGCCGGGGTGGACGTGCCCATCTTCTGCAGCATCTTCATGCGGCCCGGCTCCTGGAGCATCGTCGTGATCTGCTCCAGGCGGACTGCCCAGTCCGCGGGCTTCACGCCCGGGTAGGCGACGTCCAGGTACTTCTCCCACTGCCGGGTGCTGCCCAGCAGGCCCATGCCGAGCAGGTGCGTGGTTCCGCGCCGGTAGGCGGCCACGCGCAGGTCGGCCAGCGAGACCGTCTGCTTGCGGGTGAAGGGTGCGATCTCGACCAGCGCGGTGACCAGCTCCGGGGCCTGGGCCGCGGCGATCGTCACCGCTCCCCCGGCGATGGAGTGCCCGACGAGCGTCGCCGCCCCGCCGAGGTGCCGGACGAGCGCGATCAGGTCGCCGGCGAGGTCGGTGCGGGTGGCGGACGGCCAGCCGACGCTGGACTCGCCGTGGCCGCGCAGGTCGACCGCCGCGACCCGGTACCCGGCCGCCACCAGCGCGGGGGCGAGGAACCGGTAGGCCGCCCGACTGTCGCCCATGCCGTGGGCGAGCACCACCAGCGGGCCGTCACCGGTGACGTCGTAGGCGAGGGTCCCGCCGTCGATCTCGAGGAACTGGGTCATGACTGCCTCCGGAGGGATTCCACGATGCTCGGCTAACTTCCTTAGCCACAAGCTAGTGTCTATAGCCTCTCCCCACAACCCCCGAACCCACTCCCACCGCCGCTCCACGGCCTGGTCCGCATCAGCGCCGATCGCTGTCGCTAGGGTGGAGACGGCCCGCAGCACAGGAGGTGATCGCCATGAAGGTGGACCTCGTCAAGCAGATCGAGAGCTACCGTGCGCCCCGCGACCGGTTCGACGTGGTCGCCGTCCCGCCCCTGCAGTACCTCATGGTCGACGGGCACGGCGACCCCAACACGTCCGAGGCGTACAGCGACGCGCTGTCGTCCCTCTTCCCCCTCGCCTACGCGCTGAAGTTCCTCAGCAAGGGTGAGCTGGGCCGCGACTACGGGGTCCCCCCGCTCGAGGCGCTGTGGTGGGCGGACGACATGGACGCGTTCACGGGCGGCCGCGACGCGTCACGGTGGCACTGGACCCTGCTCAGCCTGGTCCCGGAGTGGGTCACGGCGGACCACGTCGAGACGGCCCGTGGGACGGTCGCGCGCAAGGGCGGCGCCCCCGCCCTCGACGCGATCCGCCTCGAGCCGTTCGACGAGGGCCTTGCCGTCCAGACCCTGCACGCCGGCCCGTACGACGCCGAGGGCCCGGTGCTCGACGCGATGCACCACGACTTCATCCCCACCGAGGGGCTGCGCATGACGGGCAAGCACCACGAGGTCTACCTCAACGACGCCCGGCGCACCGCCCCCGACAAGCTCCGCACGATCCTGCGCCAGCCGGTGACCCGTCTCGACGAGCCGGCCGCGGGCTGACCCTCCGCTGCGAGACCGCGCTGCGGTGGGGCGTGCGGCCCGACGGGCGACCTGAGCCGGGCCGGTTGCGGGTCAGCGCGGGTGGAGTGGCGTCGTCGTCGTCGACATGGGCCGGCCCGTCGTGCCGTGGCGTGCCATGACGACCTCCGCCAGGATCGACAGCGCGACCTCCTGCGGTGTCGAGCCGCCCAGGTCCAGCCCGATGGGCGAGCGCAGCCGCGCGAGGGCCTCGTCCCCCACCCCGGCGGCGCGCAGCGCGTCGACGCGGCGGGCGTGCGTGGCCCGCGACCCCATCGCGCCGACGTAGCGGGCGGGTGAGGCGAGCGCGGCGGTGAGCGTCGGGACGTCGACGCGCTGGTCGTGCGTGAGGACCGCGACCGCGTGCGCGGGGGTCGGGGGGTGCGCCGCGAGCCAGCGGTCCGGCCAGTCGCGGACCACCGCGTACGCGTCGGGGAAGCGTTCCTTGGTCGCGAACAGCGGGCGCTGGTCGAGGACCGTGACCGCGAACCCGCACCCGGCGGCCAGGCGCGTCAGGGCGACCGCGTGCTCCCCGGCTCCGACGACGAGCAGCGGGTGCGCGGCGGGTGTGCGCAGCGTGACGAGCGGGTCGTCGGTGCAGGCCCGCCCGTGCGCGTCGAGCAGCAGGCACGCGTCGAGCCCCTCGGTGGCGCGCCGCACCTGGTGCAGTGCTCCCGCGGGCAGCGCCGAGACGTCGTGCACGAGCACGGTGATCGTGCCGCCGCACGTGAGCCCCGGCTCCCCGAGGTCGTCGCCGACGCCGTACGACACGACATGGGCCGGACCCCCGTCGAGCACCACCCGGCACCGCTCGACGAGGTCCGACTCGACGCACCCGCCCGACACGCTGCCCGCGACGGTGCCGTCCGAGCCGACGACGAACGACGACCCGACCGTCCGCGGTGCGCTCCCCGCCACGCGCACCACGGTCGCCGCCACGACGCGCTGACCGGCGTCGAGGCGGCGGCAGATCTCCGCGGCCTGGTCGAGCATGCCCGTGACGCTACGAAATGATTGTTTCGAGAACCGGCGCGCGGGGGTAACGGTGCCGAAACAGCACGGCCGGACGATCGACGGGAGGACAACGAGAGGACCGGCCATGTCGATCGTCGTGGACCCCGTCGGCGGCGCCGCACCGCAGAGCGCCGCGCCCGCCGGCCTGCCGACCGACGCCGACGTCGACGCCCGCTGGCTGCGGCGCGCCGTCGAGCTCGCGACGGCGAACGTCGCCGAGGGCGGCGGGCCGTTCGGCGCCGTCGTCGTCGCGGACGGCGTCGAGGTCGCCGTCGGCCAGAACCGCGTGACGCGTGACCTGGACCCGACCGCGCACGCCGAGGTGCAGGCGATCCGCGCCGCGTGCCGCGCGGCGGGCACGTTCGCGCTCGACGGCATGACGCTCTACACGTCGTGCGAGCCGTGCCCGCTGTGCCTCGCGGCGTGCCTGTGGGCACGCCTGGACCGCGTCGTGTTCAGCGCCGACCGGCACGACGCGACCCGCGGCGGGTTCGACGACTCCGCGTTCTACGAGCTGTTCGCGCGCGACCACGCGACGTGGGAGCGCACGCGCGTCGCCATGCTGCGCCTGCCGGAGTCCACCGCGCCGTTCGACGCGTGGCTCACGCACACGGCCCGCACCGACTACTGAGGGCGGCGATGGGCGTCGCGCGCGCCTCCTGGACGCATGACCGAGACCGAACCGTGACCCCTCCCGGCGGACGTTTAACGCCCGGGACACAGAGCGCGCCACGCCCCGACACGCCCCGTCCGTAGCGTCACCGCGCGCAACACCTGTTTCACGCACCGCGCGACCCGCTCGCGCCCGTCCCCCAGATGGAGTGCCGATGTCCCTCCCCCAGCACCCCCGCAGCACCCGTCGCACCCGCCTCGCGGGTCTGGCGGCCGCGGGCGTCCTCGCGCTCGTCCTGGGTGCCTGCTCCTCCGGCGCGGACGCCGAGCCGGACGACGACGCGACCGCCGGCGGGTCCGCGGGCGAGACCGCGGACCTCGGTGCGCTGACCGTCCAGCTCTCGTGGATCAAGAACGCCGAGTTCGCGGGCGAGTTCTTCGCGGACAGCAAGGGCTACTACGCCGACGCCGGCTTCAGCTCGGTGACGCTCAACGCCGGCCCGGGCGCCACCGAGTCGATCGTGCTGTCCGGCGGCGCCGACTTCGGCCTGTCGAACGCAGTCTCCGTCGGCCAGGTCGTCGCGGAGGAGGACGCACCGCTGAAGATCGTCGGCACGACGTTCCAGAAGAACCCCTTCACGATCCTCTCCCTCGCCGACGGCGGCGACATCGCGACTCCCGAGGACCTCAAGGGCAAGCGGATCGGTGTGCAGGCCGGGCCCAACGAGGCGCTGTTCGACGCCCTGCTCGCGGTCAACGAGATCGACCCGTCGGAGGTCACGAAGGTCCCCGTCGAGTACGACCCGTCGCCGCTGATCAACGGCGAGGTCGACGGCTTCCTCGCCTACGTCACGAACGAGTCGATCACGGTCGAGGCGGAGGGCCACCCGGTCACCAACCTGCTGTTCGCGGACAACGGCCTGCCGTTCGTCGCCGAGTCCGTCGTCACGACCGACGAGATGATCGCGAACGAGCCGGAGAAGGTGAAGGCGTTCCTCCAGGCGGAGATCCTGGGCTGGAAGGACGCGGTCGCCGACCCCGAGGAGGGTGCGCGCCTGGCCGTCGAGGAGTACGGCGCCGACCTGGAGCTCGAGCTGGACAAGGAGATCCAGCAGGCCACGATCCAGGCCGAGACGCTGATCGTCACCGAGGAGACGCTGGCCAACGGCCTGTTCACCATCTCCGACGACCTCATCGAGCAGAACATGGCGACGCTGGCCGCAGCGGGCATCGACATCGAGGCCGACGACCTCTTCGACCTGTCCCTGCTGACCGAGCTGCTCGAGGAGCAGCCCGAGCTGGCCGAGTGAGCCGCAACCCGTGACGCACGTGCAGCACGACGCCGGTGCCCGGCAGGCTCCCGCCTCTTCAGGAGCCTCGCTGGGCACCGGCGTGCGCCTCGACGGCCTCGGCAAGACGTTCACGACGGGCCGTCGCCACGTCACCGCCCTGCAGGACACGACCCTGTTCACCGACAAGGGCAGCTTCCTGTCGCTGCTCGGCCCGTCGGGGTGCGGCAAGTCGACGATCCTGCGCATCCTCGCGGGGCTCGAGCGGCCCACGACTGGCACGGCGCTCGTCGAGGGCCGCACCCCGGTCGAGCTGCGGGCCGAGCACGCGCTCGGCATCGCGTTCCAGGACTCCGCGCTGCTGCCGTGGCGCAGCGTCGTGGCGAACATCCGCCTGCCCTTCGAGGTCTCCGGCGCCACCCCCGACGACGCGCTCGTCGCCGACCTGGTCCGCCTGGTCGGCCTCGAGGGGTTCGAGAAGGCCAAGCCCGCGCAGCTCTCGGGCGGCATGCGCCAGCGCGTGTCGATCGCGCGCGCCCTGGTCGTCCAGCCGTCGGTGCTGCTGCTCGACGAGCCGTTCGGGGCGCTCGACGACATGACGCGCCAGCGCCTCAACCTCGAGCTGCTGCGCATCTGGACCGAGAAGCCCGCGACCACGCTGATGGTCACGCACGGCATCTCCGAGGCGATCTTCCTGTCCGACCAGGTCGCGGTCATGAGCCCGCGCCCCGGCCGGGTCAAGGAGGTCGTCACGGTCGACCTGCCGCGCCCGCGGACCCCGGAGATGATGCGCACCCCGGAGTTCCACGCGCTGCACGACCACGCCTCCGAGCTGCTGTTCGGCGGCGCGCTCGGGGACGACACCCCGGCGGCGGACGCGTGAGCACCACGACGACGGCGCCGACGACGCCCGACGCACCCCCGCGCACCGGCGGCCTGCGCGGGCTCGTCCGCCGCGGGGCGCCGGGCGCGCTCGGCGTCGTCGGCATCGTCGCCGTGTGGTGGCTCACGGCCGTCACCGTGCTCGCCGGCACGACGATGCCGACCCCGCTGGGCGTCGCCCGGGCGTTCCTCGACGACGGCCTCGCCTTCTACGTCGCGAACCTGTCGGTCACGCTCGAGGAGGCCGCGCGCGGCTTCCTCGTCGGCAACGGCCTGGCGCTGCTCGCGTCGCTGGTGCTGCTGGTGCCGGCGCTCGAGCGGCTCATCATGCAGGTCGCGGTCATCAGCTACTGCCTGCCGCTGGTGGCGATCACGCCGATCCTCTACATCGTCATCGGCCCGCCGCCGTCGGGCGAGCCGTCCGGCACGGCCGTCGTCCTCGCGGCGCTGTCGGTGTTCTTCACGACCGTCGTCGGCGCCGTCCTCGGCTTCCGGTCCGCGGACCCCGCGAGCCTCGACGTGGTCACCGTGTTCGGCGGCGGCCGCTGGCAGCAGCTCGTGCGGGTCCGGCTCGTCGCGGCGCTGCCCGGCATCATCGGCGCCCTGCAGATCGCCGCACCCGCGGCCCTGCTCGGCGCGATCCTCGGCGAGTACATCGGGGGCGTCGACCGCGGCGTGGGGCCCGCGCTGGTCAACGCCGGCCAGTCGCTGAACGCCGAGCGCGCGTGGGGCATCGCGCTGGTGTGCGCGCTGCTGGCGGGCGCCGGGTACGCGCTGTTCGCGGCGCTCGCGCGGCTCGTGACGCCGTGGGCGTCGGGCGGCGCGTCGTCCGACGGCGGTGCGTCGTGAGCGCGCCCGGCACCCCGCTCGTCGCGCCGTCCGCCGCGGTCGCCCCACCCCCGTCCGACGACGCACCGCGGGCACGCACGCACGTCGCGTGGCGGCGCGTCGGGCGGGTGCTGCTCGACGCGGTCACGACGACCGTCGTCGTCCTGGTCGCGTGGACCGTGCTGCTCGCCGCGTTCGACGTCTCCCCGTACGTCGGCAAGGGCCCGGCGCAGGTGTGGGAGTACCTCGTGACCGACGACGACGCGGGCGAGAACCGCACCGAGGTGCTCGCGCTGCTCGGCCAGACGCTCACGGACGCGTCCATCGGCTTCGTCGCGGGCATGGCGGCCGCGCTGGTCCTGGCCGCTGCGATCGTGCTGTCGCGGACCGCAGAGGGCGCGATCATGCCGGTCGCGATGCTGTTCCGCTCGGTCCCGCTGATCGCGCTCGCGCCGATCGTCATCCTGCTGGTCGGCCGGGGCGTGGCGTCGGTCGCCGTGATGAGCGGGATCGTCGTGCTGTTCCCGGCGCTCGTGACGATCGTGCTCGGGCTGCGCTCGGCGTCCGCGCCGATGCGCGACCTCGTCACCGTGCTCGGCGGCGGGCCGCGGACCGTGCTGCGCCTGGTCCAGCTCCCCGCGGCGCTGCCGTCGGTGTTCGCGGCCGTGCGCATCTCGGTGCCCGGGGCGATCACGGGCGCGCTCATCGCCGAGTGGCTCGCGACGGGCGGCGGCATCGGGTACGGGGTCGTGTCGGCCGTCGGCCGCGCGCAGAACACCAAGGTGTGGGCGCTCGTCGTGGTCGTCACGCTCGCGTCGCTCGTGCTGTACACGCTCGCGCAGCTCGTCGAGCAGTGGGTCCTCGCGCGGTTCGGCCCGGCGGCGGGGCGTGCCTGAGGACCTGCTGGGGCTCGTCCTGGCCGCCGGCGCCGGGACGCGCATGGGCCGGCCCAAGGCCCTGTGCACGACGCCCGACGGCGTGCCGTGGTTGCACCGCGCGCACGACGCGCTGCTCGGCGGTGGCTGCGCCCGGGTGCGCGTCGTGCTCGGGGCCGCCGCGGACGAGGCGCGCGCGCTGGTGCCGGACGGTGCCGAGGTCGTCGTCGCCGACGACTGGGGGCTCGGCATGGGGGCGTCGCTGGCGGCAGGGCTGGCCGACCTCGCGGGGCCGGCGCCCCTGGTCGCCGTCGTCGTCACGCTCGTCGACCTGCCGGACCTCGACGCCCGGGCGGTGTCCCGCGTGACGGCGCGGCCCGTCGGCCCCGGCGACCTGCGGCGGGCGACCTTCGGCGGGGTCCCCGGGCACCCCGTCCTGATCGGCCGCGACCACTGGGCACCGCTGCGGGCCCGGCTGCACGGCGACGCGGGGGCACGCGGCTACCTGCGCGACCACCCCCCGCTCGCGCTCGACTGCACCGAGCTGCCGGGCGGGCTCGACCGCGACACACCTGGCTGACGCCCCCCGGCTGACCACACCGGGCCGACGACGTCGCGCTGGCGACACACCGGATCGACGAGCGACCGCGCGCGTGTCGGACCGCGCCGCTACGCTCGCGCAGGTCCCGTCCTCGTCCCCGGACCCTGCGGAGCGTCATGGCCGACCAGCAGCCCGCCGCGGCGGCGCGCGGTGCGCAGCAGCACGCGCGACGCCTGCACGCGGCCGCGTTCTTCGACCTCGACAAGACCATCATCGCGACGTCGTCGGCGACGGCGTTCTCCAAGGGCTTCCTCGCCCAGGGGCTGCTCACGCGCCGCTCGGTCGTCGCGTCCGCGTACGCGCAGCTCGCCTACCTGCTGGGCGGCGCCGACGAGGCGTCCACGGAGCGGCTGCGCGCGGCCCTGGCGCGCACGGTCGTCGGCTGGGACGTCGAGACGGTGTCGACGATCGTGCGCGACACGCTCCACGAGTCGATCGACCCGACCGTGTACGCCGAGGCGGTGGAGCTCATCGCCGCGCACCAGGCGGCCGGGCGCGACGTCGTGGTGGTGTCGGCCTCCGGGTCCGAGGTCGTGGAGCCGATCGCCGCGATGCTCGGCGCCGACGCGTTCGTCGCGACGCGCATGGCCGTGGCCGACGGCCGCTACACGGGGGAGATCGACTTCTACGCGTTCGGCGAGAACAAGGCGGTCGCGATCCGTGAGCTCGCCGCGGCCCGCGGGTACGACCTGGCCGCCAGCTTCGCGTACTCCGACTCCGTGACCGACGCGCCGATGCTGACGGCCGTCGGCCATGGGCACGTCGTCAACCCCGACCGGGCGCTGCGGCGGCTGGCCGCCGAGCACGGCTGGGACGTGCTGACGTTCCGGCGGCCCGTGCCCCTGCGACAGCTCGACACGCAGGTCCGGGTCACGACGGGCGCCGTCCTGGCGGGCGTCGCGGTGGTCGTGGTGCTCGCGTGGTGGTGGCGACGGCGTCGGCGCGGCCGTCCCACCTGACGGTCGGCCGGTCTCACGATGCAGGCGGACGACCCCGCCCACCTGCAACGACGCCACGGACCATTGCCCTGTCGCAGACCCGGGTGTAAGACAGGACCACAACTGAACGACCGAGAGAGCACCCACGCGCAGGATGGCCCACCTATGGGCCGGTCGACCGGGCTGGTCCCGGAGCGACCGCGACGTTGCACGCCTGATCACTCTCCGGCCCTCGGTACGGCGACGGCGTCCTACGAGGCGCCGTCGTTCGTGTCCGGACCCGTCCGGGTCCCGTCGCCGGCCCGCCGGCCCGCCAGCACCTCGTCCGCGACCGTGCGTGCGTGCCCCGCACCCCGCACCACCGCGTCGGCGTACGCGCGGACCCAGTGCGCCACCGCCTCCGGCTCGCCGGTCGCGTACCGCGCGGCCGCCGCCAGGTAGGCCGGTGGCGCGTCCTGCCAGACGACCTCCGGCAGCACCGTCCCCGTCGGGTCGAGCCCCGCGCGGGTCGCCACCAGCCGCGCCGCCGCGCGCGCGACCACGCCGTTGGCACCCGCGAACGGTCGCGCCGTCAGCAGCTCGGCGTGCAGCACGGCCACCACGACGAGCGCAGGCGCCCGGGTCGTCGCGACGTCCCGCAGGATCCCGGCGACGCGGTCCGACGCGTCCCCGGGGGCCGGCGCCACCCCGAGGCCGCGCAGGTCGCCGGGCGGACCGGTGCGGGGGCGGCCGACCTGGTCGTCGGGCAGCACGCCCGCCGCCGCGGCCGCGTGCAGGCGCGCGAGCACCTGGGGCAGCGGCGTCACCGGACCGCCGGCGCGCGCCCCCAGGTCGGGCAGGTGCGTCGCGACCACCGACTGCGCGCGCAGCGCACCCGCGGCGACCGCCTCGGCGCCTCGCCCCGGCGCGGACGTGCCGGTCGCCCACCCGCGCAGCGCCTCGACACCGACGGGCGCTCCGTCCAGCGCCGCGGACGCCGCCACCGCGCGCAGCCCGGACTCGGCCCGCACCTCGCGCCACCGGCGCCGGAACGCCTCGTGCCAGCGCAGCTCCTCGCACGCGGCGCGGGCGGCGTCGACCGCGTCGGCCACCCCGCCCAGCGTGGCGACGGCGGCGAGCGCGTCGCTCACCTCGCGGCCCCGGTGCCCCGGCGTGGGCACGCCGCGACAGGCGGCCTCACGCCGAGAACTCCGCCTCGCCGTGCGCCGGCAGCGCCGCAGCCACCCGCGACGCCATCGACGGCGACATGGCGGGCAGCTCGTCGAGGTCGAACCACCGGGCGTCGGTGTTCTCGCCGTCCGCCGGGAACGGCTCGCCCGAGACCCACCGGCACCGGAACGTGACGTCCAGGTACTGCGACCGGTCGCCGTTCTCGTAGACGACGGGACCGACGACGCTCACCTGGGCGAGGCGTTCCGCCACCACGACGACGTCCGCCTCCTCGAGCGCCTCCCGCACGGCCGCGGCGGCGGGGTCCTCCCCCGGGTCGACGATCCCCGCGACCGGCTCCCACTCGCCGTTGCCGGCGCGGCGCACGAGCAGCAGCAGCGGGCGCGGACCGTCCTCCCGCAGCACGACCGCGGTCGCTCCGGGCAGCCAGAGCAGGTCGTTCCCGATGCGCTCGCGCAGGGCCAGGACGAAGGGCGGGGTGGGCACCCGCCGATGCTACGCGCCGCCTCACGGGCCCCTCAGCACCCCGCCGACCGCAACCTGCCTCCCCTTCCGGGCCTCCGAACGGTGAGCGAGGGTCCGGTCGCGGGAGACGTCGGGGCGTCGGAGGGCGCCCTGGGGCGCTGCAGCCGCCACAATGTCCGTATGGTCTCCGCGCCCTCCGTGTCGTCGTCCATCACCGCCCGGCTGGAGGTGCAGGCCCGGCCCACCGCCGTCTCGGACCTCACCACCGCCATCGAGCGCGCCGGGGGGATCGTCACGGCGCTCGACGTCACCGCGTCGTTCCACGAGACGATGACGGTCGACGTCACGTGCGCGACGCGCGACACCGACCACGCCGCCGACGTCGTCCGCGCCCTGGAGGAGCTCGAGGGCGTCGTCGTCCAGCGCGTCTCCGACCGCACGTTCCTCATGCACCTGGGCGGCAAGCTCTCGATCGAGTCGAAGGTGCCGCTGCGCAACCGCGACGACCTGTCGATGGCGTACACCCCGGGCGTCGCGCGCGTGTGCCAGGCCATCGCCGAGCACCCCGAGGACGCCCGCCGCCTGACCATCAAGCGCAACACGATCGCCGTGGTCACCGACGGCACGGCGGTGCTCGGCATGGGCGACATCGGGCCGCTGGCGGCGCTGCCCGTCATGGAGGGCAAGGCCGTGCTGTTCAAGCGGTTCGCCGACATCGACGCGTTCCCGATCTGCCTCGACACGACCGACGTGGACCGCATCGTCGAGACGGTCGTCGCGATCGCGCCCGTCTTCGCGGGCATCAACCTCGAGGACATCTCCGCGCCGCGGTGCTTCGAGATCGAGCGCCGGCTGCGCGAGGCGCTCGACATCCCCGTCTTCCACGACGACCAGCACGGCACCGCGATCGTCGTCGTCGCCGCGCTGCGCAACGCGCTGCAGGTCGTCGACAAGCGCATCGGTGACGTCCGCGTCGTCATGTCCGGTGCCGGCGCCGCGGGGACGGCGGTGCTCAAGCTGCTGCTCGCCGCGGGGGTGCGCGACGTCGTCGTGGCCGACGTCGCGGGCGTCATCCACCGGGACCGCCCGGGCCTGAGCCCGTCGCTGCGCTGGACGGCCGAGGCGACCAACCACCGCGGTGTCACCGGCACGCTGCGCGACGCGGTCGTCGGCGCCGACGTGTTCATCGGGCTGTCCGCGCCCGACGTGCTCACTGGGCACGACGTGTCGCGCATGGCCCGCGACTCGATCGTCTTCGCGCTCGCCAACCCGCGACCCGAGGTCGACCCGGACGAGGCCGCGCAGCACGCGGCGGTCGTCGGGACGGGCCGCTCGGACTTCGCGAACCAGATCAACAACGTGCTCGCGTTCCCCGGGGTGTTCCGCGGGCTGCTGGACGCGCAGTCGCGCTCCATCACGGAGTCGATGCTGCTGGCTGCGGCGCACGCGCTGGCGTCCGTCGTGCACCCGGACGAGCTCAACCCGACGTATATCGTCCCCAGCGTCTTCAACCCCGAGGCGACGACGGCGGTCGCGGCTGCCGTCCGCGCCGCGGCCGAGGCGGAGGCGGGGCACGTGTCGGCCCGCCCGGAGACGGGTGCGATCGCCACGGTCCGGTACCGCGGGGTCTGACCGCGCCACCCCCGACGCACGCGACCCCGGCGAGGAGTCCTCGCCGGGGTCGCGCCTCGGGTCGTGCCGTGCCGGCGGTCGCCCGCCCGCCCGCGTGCGCCGTGCTCAGCCCTTGACGGAGCCGAGCATGATGCCGGACACGAAGTACCGCTGGACGAACGGGTAGATGCACAGGACGGGGATGATCGTCAGGACCATCGTGACCGCCTGGATGTTCGCCGCGATCTCCGACGTGCTGGACCCGGAGGCCGCCGCGCCCTGGGAGGCCGTCGACGAGGCCCCCGCGATCATGTTGCGCAGGTACAGCGTCACCGGGAACAGCTCCTGCTTGTCGAGGTACAGGAACGCCGCGAACCAGTCGTTCCAGATCGCCACCGAGTAGAACAGGATCATCGTCGCGATGACCGCCTTCGACAGCGGCATGACGATGCGGCGGAAGATCCCCCACCAGCCGAGCCCGTCGATCTGCGCGGCCTCCTCGAGCTCGGAGGGCATGTTCTCGAAGAACGACTTCATGACGAGCAGGTTGAACACCGAGATCGCCCCGGGCAGCACGACCGCCCACATCGTGTTCTTCAGCCCGAGGGTCTGGATGAGCACGTAGTTGGGGATCAGGCCGCCGTTGAAGAACATCGTGAACACGGCGATGCCGATGAGGACGTTCCGACCTCGCAGGGCGCGCCTGGCGAGCACGTAGGCGAGCAGGGTCGTCAGCACCATGGCGATCGTCGTGCCGACGAGCGTGTAGACCACGGTGTTGCGGTACGACGACCAGAAGAGGTCGTTGGCGATGACCACCTGGTAGGTCGTGAGGTTGAAGCCGACGGGCCAGACGTTGACCATGCCGGCCTTCACCGCGCCGGCGCTGCTGAACGACTGCGCGAGCACCGTGACGAACGGGTACAGCATGAACCCGCAGAGCAGGACGAGGAACGTGCCGTTGAACCAGGTGAACGTCTTGTAGCTCTTGGAGTCGCGCGGACCGACGGACATCCCGCCGCCGGAGACCGGCGTCGCCGTGAGTGCGCTCTGGGTCACCACAGGCTTGCTCCTACCACTCGGCGCGACAGGAAGTTCGCGGTGAGGATCATCACGAGGCCGATGATCGCCTGGAACAGTCCGATGGCCGTCGCGTAGCTGAAGTTGTTCGAGACCAGACCCACGCGGTAGAGGTACGTCGAGACGACGTCGGCGGTCTCGTAGGTGAGCGGGTTGTACAGCAGGAGGACCTTCTCGAACCCGACGTTGAGGAACAGGCCGATGTTGAGGATGAGCAGCGTCACCATCGTCGGGCGGATGCCCGGCAGGGTGACGTGCCAGGTCTGGCGCCACCGGTTGGCGCCGTCGATGCGCGCGGCCTCGTAGAGGGACGCGTCGACCGTGGTGAGTGCGGCGAGGTAGAGGATCGTGCCCCACCCGACGGTCTGCCAGATCTCGGACCCGACGTACACCGTGCGGAACCACTCGGCGCGCTGCAGGAACGGGATCGCCTCCCCGCCCACCGCCTCGATGATCTGGTTGACCGTGCCCTGCAGGGACAGCAGCTGCATGAGCATGCCGACGACGATGACGACCGAGAGGAAGTGCGGCAGGTAGGAGATGGACTGCACGACGCGCTTGAACGTGCGGACGCGCACCTCGTTGAGCAGGAGCGCGAGGACGATCGGCAGCGGGAAGCAGAACAGCAGGGTGAGTCCGCCGAGGATCACCGTGTTGGCGAAGACGTTCCAGAAGTTGGGGTCGTTGAGGAAGAGCTCGACATAGCGCATCCCGACCCACTCGTCGCCGAAGATGCTGCCGCCCGGCCGGAAGCGTCGGAACGCGATGATGTTGCCGAACATCGGCACGTACCGGAACAACAGGAGGAAAAGCACGGGGACCAGGGCCATGGCGTAGAGCACCCAGTCGCGGCGCAACGTGTGCCGCCACCCGATCTTGCGTACCGGGGGTCGCGCCTTCTTGCCGGTGTCCTCACGGTCCGCCGCGAGGGGGACCGTTCCCGCGGGTGGCGCCTGGACCGTGGTCGCGAGTGCGTCGCCCGCCGCGTGAGCAGCGCTCATCTCTCACTCCTTCGTGAGCGGATCGGTGGCCCGGTGGGCCGGCCCTGCGAGGGGCCGGCCCACCTGGCCTCGTCGAGCGTGGACTCAGCCGTCGTTCCCTGCGGCGCGCTCAGCGGCGCCGTTGATGAGATCCATGTAGCCCGACAGACCCTGGCCCTCGAGCTGGGTCACGAAGTCGTCCCACTCGGCGAGGTCGCGCTGCCCGAGGATGAACCCGAGCGTCGCCGTGTCCACCGAGTCCTTGAGCGGGGTCCCCAGCAGCGAGGCCTGCTCGAGCTCGACCTCGTCGAGCGGGTGCGGCGGGAACGGGTCCCGCGGCGTGCGCGTCGTCTGCACCGAGTCGATGTACTCGACGAACGCCGGGACGTTGTAGGACTCCTTGAGCGCGCGCGACTCGGTCGACCCGGCGAAGACGTCGTTGGCGAAACCGAGGTCCTTCTTGAGGTCGATCGTGCCGGACGGGTTCAGGTTGAGGCCGGCGAACGTGATGTCGGGCTCCAGCGTGTAGGCGCCATCGGCGTCCTTCGTGTGGTGCTCGCCCTCGACGCCCCACTGGATCAGCTCGCGGGCCTCGGGGTTGTAGTACAGCCAGTCGGTGAACCCGAGCAGGTCGCAGAAGTTCGGGTCGTTCACCGCGTCGGCGGTGAGCATGAACCCGTTCCAGAAGTTGCGCGGCTCGACGAAGTCGCCGGCCGGTCCGGCCGGGGGCGCGATCTGGACGAGCTCGTAGTCCGTGACACCCGCGGCGTCGAGCGCCGTCGAGAACTCCTGGACCGTCCACGAGCCACCCGAGGCCGCGAAGACCTGCTCGGCCGCGAACTTCTCGGTGACCGTGCCGCCGCCGTCGTCGGCCGCCGTGAAGGACTCGGTGTCGAGCAGACCGGCCTCGGTCAGCCCGTTGAAGTACGTGACCATGTCCTTGTAGCCGTCGGTCGTCGCGGCGTAGACGAACTCGCCCGCGTCCTCGTCCCACCAGGCGCCGTCGCCGAAGCCCCAGCCACCGACCGTGCCGAAGGCGTGGGCGGCGTAGTTGATCATCGACTGGCCCTCGAAGCCGTCGGCCAGCGGCGTGCTGTCCGGGTACTTGGCCTTGATGAGCTCCATGCCCTCCTGGAGGTCTTCCCAGGTCTCGGGCGCCGGGGCGCCGACCTCGTCGAAGATGTCCTTGCGGATGATCAGCGTGAAGACGGGGACGGAGACCTCCTGGAGGCCCGGCGTCATGTAGTACTTGCCGTCCTCCTGGCGCAGGTCGTCGACCATGTCGACGAGGTCCCACTCCTCGCTGTACTTCTTGAAGTTCGGCATGTAGTCGGCGTAGTCGCTCAGCGGGACGACCGCACCGGACGCCGCGAACTGGCGCTCCTCACCCGTGTAGACGAGCGGGATGATCTGCGGCGCGTCGCCGGCGCTGATGAGCAGGCTGCGCTTCTCGGTCGCGTCGCTGAACGGGATGTTCGTGAGGTTGAGCTTGACGTTGGTGCGCTCCTCGATCTCGTCGAAGAACTCCCACGTGTCGGTGATCGGGAAGTCGGCCCAGTCCGTCCACAGCAGGGAGAACTCGCGCGGCTCCGCAGCCTTCCAGGGCTCGTCCGCGACCGCCTCGGTCGTGCACTCCAGGTCCGCGGCCTCACCGTCGGCGTTGGTCGTCCCGCCGTCGTCACCGCTGCTGCAGGCGGCGAGCGCGAGCGCACCCACCAACGTCAGCGCACCAGCGGTGCGCGCCGAGCGCATCCGCCGTCCTGCCAGATATCCCGCACGTGCCATCAGGGCTCTCCTCTTCGAGATCCGTCCCAGGCCACGACCCGGGGGGTGTTAGCAGGGCTCGAGCACCGGCGCTGCCGTCGTCGTGCAGCGCCGACTCCGGCCTCCGGAGGGCAACACTGCCACCGGGCGCCAGATTTATCGAGATGCACCAGGATTAACGATACATCTGCTGATGAGCCGGGACGCTATGCGGCCCCCTGGGTGCTGGTCAAGTGTCCTATCCGGTCGTTATCGGATCGACGCCAACCCGAGATCGGGGACGGGCACCTTCGTCCCACGTGCACCGCCTGAGCAGGGGCGACCATGGAGGCGTGCTCACCATCCCCGAGGCTGCTGCCGCGCACGCCGACGCCGCCGTGCACAAGGTCGTCCTGACCCGCACACCCGGGCTGTTCCTGGTCCGGACCATGCTCGCCGGAGCGTACATCGGCATCGGCGTGCTGGTCATGGCCACCGCCGGTGGACCGCTCACGGTCGCGGGCTCCCCCTGGGCGCCCCTGGTCAACGGTGCCGTGTTCGGCATCGCCCTGACCATCGTCCTCGTCGCCGGCGGCGAGCTGGCCACGAGCGCCATGATGATCCTCACGCAGGGCGCGATCCTCGGACGCATCGGCTGGGTCCCGGCAGGGGTCACGCTCCTCGCCTGCCTGGGCGGCAACCTGCTGGGCGCTGCGGCGTTCGCCGGGCTGCTCCACGTCTCCGGGGTGCTCGCGCCCGGGACCGCGGGCGGCGAGGCGGTGGCACGGATGATCGCGCACAAGGCCGAGGCCACCACGCTCGAGCTCGTCGTGCGCGGCGTGCTGTGCAACCTCCTGGTCTGCCTCGCCGTGTGGTGCTGGGCCCGCCTGACCAGCGAGATCGCGGGGATCATGGCGGTCTTCGGCTGCGTGCTCGTGTTCATCACCTCGGGTTTCGAGCACGTCGTCGCCAACATGACGACGCTGTCGCTCGGCCTCTACGGCGGCCTGCCGCACGCCACGGTGGCCGAGTTCGCCCGCAACATCGCCGCCGTGGGGCTCGGCAACACCCTCGGCGGTGCGCTGCTGGTCGGCGCGGCGTACGCCTACGGGGTCCGCCGCGTCGCCCCGGCACCGCTCGTCGCCCGGGTCGACGCGGGACGGTCCGCAGCGGTGCCCGCCGGGGTGCCCGTGCGCTGAGCGAGTCCGCGTGCCGAACGGCGCGCGGGCCGTGCGCGCCCTAGCGTGGCTGCCAGGCGTCGCACGACGCGCCACCGCGACCCGAGGAGCACGCGTGAGCACCACGGACCCGAAGCGTCCCGGCGACGGCCCCGGCACGCGTGACGGGACGACCGGGCCGGCCGGCCCCGACGAGCTGGACACCGGCCGCCACGCCGTGCAGCGTCCGACGCCCACACCGCCCGCCCCGGACCCGGCCCCGTACCCCGCCGCACGGGTCTCGCCGCCGTCCGCCACGGCCGCGCCCGGCACGACGCCCGGGCCGCACCCGGACCGCCCCGGGCCCGGCGCGTCCCACGGTGCCGACGCAGCGCAGGACGCGCGCAGGACCGCGTCGCCCGACGACGGCGACGAGGAGCTCTTCCCCGACCCGCACGCACCCCGCACGCCGCACGCCGGCACGCACGTCCTCGGTGCGCTCGTGGGGCTGGTCCTGGCGCCGTTCGCCGTGGGACTGCTGCTGCTCGGGCAGAGCCGGATCCTCGTGGTCCAGGTGGACGGCTGGGACGCGTCCCTGGAGCTGCTGGGCATCGTGCTCGTCAGCTCGGGCGCCGTGCTGCTCGCGGCGCTGCTCGTGCTCGGGCTGTGGAGCGCGGCGGTGCCGCTCACGGCCGGGCTGCTGGTGGCCGCGCTGGGCGGGCTGCAGCTCTACGCCCCGGGGATCGCCCGCATGACGACGCTCGACGTGGTCGGCACGAGCACGTGGGACCGGGCGGTGACCCAGGCGACCGTCGCCGGCACGTCCGGCACGACGATCGTCGCCGGCGTCATGCTGCTGACCGGCGGGGTGACCATCGCCCTCGCGCGGCGCCACGGTGTGCACCTGGGCGAGTTCCGCGAGCGCAACCGGACGACCTGACACGATCCGGTCACCTCCGCGACGGTGCGCCCGGTCGACGACCAGGACTATGGTCCGTCACGAGGACCGCACTGGTCAGCCCACCGTCGCACCGAAGCTGCTGCGTAGGAGACACCGTGACCGAACCGTCTGCCGCCCCCACGACCGACGCCCCGCAGGCCGGCACCGGCCTGGAGAACCTGATGTCCGAGGAACGCCGCTTCCCTCCGACGCCCGAGTTCGCCGCCCAGGCCAACGCCACCCCCGACGCGTACGCGTGGGCGAACGCGGACCGGCCCGGGTTCTGGGCGGACCAGGCGCGCGACCTGCTCACCTGGTCGACGCCGTTCACCCAGACGCTCGACTGGTCGGACGCCCCGTTCGCGCGGTGGTTCGCCGACGGGCGGCTCAACGCGGCGTACAACGCGGTCGACCGGCACGTCGAGGAGGGCCGCGGCGAGCGCGTCGCGCTGCACTTCGAGGGTGAGGGCGGCGACACCCGCACGCTGACGTACGCCGACCTGCTGCGCGAGGTCTCCAAGGCCGCCAACGCGATGGCGGCGCTCGGCGTCGGCACGGGTGACCGCGTCGCGATCTACCTGCCGCTGATCCCGGAGGCGGTCATCACGATGCTCGCGTGCGCCCGGATCGGCGCGCCGCACTCCGTGGTGTTCGGGGGCTTCTCCGCCGAGGCGCTGGTCTCGCGCATCCTCGACGCGGAGGCCAAGCTCGTCGTCACGGCCGACGGCGGGTTCCGGCGCGGCAAGCCGTCGGCGCTCAAGCCGGCCGTCGACGAGGCCCTGGAGAAGGGCGCGCCGAGCGTCGCGCACGTGCTCGTCGTGCGACGCACCGGGCAGCCCGTCGAGTGGACCGAGGGGCGCGACGTCTGGTGGCACGAGGCGGTGGAGGCCGCGTCGTCGCAGCACACGCCGGTCGACGTCGACGCCGAGCACCCGCTGTTCATCCTCTACACGTCCGGCACGACGGGGAAGCCCAAGGGCATCTTCCACACCACGGGCGGCTACCTGACGCAGGCGGCGTACACCCACCTCAACGTGTTCGACCTCAAGCCCGAGACCGACGTGTACTGGTGCACGGCCGACGTCGGCTGGATCACCGGGCACACGTACGTCGTCTACGGGCCGCTCATCAACGGCGCGACCCAGGTCATCTACGAGGGCACGCCGGACACGCCGCACCGCGGGCGCTGGTGGGAGATCGTCCAGAAGTACGGCGTCACGATCCTGTACACCGCCCCCACGGCCATCCGTACGTGCATGAAGTGGGGCGAGGAGATCCCGAGCAAGTTCGACCTGTCGTCGCTGCGCGTGCTCGGGTCGGTGGGTGAGCCCATCAACCCCGAGGCGTGGATGTGGTACCGCCGCGTCATCGGCGCGGACCGCACCCCCATCGTCGACACCTGGTGGCAGACCGAGACGGGCGCGATCATGATCAGCCCGCTGCCGGGCGTCACGGAGTCGAAGCCGGGGTCGGCGCAGGTCCCGCTGCCCGGCATCGCCGCGGACGTCGTGGACGACGACGCCAAGCCCGTGCCGAACGGCGGCGGCGGCTACCTCGTGCTCACCGAACCGTGGCCGTCGATGCTGCGCGGCATCTGGGGCGACCCCGAGCGGTACAAGGACACGTACTGGTCGCGGTTCCGCGGCATCTACTTCGCCGGGGACGGCGCGAAGAAGGACGACGACGGCGACATCTGGCTGCTGGGCCGGGTCGACGACGTCATGAACGTGTCCGGGCACCGGTTGTCGACCACCGAGATCGAGTCGGCCCTGGTCTCGCACCCGTGGGTCGCGGAGGCGGCCGTCGTGGGCGCCACCGACGAGATGACGGGCCAGGCGGTCGTCGCGTTCGTCATCCTGCGCGGCGACGTGGCCGAGGGCAACGCCGCCGACGCCGCGACCGTCCAGGAGACGCTGCGCACGCACGTCGCCAAGGAGATCGGTCCGATCGCCAAGCCGCGGCAGATCCTCGTGGTCGCCGAGCTGCCCAAGACGCGGTCCGGCAAGATCATGCGGCGCCTGCTGCGCGACGTCGCCGAGCACCGCCAGGTCGGCGACGCGACGACGCTCGCGGACTCCTCCGTGATGGACCTCATCGCGCAGGGACTGGCGAAGCCGACGGCTGCGGCGGAGGACTGAGCCGGGTCGGTGGCGGGCCCGGGCCGGGCCCGCCACCGACCCGCGCGATCCGACGTCGAAACGCTTCACCGATGGAGCCGTCCCAGGCCTGCTGATTGTCTGACCGCCGCCCCCCGACGACGCCGCCCCCGCGGCGACCGGGCAGGCGACCGGACAACTCTCGCGGAACGAGGACGTCGATGAAGAGCACCTCCTTGCGTGCGGCCGCTGCGTGCGGCACCGCGCTCCTGGCCCTCGGCGGGATCACCGCCGTGGCCACCGCCGCCACCGCGGCGGACCCCGTCGGCCTGCACGTCTCCGGCACGCGCCTCGTCGAGCAGGACGGCACGCCGTTCGTCGCGCGGGGCGTCAGCCACGCGCACACCTGGTACGCCACGCAGACGCCCACGGCGCTCCCGGCGATCCGCGCCGCCGGTGCCAACGCCGTACGCGTCGTGCTGTCGGGCGGGCGCTGGACCGCCAACGGCGCGTCCGACGTCGCCGCCGTCATCGCGCTGTGCAAGGCCAACCAGCTGGTCTGCATGCTCGAGAACCACGACACCACCGGCAACGGCGAGCAGGCCGGCGCCGTGACCCTCGACGCGGCCGCCCGCTACTGGGTCGGGCTCGCGCCCGTGCTCCAGGGCACCGAGGACTTCATCCAGATCAACATCGGCAACGAGCCCACGGGCAACAACGAGCCGCAGGTCACGGCCTGGACGGCGGACACCGCCGCCGCCATCGCCACGGTCCGCGCCGCCGGGCTGCGCCACAACATCGTCGTCGACGCCCCGAACTGGGGGCAGGACTGGAAGGGCGTGATGCGCGACACCGCCGCGACCGTCGCCGCCGCCGACCCCGAGCGCAACACCCTGTTCTCGGTCCACATGTACGGCGTGTACGCGCAGGCCTCGACCATCACCGCGTACCTCGACGCGTTTGCTGCCAAGGGCCTGCCGCTCGTCATCGGCGAGTTCGGCATCGACCACTCGGACGGCAACCCCGACGAGGCGACGATCATGCGCGAGGCCGTCGCGCGCGGCATCGGCTACTACGGGTGGTCGTGGTCCGGCAACAGCGGCGGCGTCGAGTACCTCGACATGGTCACCGCCTTCGACCCGACGCGGAAGACCGCGTGGGGCACGCTGATCTTCGACGGCGCGAACGGCATCCGGTCGACGGCGCGGACGGCGACGTACTTCTCGGGCGTCACCCCGACCCCGACGCCCACGCCGACGCCGACGCCGACGTCGACGGTCACGCCGACACCGACCCCGACGGTCACGCCCACGGTCACGCCGACACCGACACCGACACCGACCCCCACGGTCACGGCCACCCCGACGCCCACGCCCACGAGCAACCCGGGTGGCGCGTGCACGGCGCGGCTGACGGTCGCGAACGCGTGGCCGGGCGGGTTCCAGGGCACGGTCGACGTCACGGCCGGCGCGACCGCGCTGACCGGCTGGTCCACGTCGTTCACGCTGCCGGCCGGCGCGTCCGTGGCACAGGGCTGGAGCGCCACGTTCTCCGGCACCGGCGGCTCGGTGACGGCGACGAACGCCGCCTGGAACGGTCGCCTGGGCGCGGGTCAGAGCGTCACCTACGGCTTCATCGGCTCCGGCACGGCCCCGACGACCACGGTCCCGGTCACCTGCCGCTGACCCCCCGAGAACGGGGGCGCACAGACGCGCCCCCCCGTGCGGCCCCGCCCTCCCCCTCCGAGAGCGGGGCCGCACCCACGGTTGTGGTCACACCTGTGACCACAACCGCGGGCTGCCACACGAGAACTGCCCACTTCCGGTATGTCCGCGATCCGGAGCGAGCCGACCACAGGGTCGCCGGTCGGACAGAGGGTCCACAGGTGGGAACTCCTCCCCCCACGGGCGGGGCCGTGCCGGTGAGGCTGGCCCGGTGGAACAGCGCAGCGGGGACGACGTCGAGCGGGCAATCGTCGGGAACAGGGCCGGCCCGGGGTGGGTCCGGGTCGCGCACGGGCTCCACCGGCGGCCGGGCTGCGACGACGTCACCGCCTGGCAGACGCTGCTGCCGACGTCCGCGGCGTTCTCCCACCTCACGGCCGCGCAGCTCCACGGGTGGTGGTCACCCGAGCTGCCGCCGGGGCTGCCGGTCCTCGTCGACCAGCCGCGCGCCGACGCGCGCTCCCGCCGCGCGGGGATCCGGGTCACCAGGACGGCGCTGGCCGTCCCGTGGGTCCTGATCGGCGGTGTCCGGGTCGCGACACCCGCCCACACGCTCCTGGCGTGCGCCCGTGACCTGGCGCTGCTCGACCTCGTGGTGCTCGTCGACGCGGCCCTGCGTGCCGGCTGCACCGCCGACGAGATCGCCACCGCCGCCGCGCACGGGAGCAACGGTGCCCCTCGGCTCCGTCGTGCGCTGGCGATGGCCGACGTCCGCAGCGAGTCGCCCTGGGAGACGCTGCTCCGCGTGCTGCACGTGAGCGTGGGCGCGCCCGTCGTCCCGCAGCACGTCGTGCGCACCGCGGACGGTGCGTTCGTCGCGCGCGGCGACCTGTGGTTGCCCGGCACGCGGGTCCTGCACGAGTACGACGGGGCGGTCCACCGCACCGCGCAGACCCACGCCGCCGACCTGCGCCGCGATCGCGCGCTCACCGCCACGGGCTGGACGCGGCGGGGCTACGTCGCGTCGGACCTGTGCCAGAGCCCGGGCACGGTGCTCCGGGACATCGACGCGACCCTCGGGCGGCGGCACCGCCCCGAGCGCATCCGCCGGTGGCTGGCCCTCCTCGCCGCCTCGACGTACTCACCGTCGGGCCGAGCCCGCCTCCAGGCCCGCCTCACAGCCTGACCGCCTCACCGGCTGACCCGAAGATGGGCACTCCTCGGGTCGCTCCAGCCAGAAGTGGGCGCACATGTGACCACTCTGGGCTGCTGTTGCCGGCTACCAGCCCAGGGTGCGGCGGAGGCGGCGGGCGGCCTCCCGGCCCGCACGGGTGGCGCCGATCGTCGACGCGCTGGGCCCGTAGCCGACGAGCTGGACGCGGGGGTCGGCGACGACCTCGGTGCCGTCCATCACGATGCCGCCGCCGGGGGCGCGCAGACCGAGGGGTGCCAGGTGGTCGAGGGACGCACGGAAGCCGGTGGCCCACAGGATCGTGCGGGCCGCGACCGACGACGGCCCGTCGACCCAGCCCTCGACGCCCGGCGCTCCGCCCTCCCACACCACGCCGTCGGGGACGATGCGCGTGAACGCCGGCCGCGCGCGGAGCACGCCCGCCTCGATGCCGGCGCGGTACGCGGGAGTCAGCGGCAGCCCGGTCACGGACACCACCGAGCCCGGCGGACGCCCGGTACGCACGCGCTCCTCGACGACGGAGACGGCCTCGCGGCCCAGCTCGGGCGTGAACTCCTCGTCGATCCACACGGGTGGTCGGCGGGTCACCCAGGTGGTCGACGTGACCTGCGCGACCTGCAGCAGCAGCTGCACGGCCGACGTGCCGCCGCCGACCACCACGACGTGCCCGTCGGCGAGGTCGGCCGCGGTGCGGAAGTCGCGCGTGTGCAGCTGGCGCCCGCGGAACTGCGCGCGTCCCGGGTAGGCGGGCCAGAACGGCCGGGCCCACGTGCCCGACGCGTTGACGAGTCCCCGCGCGGACCACACGACGGCCTCGTCCGGGTGGTCCACGTGCCGGGTCGTCACGTGGAACCGCGACCCGTCGGCGGCGGCGACCCGCTCGACGCGCGTCACACGCACGGGGCGCTGCACGTTGAGCCCGAAGGCCTCCTCGTACTGCGCGAAGTAGTAGGGCACGGCGTCGGCGGCCGGCTCCGCGGGGTCCGCGATCGTCAGGGGCATGCCCGGCAGGTCGTGGACGCGGTGCGCGTCCGCCATCGTCAGCGAGCGCCACCGGTGCTGCCACGCGCCGCCCGCGCGGGGGTTGTCGTCCAGCACGACGTACGTCCCGCGCGCGGCCTCCCAGCCGGCCGACCCGACGGGCACGAGGCCCGTGCGGTGCAGGTGGTACGCGCTGGACAGCCCGGCCTGGCCGGCCCCCACCACGACCACGTCGACCTCGACCGTGCGCGGGCCGCGCGGGGTCCGCAGGGCGCGTCGACCGCTCGCGGCTGGGGTGGCGACGGGGGGGCGGTCCATGACGCGCCCACGCTACCGGCTGCCACCCGGGACGCGGGCCGGTGCGCGAGGCCCGCCCTCCCGCCCCGGCGACCCGGATCACCCGGCCGTGCGACCCCGACCCCTGGCCCACGTGATGGGATGGACGCATGTCGTCCGACATCGAGGTCCCGACGTCGCTCGCGGCGGTCACCGGGCCGTTGCCCCCCGCGCAGGCCGACGCGGTGCGCTCGCTGCACCACGCGGCCGCGCGCCACGACGGCGTCCCCCCGCTGTCGGAGCAGCCGCTGCTGTGGCTGACCGACGAGGAGGCGCCCGTCGTGCACCTCCTCGCGTACCAGGGGCCCGCCGACGAGCCCGCGGACGAGCACGACGCCACGCCCGCCGACACCCACGGCGATGCGCCGGCCGACGGGCTCGTCGGGTACGCGCAGCTCGACGTGGGCAGCTCGACGACCGTGCGTGCCGAGCTCGTCGTCGCCCCCGCGCACCGCCGTCGGGGCGTCGCGCGGGCTCTGCTGGAGCGTGCCGCGTCCGAGGCGGCGACCGTCCCGGAGCGTCGGCTGCACGTGTGGGCGCACGGCGACCTGCCGGCGGCCCGCGCGGCCGCCGCCACGACGGGCCTGGTCGTCGTGCGCGAGCTGTGGCGCATGGCCGTCGACCTGACGCAGCACCCGCCCGCCGACGCACCGCTGCCGCACGGCGTGCAGGTGCGCACGTTCGTCCCGGGGCAGGACGAGGACGCGTGGCGGCGCGTCAACGCGCGCGCCTTCGCGCACCATCCCGAGCAGGGCCGGATGACGTCGGCGGACCTGCGGGCGCGCGAGTCCGAGCCGTGGTTCGACCCGGCCGGCTTCCTGCTGGCCGAGCGGGACGGCCAGCTCCTCGGCTCGGTGTGGACCAAGGTGCACCCGGCGGGCGACGCCCCGGACGCCGGACCCGACGAGCAGGTCGGCGAGATCTACGTCGTCGGCGTCGACCCGGACGCGCAGGGCCTGGGGATGGGCCGCGCCCTGACGTCGCTCGGGCTGGCGTACCTGCGCGACCGCGGGCTGCGGACCGTGATCCTGTACACGGGCGCGGAGAACACGGTCGCGGTGCACACCTACGAGCGGGCCGGTTTCACCCGCGCCGCCGCCGACGTGATGTACGGCCCGCCGGCCCCCGGCAGCCCCGCCGGGGGCGTCCCCCTCGTCCAGGTGAACGACGACGACACGACGTGTTCATCCGACGATGCCACGATGGGCACATGACCGACGCCACCGCGATCGACCCTGCGCTCGCCGAGCGCATCGCCGAGCACGTGGAGTCCGCCGAGGACCCCACGCGCCCGGCGGACGAAGCCTTGCCGGACGACCGCTTCCTCGACCGTGAGCTCTCCTGGTTGGCCTTCAACCAACGGGTCCTCGAGCTCGCCGAGGACGCCGACCTCCCCCTGCTGGAACGCGTGCGCTTCCTCGCGATCTTCGCGTCCAACCTCGACGAGTTCTTCATGGTGCGCGTCGCGGGCCTCAAGCGGCGCATCGCGACGGGCATCGCGGTCACCGCGGCGTCGGGGCTCTCGCCCCGCAAGGTCCTCGAGGCGATCAGCGAGCGGGCGCGGGCGCTCATGGAGCGCCACGCGCAGGTCCTCGTGGAGGACATCAAGCCGGCGCTCGCGGCCGAGGGCATCACGATCGTCCGCTGGGACGACCTGGGCGACGCCGAGCAGGACCGGCTGCACAAGTACTTCCGCCGCCAGATGTTCCCCGTCCTGACCCCGCTCGCGGTGGACCCGGCGCACCCCTTCCCGTACATCTCGGGGCTGTCGCTGAACCTCGCGGTCAGCGTCGTGAACCCGGTGAGCGGCAAGGAGCACTTCGCGCGCGTCAAGGTGCCGCCGCTGCTGCCGCGGTACATCGCGGTCGACGCCGCGGGACGGCCGTCGGCCCCCGTGCCGCAGACCGCGGCGCCGGACCGCGGCCCGATGTCGTTCGTCCCCGTCGAGGACGTCATCGCCCAGCACCTCGACATGCTGTTCCCCGGCATGGAGGTCCGCGAGTTCCACACGTTCCGCATCACGCGCAACGAGGACGTGGAGGTCGAGGAGGACGACGCCGAGAACCTGCTCAAGGCGATGGAGAAGGAGCTGCTGCGTCGCCGGTTCGGCCCGCCGGTGCGCCTGGAGATCGCCGAGGGTATCAGCCCGCGGGTGCGCAAGCTGCTGATCCGCGAGCTCGGCATGTCCGAGGACGACGTCTACGAGCTCCCGGCCCCGCTGGACCACACCGGCCTGAACCTCATCGCCGACCTGGACCGCTCCGAGCTGCAGTTCCCGCGGTTCGTCCCGGCGACGCACCGGTACCTCTCGGAGGTCGAGTCCGCGACGCCGACGGACGTGTTCGCGGCGATCCGCGCGCACGACATCCTGCTGCACCACCCGTACGACTCGTTCTCGACGTCCGTGCAGACGTTCCTCGAGCAGGCCGCGTCGGA
Organism: Cellulomonas sp. S1-8; assembly: GCF_026184235.1. Lineage (NCBI taxonomy): Bacteria > Bacillati > Actinomycetota > Actinomycetes > Micrococcales > Cellulomonadaceae > Cellulomonas > Cellulomonas sp. S1-8. The sequence goes on from NZ_CP110806.1 coordinate 3,466,914, forward strand.
CCCGCACGTGCTCGCCATCAAGCAGACGCTGTACCGCACGTCGGGCGACTCCCCCATCGTCGACGCCCTCATCGACGCCGCGCAGGCGGGCAAGCAGGTGCTCGCGCTCGTCGAGATCAAGGCGCGGTTCGACGAGCAGAACAACATCTCGTGGGCGCGCAAGCTCGAGCAGGCGGGCGTGCACGTCGTGTACGGGATCGTCGGGCTCAAGACGCACTGCAAGCTGTCCCTCGTCGTGCGGCAGGAGGCCGACGGGCTGCGCCGCTACAGCCACGTCGGCACGGGCAACTACCACCCGAAGACCGCGCGCCTGTACACCGACCTGGGGCTGCTGACGGCCGACCCGGACGTCGGCCAGGACCTCACGCGGCTGTTCAACCAGCTGTCGGGCTACGCGCCGAAGTCCCGGTTCCACCGCCTGCTCGTCGCGCCGCGGTCGGTGCGCACGGGCCTGCTGGAGCGCATCGAGCGCGAGTCCGCGGCAGCGCGGCGCGGCGAGACGGCGTGGATCCGGATCAAGGTCAACTCGATGGTCGACGAGGCGATCATCGACGCGCTGTACCGCGCGTCCCAGGCGGGCGTGCCGGTCGACATCAACGTGCGCGGCATCTGCGCGTTGCGTCCCGGTGTCCCGGGGCTCTCCGAGACGATCCGGGTGCACTCGATCCTGGGACGTTTCCTCGAGCACTCCCGGGTCTTCGCGTTCGCGCACGCGACCCCGTCCGAGGAGGACACGTTCGACGGGCCGGAGGTGTACATCGGCTCCGCGGACCTCATGCACCGCAACCTGGACCGCCGGGTCGAGGCGCTCGTCCGCGTGGCGGAGCCGGCGCAGGTCACCGAGCTCGTCGGGTACCTCGAGGAGTCGATGGACGACGGCACGTCGTCGTGGCGCCTGCGTCCCGACGGCGAGTGGGTGCGCCACCACGTCGGCCCGGACGGACCGCTCGTGGACCTGCAGGAGGTGCTGATCCACCGTCAGAGGCGTCGGCGGGGCGCCACCCGGTGAAGGCGGCGGCCGTCGAGCCCGTCGTGGCCGCGGGCGCTCTCGTCTGGCGCGTGCGCGCGACGCGCCTGCAGGTGGCGCTCGTGCACCGCCCGCGGTACCGCGACTGGTCGTGGCCCAAGGGCAAGCTCGAGCCGGGTGAGCTCGCGCCCGTCGCGGCCGTGCGGGAGGTCGAGGAGGAGACGGGGATGTCCGTCGTCCTGGGCCTGCCGCTGCCCGGCCTGGAGTACGGGCTGGCGGACGGTCGCGACAAGGTGGTGCACTACTGGGCCGCACGGCAGGCGGGGCGCGGCGACGACGCCCCGTTGCGGGCACGGCCACCGGTGCCGCACGCCGACCGCGCGGAGATCGACCACTGGGAGTGGTTCGACGTGCCGGAGGCCGGACGTCGGCTGACGCGCCGCGCGGACCGCGAACCGCTGGACGCGCTGGCCGAGGCGCACGACAAGGGTCGACTCGACACCCGCGCGGTCGTCGTCGCGCGGCACGGCCAGGCCCGCAAGCGCCACCTGTGGGGCGGCACCGAGGACGACCGGCCCCTGACGGGCCTGGGCCTGCGGCAGGCGGCCGCGATCACCCCGGTGCTGGCCGCCTTCGGCGTCGCGCGCATCGTGACGAGCCGGTGGGAGCGCTGCGCGGCGACCGTCGCGCCGTACGCGGCGGCGGCGGGGCTGGAGCCGGACGTCGCGGACGTCCTGACGGAGTCGCAGCACGAGGAGTCCCCGGGGCGTGTAGCCGCGGCGGTGCGCGCGGTGATGGACACCCGTCAGGACACCGTGCTGTGCACGCACCGTCCCGTCCTGCCGACGGTCCTGGACGTGCTGTCCGCGCACAGTCCCCGCCCGGTCGCGGACTCGCTCCCGGTCGACAACCCGTTCCTGTCGCCGGGCGAGGTGCTCGTCGCGCACGCGGGCGAGACGCCGCGGGGCGTCCGGGTGCTCGCGGTCGAGCGGCACCGGTCGTCCGTGACGGCGGACTGAGACCCACCTCGTCGGCGCGCGCCCACCGACGCGCGTCCTCAGCCCAGGATCGGGTGCAGCACCCAGAACACGACGGCGGCGACCGAGGCGGCGGCGGGGATCGTGAGGATCCACGCACCGGCGATGTTCTTGGCGACGCCCCACCGCACGGCCGACAGCCGCTTGGTCGCGCCGACGCCCATGATCGCGGACGTGATGGTGTGCGTCGTCGAGACCGGCGCGTGCAGCGCGAACGCGTTCACGTACAGGACGACGGCCGACACGGACTCGGCGACGAAGCCCCGCGCGGGGTCGAGCTCGATGATCTTGCGCCCGAGCGTGCGCATGATGCGCCACCCGCCGGCGTAGGTGCCGAGCGAGATCGCGGCGGCGGCGGCGAGCTTGACCCACAGGGGGATGCCGTCGTCCGGGCTGGCCCAGCCCGCGGTGAGCAGCGCCAGGTAGATGACGCCCATGGTCTTCTGCGCGTCCTGCAGGCCGTGGCCCAGCGCCATCGCCGCGGCGGACACGGTCTGCGCGATGCGGAAGCGGCGGTTGACCTTGCTCGGTGCGCGGTTGCGGATGATCCACAGCAGCCCCGCCATGACGAGGAACGCGAGGAGGAACCCGATGAGCGGGGAGAAGATCATCGGCAGGACGACCTTCTCGAGGATCGCCGAGCCGAAGATGCCGAACCCGGCGGCAAGCCCCGCACCGACGAGCCCGCCGATGAGGGCGTGCGTCGACGACGACGGCAGCCCGTACCACCAGGTGATCAGGTTCCAGGTGATCGCCCCGACGAGCGCGCACAGCACGACGACGAGCGCCGAGTGCGGCGGTGCGTCCTGCAGGTTGACGATGGACGTCGCGATGGTCTCGGCGACCTCCGTGCCCAGCAGGGCGCCCGTGAAGTTCATCACCGCGGCCATGATCAGCGCGGCGCGGGGCGTCAGCGCCCGTGTCGAGACGGACGTCGCGATCGCGTTCGCGGCGTCGTGGAAGCCGTTCGTGTAGTCGAACCCGAGGGCGAGCGCGACCACGAAGACGACGAGCACAGGTTCCACGGGCGCTCAGGACTCCTTGAGCGCGATCGTCTCGACCGTGTTGGCCACCTTCTCGAACGCGTCGGCCGCGTCCTCGAGCTTCTCGACGATCTCCTTGAGCTTCATGAGCAGGATCGGGTCGGCGATCTCGTCGAACATCTGCGCGAGCAGCTTGCGGTGCGACTTGTCGGCCTGGTTCTCGAGGCGGTTCACCTCGACCCAGTACTCCTGCAGCGAGTCCATGGAGCGCAGCCGGGGCATGGCCTCGGCGGTGAGCTCGGCGGCGCGCTGGAGCACCTGGATCTGGTCCGAGACCCGCGCCGGGAGCTCGTCGACCTTGTACAGGACGATGAGGTCGGACGCCTCGTCCATGTAGTCCATGCAGTCGTCCAGCGCGGAGGCGAGGTTGTAGATGTCGTCGCGGTCGAACGGGGTGACGAAGGTCTTGTTCAGACGCCGCATGATCGTGTGCGTCGCGTCGTCCGCGTCGTGCTCCGCCGCGGCCATCCGCTTGTTGAGCTCCTTGCGGGTGGCGCGGTCGGCGCCGAGCATCTCGGCCAGCAGGTTCGCGCCGGTCACGAGGTGAGCGGCGGATGCGGCGAAGAGGTCGAAGAACGAGGTGTCGCGCGGTGTGAGGCGCAGGCGCACGGAAGGCTCCGGGTCATCGACTGGTGGCAGCACCTCGGGGGACCGAGGCGCCGCCCAGCCTAACGGCCGGTGAACAGCCGATGTGCCGGACCCACGTCTCATACGCCGCGACGCGGGTCTCATGTGCCGCGACGCACACCGGGCAGCGCTGCGGGTGAGCGACGCCGGGCCGGAGCGCCTGACGGCGCGAGGCCGCTCGAGGCGGCTGATGATGGAGCCCGGGGCTACCGACCCGACGTCGCCCCTTCATTGTACGCGGCGGACCTACTCCAGCCGATCCGCCCGCCACAGCTGGGCGGCGTGCGCGAGGTCCTCGGCCGTGCGGACCAGGGACGCGGCGCCGCGCGTCTGCCGGGCGGCGGCACCGGGGTCGAGGACGTCGAGGTGGTCCGCGTCGAAGGCCGCGCCGGTGGCCAGGACCTGGCAGAACGCCGCGGCACGCTCGAGGGCCACCGCGAGGTCCCCGGTGTACACGCCCGACAGCACGGCGTCCGCGACGGCACGCACGTCGTCCGGTCCCGGGGTGTCGACGACACCGGCGACCACGTCGTGCACGGGTGCCGCCGCGACGCCCTGGCGGTACCGGTCCGCGACCGTCGTCGGGTCGCGGCGCACCCACTCCCGCAGCACGTACAGGCGCCACAGGGCCCCCGGCAACGTGTCCGGCGGGCTGTCCGCCCACATCGCCGCGACCACGTCGAGCCCCTCGGTCTCGACGAGCGCGACGAGCCGCGCGACCACCCCGGGGTCCGCGCTCGCGCGGCCGTGCTGCACGAGCGCGTTGGCGGTCGTGTGCGCGATCTCGTCGCGCACGGTCGGGTCGAGCTCGCCCGGGAGCTCGTCGGCCAGCGCCGGGTCGACCACCAGCGGCCGATGGTGCCGTCGCCTGCCCGACCCGCCGCCCGCACCGGGGTCGCCCCCGCCCGTCCCGCCCGCACCCGTCCCGTCGACGCTCACCGCGGCATGATCCCTCGCCGACGTCCGGACCACCACCCGCAGGCCCCGTCCGGCGGTGGCGGTGGGGGTGGGTGGGTGAAACACGGTTGCCCTGGGTAACGATTCAACGTAGGGTTGCCTTAAGCAACTGTTGGGTCGAGACCGACCCGCTCCGACCGCCGACGACGCCCGGTCGCCCCTTGTCCCCGCGCCCGGAAGCGAGCAGACCACGTGAGCAGCACCCGAACGACCGTCGACGACACCGTCGACGACACCGGCACCCCCAGCCCCACCGCCATGACCCACCGCCAGGTCCTCGAGGCCCTGTCCGGGATCCTGCTGGGCATGTTCGTCTCGATCCTCGCGACGAGCGTCGTCTCGACGTCCCTGCCGCGCATCATCACGGACCTCGGCGGCAGCCAGTCCGCCTTCACGTGGGTCGTCACCGCGACCCTGCTGACCATGACCGTCTCGACACCCGTCTGGGGCAAGCTCGCCGACATCACCGACCGCAAGCGGCTCGTCCAGGTCGCGCTGGTCATCTCCGTGGTGTCGTCCGCGCTGGCCGGCCTGTCGCACAGCACCGAGATGCTCATCGCGATGCGCGCGTTCCAGGGCATCGGCGCCGGCGGCCTGACGGCGCTGGGCACCGTGCTCATCGCCGACATCATCAGCCCCCGCGAGCGCGGCCGGTACATGGGCCTCATGGGCGCCGTGATGGCCGTCGGCATGGTCGGCGGCCCGCTGCTGGGCGGCGTCATCACCGACGCCGCGGGCTGGCGCTGGAACTTCTTCGTCGGCCTGCCGTTCGCCGTCGCCGCGATCGTCGTGCTGCAGCGCACGCTGCACCTGCCCGCCGTCGTGCGCCGCCGCGTGCGCATCGACTGGGCCGGCGCGCTCCTGCTCGCGGCGTCCGTCGCGACGCTGCTGCTGTGGGTGACGTTCGCCGGGACGTCGTTCGCGTGGCTGTCGTGGCAGACCGCGGCCATGGTCGGCGGCTCCGCGCTCGGCGTCGTGGCGCTCGTCCGGGTGGAGTCGCGCGCGGCCGAGCCGATGATCCCCCTGCGCCTGTTCCGCAACCGCACCGTCGTGCTCACCGTGCTCGCGTCGGTCGCCGTCGGCATCGCGCTGTTCGGCACGCAGGTCTTCCTCAGCCAGTACATGCAGCTCGCCCGGGGCAAGACGCCCACCGAGTCCGGCCTGCTGACCATCCCCATGGTCGTCGGCACGTTCCTCGCCTCGACGCTGTCGGGCCGCGCGATCTCCGCGAGCGGACGCTACAAGCGGATCATGGTCGTCGGCGCCGTCCTGCTGACGGGCGGCCTCGGCCTCATGGGCACCATCGACGAGAGCACGAGCTTCACGCTCGTCGGGCTGTACATGCTGGTCGTCGGCTGCGGTGTGGGCATGCTCATGCAGAACCTCGTCCTGGCGACGCAGAACACCCTCCCGATCGCGGACCTGGGGGCCGGCACGGCGACCGTCGCGTTCTTCCGCACGCTCGGGGGCGCCATCGGCGTCTCGGCCCTGGGCGCGCTGCTGTCGAACCGTGTCTCGCACCTGCTCGTCGACGGCCTGACGGGCATCGGCGTCGACCCGGCCGCGCTGGGCGCCGGCGGCACGACGTCCCTGCCGGACCTGGCCACGCTGCCCGCGCCCGTCCGCGGTGTCGTCGAGCACGCGTTCGGCGTCGGTGTCGCGGACCTGTTCCTCGTCGGTGCGCCGATCGCCCTGCTGGCGCTCGTGGCGGTCCTCGCGCTGCGCGAGGTGCCGCTGGGGCGCGCGTCCGGCGTCGAGCAGCGCCTCGCCGCGCAGGCCGAGCGCTCAGAGCCCGTCGCCGCCGCCTGACGTCGGGGGCGCGGCGCGCACGAGGTCCTCGTTGAGGCGCGCGAGCAGGTCGGCGAGCTGTGTCAGCTCGTCGGCCTGCCACGCGTCGAGGGACCGGCGCATGTACTCCTGCCGGCCGGTCCGGGCGTGCGCGAGCCGGCGCTCCCCCTCGCCGGTCAGCGCGAGCGGCTGGCTGCGCGAGTCGCTGGGGTCGGCCGACCGCGCGAGCAGCCCCAGCCGCTCCAGCCGGGCGACCTGCCGCGACATCGTGCCCCGGCCGACACCCAGGAGGTCCGCGAGGTCGCTCGCGCGCGTGCCCGGCGTGCGGGCCACCGTCGCGAGCAGCAGGTACGCGGACGCGTCGAGGTCCGGGTGCACCGTGCGGGCCAGACCCGCCGACGCGGCACGCGCCCGGCGCAGGAAGAGCCCCAGCTCCCGCTCGACGCGCAGCACAGGGTCGTCGCTCATGCGCCCATCCTGGCCCAGCGGCCGCCGCCTCGTCGCTCAGCGCGCCCAGGTGGCGCGGCGCCGCGCGACCTGCGCGATCGCGGAGACGCGGGCGGGGTCGAGCCGCTCGGGCAGCCGGCGGAAGATGTTGGGCACCTCGTGGCGCGCGATGACCAGGGCGTCCTGGACCGGGTGCTGCACGTCCCGCTCGAGGTCACCCGTGACCACGAGGACGGCCCGCACGCCGATGCCGGAGCACCCGGCGGACAGCAGCAGGCCCTGCACGCGCGCCGCCTCGAGGCGCGCGTCGCGCAGGTACGTCACGGCGCGGCCGTCGACGTGCATCGTGCCCGCGGCGGCGCGCACACGGCTGCCGGGATGGCGGCGCTCGGTGACCGTGTAGATGCCGCCGGGGCCGATCAGGAGGTGCTCCACGACGCTCCCCTGCCGGCCGAGCGGCACGTCGTGCACCGCCTGCCAACCCTCCTCGGCGAGGCGGTCCAGGCGCGAGCCGACCGGGCTGCCCCGCTCGCCGCGCGGCTCGTCGTCGTCGCCGAGCCACGCCTCGACGCCCGCACCCTCGAGAGCCTCGATGGACGCGAGCTCGGAGGTGACGGGCAGGACCAGCTCGGGGACGTCGGACCGCAGGTACGCCTGGGCCGCGCGCCGGACCCGGGCCTCCAGGACGGGGTCGTCGGCCACGACCTCGCCGGACTGAAGATCGACGGAACCCACGCGCGCACCCGTCTCGTGCGTCACGTAGAGGCGGTCGGCACCGTAACGCCGCCATCGCCGAACAGTCAGGACCTCGTCCACGTTCGCATTATCGGCACCCGGGGCGTCCGACTTCAGCCCCGTCCACGGCGGATTCGGAGCAATGCGGCGTGTCGCGGCGTGTCGTCACCCGCACGGCCTCCTCCCCGACGAGCGGGTGACCTGCGGATCAGGCGTCCGTCGCGGGCGTCGGCTCGAACGTGAGGCTGACGGAGTTCATGCAGAACCGGTCGCCCGTCGGCGTCTGCGGTGCGTCGTCGAAGACGTGACCCAGGTGGGACCCGCAGCGCGCGCAGCGCACCTCGGTGCGGACCATGCCCAGGGTGCGGTCCGTGATGAGCTCGACGCGGTCGCCGGCCAGCGGGGAGAAGAAGCTCGGCCACCCGCAGTGCGAGTCGAACTTGGTGTCGGAGCGGAACAGCTCGTTGTCGCACGCGCGGCAGCGGTACACGCCCGCGCGGTGCTCGTCGAGCAGCGCGCCGGTCCACGCACGCTCGGTGCCCGCGCGGCGCAGCACCGCGAACTCCTGCGGCTCGAGCTCGAGCGCCCACTGGTCGTCGCTCTTGGTCACGGGGTAGGTCACGGTGGTCCTCCTTGGAGCGCACCGCCCCGGTGGCAGCACGCACCGATCCCAACACGCGACATTCACCCGACGTTCCCGCGCGCACAGGACGGTCGTCCAGCGGGGCGTCTGTGCGTGGCGTGCGTCACGACATACCCTGAACGGGAGGATCCCGTCAGGGTCACCCGAGCCACGAGGTGCACGTGCCAGCTGGTCGCCGTCGTTCGAGCCCCACCCGCCGGTTCGCGGTCGTGAGCCTGGTCGGCATGGCACTGGTCGGTATCGCCCTGGTCCTGGTCACGTCCTCGCAGATGCAGGGCCAGGCCGTGCGCGACGGCACGGGCTCGGCCGCACGGATCGCGGAGTACGCGGCCGGGGTGGTCCCCTCGACCGCCTTCGTCACCGGGGTCCTGTCGAGCGACGAGCGCGCCGCGGTGACGGCGGCCACGGAGGGCTTCGACGACGACCTCGTCGAGCTGCGGCTCTGGAGCCTCGACGGACGCCTCATGTACTCCTCGGCGGCGGCCACGACCGGCCTGCCGCACACCGACCGGCTCGCCCAGGTCATGCAGGAGGGACAGCCCGACGCCGTCGTCCAGCCGGACGTGCGCGCGGGGGGCGACGCCGCCGCCGAGCGCACCGTCCTCGACGTGTACGTCCCGGTGCTGCTCGCGGACACCGCGACGCCCGACGCGCAGGGGGACGTCGCACCCGGTGCGGTGATCGGCGCGGCCGAGGTCATGCTCGACCACACCACGGCGCACCAGACGCTCCGCGCGACGACCCGCACGGTCACGCTCGTCGTCGTCGGCAGCCTCGTGCTGCTGTGGCTGCTGCTCTTCCAGATCGTGCACGCGACGTCACGCCGGCTGCGCGCCACGGCGCTCGACAACGCGCGCCTCGCGTTGCTCGACTCGCTGACCGGGCTGCCCAACCGGCGCCTGCTGGCCGACCAGATGCAGCGCGCCATCGAGCGGGTCGCGGACGACGACACGCGCGTCGGGCTGATCCTGCTGGACATCGACCGGTTCAAGGACATCAACGACACGCTCGGCCACGATCACGGCGACGAGCTGCTGCAGCAGGTCGCCGAGCGCCTGCGCCACGCGCTGCGCGACGACGACGTGGTCGCACGGCTCGGCGGCGACGAGTTCGCGATCCTGCTGCCCGACGTCCGCACGGTCGCGAACGCCGAGCGGCTGGCGCGCCGCGTGCGCGGCCTGTTCGCCCGCCCTTTCGAGCTGAGCGACATCGGGCTGCACGTCGAGACGTCGATCGGCGTCGCCTGCCTGCCGGACCACGCGAGCGACGCGTCCGCGCTGATGCGCACCGCCGACATCGCGATGTACGCCGCGAAGCACCACCGCGCGGGTGTCAGCGTGTACTCCCCCGACGCGGACGACTCCTCGCCGGCCCGCCTCGTGCTGCTGGGCGAGCTGCACCGGGCGCTCGAGGCGCGCAGCGACCCGGACTCGGTGCCGCAGCTCGAGATGCACTACCAGCCGAAGATCGACCTGTCGTCGCAGCGCGTCGTCGGGCTCGAGGCCCTGATCCGGTGGCGGCACCCGACGCGCGGGCTCCTGGCACCGGGCACGTTCGTGCCGCTCGCCGAGCAGTCGGGCCTGATCCACCGCGTCACGGCGTTCGCGCTCGAGGAGTCGGTGCGCCAGCTCGCGCGGTGGCGCGCGCAGGGTGCGGCCGTGCCGGTGGCGGTGAACCTGTCGGCGCACGACGTCGCGAGCCCCGCCGTCGTCGACATGATCGAGCAGCTGCTCGCCGAGCACGGCGTCGAGGCGTCCCTCCTCGAGGTCGAGATCACGGAGACCGCGCTGGTCGCGGACCGTTCCCGCGTCGTCCCGGTGCTCGAGCGCCTCGGTGCGCTGGGCATCCGCGTGGCGATCGACGACTTCGGCACCGGGACCACGTCGATCTCGCAGCTGCGCGACCTGCCGGTGGCGGAGCTGAAGATCGACCGGGTGTTCGTCGCTGACCTGGGCGAGGGCGGGCGCGCCGGGTCGGAGCTCGTCGTGCAGGCGATGGTGGACCTGGCGCACTCGTTCGGGCTGGGGGTGGTCGCCGAGGGCGTCGAGGACGAGGAGACCGCGCTGACGCTCGCGCGCCTCGGGGTCGACCGGGCGCAGGGGTTCCTGTGGGCGCGGCCCGCGCCGGCGGACGCACTTCACCCGCCGGGCAGCCAGTCGCTCCACCCGATCGGATGAACACTGACGTGACGTCTCAAGTCCGCTGGGGAACGTGCCGAGAGGTACCGAAGAGGCCGCACTGGGCCCGCGACCGCGGGCCTACGACCAGGGCACGCGCGAGCGCGCCCGACAGGAAGGACCGACGCGCATGATGGACGAGCTGCTCGAGGAGATGATCGACCCCGAGCCCTCGCGGCAGGACGCCGCTCGGCGCCGTCGCGCCTGGGCCACCGGCTCGATCCTCGTCCTCGCCGCGATCGGTGTGACCTCGCTGACGACGTCCGCGCTGTTCACCGACCAGGACTCCCTGACGGGCACCATCAGCACGGGCACGATCGTGCTCACCGCGGACGGCGCGCAGTTCACGATGCCCGTCGGCGGGCTCGCCCCCGGTGGGACCGTCGTCGCCCCGGTGACGCTGAGCAACGTCGGCTCGCTGGAGCTGCGGTACGCCGTGAGCCTGTCCGCGGCGACCACGACACCGGGTGCCGGCACGGCCGGTACCGGTGACCTGCGCGACCAGCTGCGCGCACGCGTGCTCGCCGACGCGACGTGCACGCTCACGAGCGCCGAGACGGCTCCCGTGCTGGGTGACACGCAGACGCTCGTCGGCACCGAGTTCGGCCAGCCGGCGACGATGACGCCGATCGTCGGCGACCCCGCGACGGGCAACCAGACGGGCGACCGCGTCCTGGCGGGCGTCACGGGCGCCGAGACGTTGTGCGTGCGGGTCGACATGTCCCGCGACGCGGACAACACCTACCAGAACACCGCTGCCGAGCTGACCTTCCAGTTCGACTCCGAGCAGACGGTGAACAACTGAGACGACCTTGACCACGGCGCAGCGGGCACCTGAGCCCTTCGTCGACCGCCGCGCCACTCGGCCGGCGGTCCGGCGGCGCACGCCGTGGTGGCGTCGGGCGACGAGCGCGGCGCTGTGGGGCATCGTGGTCGTCGGCGTCCTGGCGTACCTGACGTCGCTCGCGGTGCCCCTGTGGTTCCAGTCGCAGGGGCAGCGCCTGCTCATCGTGACGTCGGGGTCGATGGCGCCCCAGTTCGTCGCCGGGGACGTCGTCGTGCTGCGCGCGGTCACCGACGCGTCCGAGCTCAAGCCGGGTCTGGTCGTGACGTTCCAGCCGGTCGGCGCGACGGGGCTGGTGACGCACCGCATCGTCTCGCTGCACAGCCTGCCCGCGATGCAGGACGTCGGCGACGGCTCGGGCCGCATGGAGCCCGTGCTGGACGACGCCGGCGAGCCCGTGATGCAGCCGTACATCCGCACGCAGGGCGACGCGAACCGTCGGCCGGACGCGAACGCGACGCCGGTCGAGCGGGTGCGCGGCGTGCTGCTGAGCGAGCACCACGGCTGGGGGTCGGTGCTGACGTGGGCGACGTCCCCGCAGGGCCGCGCTGTCATGCTGGTGCCTCCGCTGCTGGCGCTGGCCGCGCTCGAGGTGGTCTCCGTGGTGGAGGCGCGCCGCCGCGCGCGGGCGTCCCGCCGACCGCTGGACGACAGGAGGGTCGATGCGCTCCTCCTCGACTGACGTGTGGTGGCGCCGCGCCCCCGAGGACCGCGGCACGTGGGTGCGGCTGGGGGTGCTGGTGCTGCTCGTCGTCCTGCTGCTGCTCGCCCCCGCGCCCGCCCGGACCGGAGCGCTGCTGACGGGCACGACGCAGGCGACGACCACCGTGTCCACGCTGCCGGACTTCTCCGCCCCGGTGGACGACGCGACGCCCGCCGCGGGCTGAGACGCGGCGCGCTCCCCCGGCGGAATACCGGCGGCGGGGCGACGGTTGAGGCGCCTGATCGATGCAAACGCATCAACATTGACGAGCGAGGTGCACCATGCAGTTCGGGATCTTCTCCGTCGGCGACGTGACGACCGACCCCACCACCGGCCGGACCCCCGACGACACCGAGCGCGTGCGCGCCATGCTGACGATCGCCGAGCACGCCGACGCCGCCGGGCTCGACGTCTTCGCCACCGGCGAGCACCACAACCCGCCGTTCGTCACCTCGTCGCCCACCACGATGCTCGGCTACCTCGCGGGCCGCACGAAGAACATCCTGCTGTCGACCGCGACCACCCTCGTCACCACCAACGACCCGGTCCGCCTGGCCGAGGAGTACGCGATGCTCCAGGTCATCGCGGACGGGCGCATGGACCTCATGATGGGCCGCGGCAACACCGGACCCGTGTACCCCTGGTTCGGCAAGGACATCCGCCAGGCCCTGCCGCTCGCGATCGAGAACTACGCGCTCGTGCGCCGGCTGTGGGACGAGGACGTCGTGGACTGGAGCGGCAAGTTCCGCACCCCGCTCCAGGGCTTCACGTCCACGCCCCGTCCGCTCGACGGCGTCGCGCCCTTCGTGTGGCACGGGTCGATCCGCACCCCCGAGATCGCCGAGCAGGCCGCGTTCTACGGCGACGGCTTCCTGCACAACGCGATCTTCTGGCCCATGGAGCACACCGCGCAGATGGTGAACTTCTACCGTCGGCGCTACGAGCACCACGGGCACGGCCGCGCCGACCAGGCCATCGTGGGGCTGGGCGGACAGGTGTTCATGCGCAAGAACAGCCAGGCCGCGTGGGACGAGTTCCGCCCCTACTTCGACGAGGCGCCCGTCTACGGGCACGGGCCGACCATGGAGGACTTCACGCGCGAGACGCCGCTGACCGTCGGCAGCCCGCAGCAGGTCATCGACCGCTACGGCGCCTTCTGGGAGCAGGTCGGCCACTACCAGCGCCAGCTGTTCCTCATCGACCACGCGGGTCTGCCTCTCAAGACCGTCCTGGAGCAGATCGACATCCTCGCGCAGGACGTCGTGCCGGTGCTCCGCAAGGAGGCCGAGGCGCGTCGTCCCGCGGACGTCCCGGCGAACCCGCCGTCGCACGCCGAGCGCGTCGCCGCGGCCCGCGCCGCAGGCCGCACGCACGCCCAGCAGGCCGCCCCGGCGGACCACTGGACGGGCAAGGCGGCCGAGGACGACCTCGAGGCCGCCCAGGCCGCGGGCGCCACCACCCGCTGAGCCGTGCCGGATCGCCCCCTCACCGCGAGAGGGCGATCCGGCCCCCGCACACCCCCGCCCGTGACCGGGCGATCCAGCCCCACCCAGGAGGACCCCGTGCCGTCCCGTTCGATCGTCGTCGTGTCCGGCGGGCTCTCGCAGCCGTCGTCGACGCGGCTGCTGGCCGACCGCCTCACCCAGGCGGTCGTCGCGGACCTCACCGCCCGCGGCGTCGACACCGTCGTCGAGGTCGTGGAGCTGCGCAGCCTCGCGCACGACGTCGTCGACATGACCCTCACCGGCTACGCCCGCCCCGACCTCGCCGCTGCGCAGAGCGCGCTGGCGGGCGCCGACGGCGTCATCGCCGTCACGCCCGTCTTCGCGGCCTCGTACGCCGGGCTCTTCAAGTCGTTCGTCGACGTGCTCGACCCCGACACCCTGCAGGGCACACCCGTGCTGCTCGGCGCGACCGGCGGCACCGCGCGCCACTCCCTCGCGCTCGAGCACGCGATGCGCCCGCTGTTCGCGTACCTGCACGCCGACGTCGTCCCGACGTCCGTGTTCGCCGCGACCGACGACTGGGCCGACGCGGGCACCGAGCACGTCCGGCCCCTGCCCGCGCGCATCACCCGCGCCGCGGCCGAGCTCGCGCAGCGCGTCGCGACGCGCGAGCGGGTCGCCCCCGCCGACCCGTACGACGCGGTGCCGTCGTTCGAGGACCTGCTCGGGGGCCAGTGAGCGCGAGGTGACGGCGGCGCGACCCGCCGCACGACGACGAGGGGCCGACCACCGGACGGTGGTCGGCCCCTCGTCACGCACGGCCGGGCTTACCGGCCTGCCGTCACTGGCGCGTCAGCGTGAACGTGGCGCCGGAGTCGGTCGCCTCGACGTCGAGCTGCTGCTCCGCGAGCGTCTGCGACGTGCGCGGGTCGACGTAGACGCGGGCGTCGCCCTGCGCCACCACGTCGTCGTCGGGATCGGGACCGGCCACGAGCGCGAGCTCGAAGCCACCGGTCTCCTGCTCGGCGATCCGCAGACCGCCGTCCTGCGGCAGGCCGGCACGGCTCGTCAGGGTCTCGACGGCGGTACGGGCGTTGTCGGTCAGGGTGAGCACGGGTGCTCCTCTCCACGGAACGGGAGACGTCGGCCGGGACGCGCGGCCCCGCTCCGGCGGGACGCGCCATGCGGGCCCGCGGGCGGGACGACGGGCCCCGGTCCGACGCCGTCGGACCACTCCACCGTCACCCGCAGGCCGCACCGAGGCAACCGCTCGTCCGCTCCGCGAGACAGGTCCGCACGGCAACCACCCCCGCCGACCGCAACACCAGTACTGGTTGGGGGCGTGATTCGGGGAGCCGGGTTCCGGTGGGCGGGTGGTGGTCAGCGGGTGATGTCGACGACGAGGGCGCGGTGGTCCGAGAGGCCCAGGTCGAGGGACTCGCCCGGGCCGGCCGCGTGCACGCCCGGGCCCGCGAGGACGTGGTCGAGCTGGCGCACCGGGTCCGTCACCGGGAACGTCGCCGCGCGGACGAGGGGGCGCAGACCCGTCAGCCGCGCGGGCTGCTCGCCCGCCAGGTTGAGGTCGCCCATGACCACGGTCGGCCCCGGCATGGTGCGGGTCACGCGCACCAGGTGCCGCAGCTGGCGCACGTTCCAGCCGGGGATGAACGTCAGGTGGGTCCCGACGACCGTGAGCGCTCCCCCGTCGTCGCCGTCGACGACCGCGGCGAGGGCCGTGCGGGGCTCGTCGCGCACGAGCGCCGGCCAGCGGGCACCGGGGAACCGGACGGGCGCGCGGCGGCGCAGGGTCGGCAGCGTCAGGACGTGCCAGGCGCGCACCGGCCGCCGCGACAGCAGCGCGATGCCGTACGCGGCCGTGTCGGGCTGCTCCTCGCCCGTGCCGGCGACCCAGAGGCCCGGCTCGCCGTGCAGCGTCGCGACGAACCGGTGGTGGGGTGCACCCATCGCCGCGGCCGCGACGGCCGTGAGGTCGGCGCCGTGCGAGCGGGTCTGCGCGCGGTCGACCTCCTGCAGGGCCAGGACGTCGGCGTCGAGGCGGCGCACCGCGGCGGCGAAGCGGTCGAGGTCGACCCGCCCGTCCACGAGCGACCGCCCGTGCAGGATGTTGAAGGTCGCGAGCCGCACCGTGCGATTCTCGCCGCACGGCCCCCACCTCGCACGGCAGCCCGTCCGCTCCCACCGACCCGCGGTCGTCCGCAAGGGCGTGGGCGGCTCGGCGCGCGGGCACGCGCGACGCGGTGTAGACACCGTGCATGCACTCGACCCCGCCCCTGACGACGACACCGCTCACCGGCGCCGCGCCGCCGCCGCTGCCCGTCCCGACCGGCGCTGCGACCCCGGACGACCGCGCGGCGCTGCAGGACGGCCTGCGGCGCACCGCCGTCGCGCTCATCGACGCGCAGATCCCGTTCGCGCTGGTCGGCGGGTACGCCGCGTGGGCGCGCGGCGCACCGGAGCCCAGCCACGACGCCGACTTCGCGGTCGCGCAGGACGACGTCGACGCCGCGCGTGCGGCGCTCGCCGCGGCGGGCCTGGACGTGCAGCAGCCCGCCGAGAACTGGCTGTTCAAGGCGTACCACCACGGGCAGCTCGTCGACGTGATCTTCCGGATGGTCGGCGAGCCGGTGACCCGCGAGCAGCTCGCCCGCGCCGACGAGCTCGAGGTGCTGGCCGTGCGGATGCCGGTGCTGCCCGCGACCGACATCATCTCGGCCAAGATGCGGGTGCTCGGCGAGCACTACTGCGACCTCACGTGGCTGCTGCCGATGGCCCGGGCGCTGCGCGAGCAGATCGACTGGGACCGCGTCCGCGCCGAGGTCGCGGACCAGCCCTACGCGCGTGCGTTCCTGTTCCTCGCCGACGAGCTGGGCCTGACGGGCCACCCGACGGACCGGATGACCTCCGCCCTCGGACGCACCGGCCCCGGCTCGGACGACTGAGGCCGGGGCCGGCGACGGCTGCGCTCAGACCTGCTCGACCGGCACGGGTGCGTCGGCGATCCGCAGCGCCTCGACGAGCTCGCGGTACAGCTCGTCGGCGGCGAGCAGCTCGGCGTGCGTGCCGCGCGCCCGGACCCCGCCGTCCTCGAGCACGAGGATCGTGTCGGCGTCGACCACCGTGGACAACCGGTGCGCGACCGTCACGACGGCGCCCGTGGTGGCCAGCACCCGGATCGCGTCGTGCACGGCCGCCTCGGTCAGGCCGTCGACCTGCGCGGTCGCCTCGTCGAGGAGCATGACCTGCGGCCGGCACAGCAGCGCGCGCGCCAGTGCGATGCGCTGGCGCTGCCCGCCGGACACCGACGTCTCCGACAGGCGGGTGTCAAGGCCCTCGGGCAGCGCGTCGAACGCGCCGTCGAGCCGGACGGCGGCGAGCGCGGCGGCCAGCTCCGCGTCGGTCGCGTCGGGGTTGCTGAAGAGCAGGTTGTCGCGGATGGAGCCGGGCACGACCGGCGTCTCCTGCTCGACGTACGCGAAGCGGGAGCGCACGTCGGCGTGGCTCCAGGTGGAGTAGGGGCGGCCGTCGAGCAGCAGCTCGCCCTCCTGCGGCTCGAGGAAGCGCAGCAGCAGGGAGAAGACCGTGGTCTTGCCGGCGCCGGACGGCCCGACCATCGCCGTGTGGCCGCGCCGCGGCACGGTCAGCGACAGGTCGCGCACCGCCGCGGGGAGCCCCGGGCCGTAGCCGGCGGTGACGCCGCGCAGCTCCAGCACGGGGACGCCGGGACCGGGGTCGGCGCCGCCGGGCGTCGTCGTGAGCGCGTCGTCGGGCTCGACGTCCATCGCCTCGACCTCGCCGATGCGCGCGGCCGCCGCGATGCCGGACTGCAGCTGCGTCAGCGCCTGCGTGAGCTCGGTGATGGGGCCGACGATGTTGAAGGCGTAGAGCAGGAACGCGACGAGGCTCGAGACCGCGAGCTCGCCCTGGCCGACGCGCCAGGCGCCGAGCCCGAGGATCACGATGATCGCGAGCTGGATGCCGCCCCACGAGACGGTCCACGCCAGCGCGGTGGTCCGCACCGCGCGCACGGCGTGGTCGCGGGCCTCGCGCGCCGCCCCGAGGACCGTGGCGCCCTGGCGCTGCTCCGCGCGGCTCGACTTGACGGTCCGCACGGCGCGCAGCGACCCCTCGAGGGTGCCGCCGAGCCGCCCGAGGGCCTCCTGGGACGCGCGTTCCGCGGCGCCGATGCCGGGCAGGAGCACGGCCATGACCGCACAGACGATCAGGAGCGCGACGACCGTGGTGCCCAGCAGCACCCGGTCGAGGACCCCCATGAGCACCAGCGTGCCGATCAGGGCGACGACGCCGTTGACGAGGCCCACGAGGCTCGAGGACGTCGCCTCCCGCAGCAGGACGGTGTCGGAGGTGACGCGCGTGACCAGCTCACCGGTGGGCCGGCCGGTGACGGCCGCGACCGTCGCGCGCAGGTACCGGCCCACGAGCGACTCGCGGGCGTCGAGCACGATCCGCTCGGCCAGGGTGCCGAGGACGATCCACTGCAGGTACCCGACGACCGACCCGACGACGAAGAGGCCGAGGAGCCAGGCGACGGGCTGCGCGAGCGACTCCCCGGTCCCCAACGTGTCGAGCACCCACTTGGTGACCATGGGGGTCGCGAGCCCCAGGGCGGTGCCGCCGAGGCCGAGCGCGAGCCCGATGCCGAGCGTGCGCCGGTGGGGCCGGACGAGGCTGAGCAGGAGGAGGAGACGCCGACGACTCTCGCCCGGTGCGGCGGGCGGGTCGGTCACGGGGTCGGTCGGGGCGGGGTCGGTCGGGGCGGACGGCGAGGCCATGCGTCCATGGAACACCTGTGTTTCATTTCGGTCAACCATGTTTCCTCAGAGCGGACGGGTGTACCGTCCAGGACGTGGCACGTACCGCAGCACCCCCGGAGACGGGCGCCCGCGCGCGCACCCGCCAGGCGATCCTCGACGCCGCGGTCCGCGCGCTGGCCGACGACCCCACCGCGTCCCTGGGCCGCGTCGCCGACCTCGCCGACGTCGGCCGGACCACCCTGCACCGCTACTTCCCCGAGCGCGAGGACCTGCTCGCCGCGGTCGGCGCGCACGCCGTCGCGGGCATCGCCGCCGCGCACGCCCGCGCCCGCACGGACGACGGCACGGCGCTGGCCGCGCTGCTGCGCGTCGCGCAGGAGTACCTGGAGCTGGGCGACCTGCTGACCGTCCTGTTCACGGGCGTCGTCGACGAGGACTGCTGGGCCGAGGACGGCGGGAACAGCGCCGTGCTGAGCGCGCTCCACGCGCGCGGGCTGCGCGACGGCACGCTCGACCCGCGGATGTCCGCCGAGTGGGCCCTGGGCATCGTCTGGTCGGGGCTCTACCTCGCGTGGTCGACGGTACGGACGGGGGCCGAGGACCGGCACGCCGTCGTCGGGCGCCTGCTGCTGACCCTGGAGAAGGCGCTGGCCGCGCCTGCGCCCTGACTCGACCAGGCCCGACCTGACCCGACGGGCCCGACCTGCGGGCGGACTCCCCCTCGGTGAGGATGGGGAGCATGCCTGACACCACCACCCCCACCCTGACCCTGCCCGGCGGCGAGATCCCGCTGCTGGGCCTCGGCACCTGGCAGTCGGAGGGCTCGGACGCCGAGCTCGCCGTGAGCGCCGCGCTGCAGCTCGGCTACCGGCACGTCGACACCGCCACCGGCTACGGCAACGAGGCGCAGGTCGGCCGCGCGCTGGCGACCCGCGGCATCGACCGCGACGACGTCTTCCTCACGACCAAGCTGCCGCCGGACCACACCGACCGCGTCCGCCAGACGCTCATGGAGTCCCTCGCGGCGCTCGGCACCGACCATCTCGACCTGTGGCTGATCCACTGGCCGCCGAACCGGCAGGCCAGCCCCGCGGTCTGGCAGGAGCTGCGGCAGGCGCGCGACGAGGGCTTCGCCCGCTCGATCGGTGTGTCCAACTACTCGATCGCCCAGATCGACGAGCTGATCGCCGCGACCGGCGAGGCGCCGGCCGTCAACCAGATCCCGTACTCGCCCGTCGACCACGACGCGGCCCTGCTCGCCGCCCACCGTGAGCGCGGCGTCGTCGTCGAGGGGTACAGCCCGCTCAAGCGCACCGACCTGGACGCCGAGCCGATCGTGGCCGCGGCGCGGGCCCACGGGGTGACACCGGCGCAGGTGGTGCTGCGCTGGCACCTCGAGCACGACGTGGTGGTGATCCCCAAGTCCGTGCGTCGCGAGCGCCTCGAGGAGAACCTCGGGGTCCTGGGCTTCTCGCTCACGGCGGACGAGGTCGCGGCCATCGACGTGCTGGGGCGCTGAGGACGGACCGCGGTCCGTCCGACGGGCGGATCCCGGGGTGTGGTTGCGCTCCCATACCGCACGTGCTCGCCGCCGTCGCGAAGCGACCGGCGAGCACGTCGGGCCTCGGCCTACCGAGGAACCGGACCCGTGTCCTGCGTTCGGCGTCACGCCGTTGTGCCGCCGCGCCAAGGTCTACCGGACAACCGACGTGACGTCAACCACACGGGCGACGGTCAGCCCGGCCGCACCACCGCGACGACGCCCGGGACGCGCCCGGGCGTCGCCCGCAGGCGCCACTCCGCACCGTCGCGCTCGAGCATGCCGACCGCGTCCACACGGGTCCCGAACGGCAGCACGTGCAGGCGCCGGCCCGCGGTCGTGCCGTCGACGACCGTCGGGTCGGCGTGCTGGCCGAGCCGGTCGACCTCGAGCGCCGCGTGCGTGTCGTCATGCCCCAGGACCTCGACCTCGCCCACGTCGACGGTCACGGGCACCCCGCCGCACACGACGACGAACGGTGCGACCTGGGACGCGACGACGTGCCGCCCGAGCAGCCGGGCCACCGCGCCGACGCGGCGCAGCTCCGCGGTCGACGGGTGCGCCGCGCCGGGGTCCCGGTGCCGGCCCGCGGGCGGGGACGGGGGCGGGCACGGCGCGGGGCCCGCGTCGGGCGCGCCGACCACGTACCAGGCGGCGACCTGCGCCCCCGTCACGGGGTGACGCACCTCGACCGCGCTGCGGTGGGGCACGACGACACCGCGGACCGACCGCAGGCCGGGCGACGTGAGCGGGCGCGCGAGGACGTCGCGCAGCAGCAGCTCACGCAGGACGCCCCGGACGAGCATCGTCAGGACGACCACGGCTGCGACACCCCACTGCGTGAGCACGACGACCGACCACGGCCCCGCCCCGCGCTCCCGGTCCTGGGGCGAGGGCTCGCCCGCCCCCGACAGGCTCGCGGCCAGGGCCGTGACGACGAGGCACGTGATGACCAGGCCGACCGCGGCCGTCGCGACCCTCCCGGACGGCTCCCCGCGCGCCGCGTCGAGCTCGCGGTGCCACTGCCGCACGACCGGCAGCGCCCGCCACACCCCGCCCGCCGCACCCAGCAGCGCGACGACCGCGGCCGCGACCCACACCGCGGGCGGGGGCGCAGGCCAGACGGTCGCCAGCGCGCGCTGCCCGTCGGTCAGCGCGGCGCGGCCCGCCAGCGAGAGCACGGCGAGCAGCACCACGGGACGCACGACGGGCACCAGGGACGAGGCGGGGCGGGGACGCATCGCGGCTCCGGGGAGTCGACGGGGAGAGCGCCGGGTGCTCGAAGGATGCCCGCCGCACACCGACATGGGCAAGGGTCCAGGTCGGATTCGTGCGCGGGCGGTTCGTCCCACCGCACGCGACGGGAGTGAACCCACCCTTTGACCGCGTGCCAGGGCTGGCCTACCTTGGCCGAGGCGGGTCCATCGGTGCGTTGTTGGTCGGATCCCGTCGCACCGTCACGGGGGGCGTGACAGGAGCCGGGGGCTGCGCATCGTGGCGCAGCGTCCTCACCTGCCGTGCGGTCCTGCGCCGGTCGGCGGTCGTCCACCGGCACCGGGCGTCCGCCGTCCGGGACCGCCTGGTCCCGGGGTCGGATGCCGGTCACGACCGGCATGTCATTGGGGGGCACCATGGCAGCACACGGCACGGCGCGCGGCCCGTCGCGCATCCGCAAGGCAGTCCTGACGACGACTCTCGCCCTGAGCATCGCGGTCACCGGAGCGACTGCGGCGTACGCGGCCGTCGTCCAGGCGGGGGGCGGCACCTGGAGCTACGGGGGACCGAGCTTCTTCCCGAGCAACAACTGGTCGAACTACCTCCACCCCACCCGCTCGCACGCCGCGTCGGTGACCGGTGACGTCGGACTCGTCCGCTCCTGGTGCCGCGCACCCGGGGTCTGGGCCAAGGCGACCGCGTGGGACAGCAACCCGTTCCGCATGGACCAGGCGCGCTGGCACCACTGCTGACCGCACGGGAGAGCACCACGTCGGGGCCGGCCACCACGGTGGCCGGCCCCGACCCGGGCGATCGGAAGGAACGGCCATGACGCACCGGGGAACGCGCCTGGCCTACGTCCTCGTGCTCCTGTACGCCGCCGCCACGGCGTTCCTCGTCGTGCGCGGCCTCGAGGAGTCGGGCGTCCTGGGCGCCGACCACCTGGTGCACGTCTCCGGAGATGCCGGCCCCGGTGCCGCACGGACCGTCGCCGTCGTCGAGGACGTCGCGCGCACGCACCGCGTCGACGTCGGCCGGCTCGTCGACGACCTGCTCGCGCCGGGCGAGCGACGCCACCTCTACCTCGCGGTGGGCCGCCCCGACGCCGGCCCGGCGGACTGGCTCGTCCACGGCTACCCGGCGTTCGGCCCGCAGGGACGCACGGACGTGCACGACATCGCGGACCTGGGCCAGGTCGACCCGCGCGGGTACTACGTCGTCTTCGGTGGCACCGACGGGCGTGACGCGCTCGACGCGGCGCTGCGCGACCTCGGGTACGACGTCGAGTCGCGCGCCTACTACGCGCCGGGGGCGATCGCCCAGTGGGTCTGGGCGCAGCCGCTGGGCACGGGGCTGCTGGTCATGACGCTGCTGGTCGTCGTGGTGGTCGCGGCCGGGGTGCTGAGCAGCGTGAAGTCGTACGCCGTGCAGCGCCTGCACGGCGCGTCCGGAGCCACGCTCGTCGCGCGCGACCTGCGCGACGTCGGCCGCGTCGTCCTGGTGGCCTGCGGGGTGCTCGCGGTACTGGTCGGAGCAGCGCTGTGGGCGTGGAACGGCCTGCACCAGTGGGTGGCGTACGCGGCGGTCGCCGGTGCGACCGCGGGCGCCCTGCTGCTCGTCGTGCTGCTCGCCCACGTCACAGCGATCTGGCTGACCGGACGTGTCCCGGTCCTCGACGCGCTCAAGGGGCGGCTGCCGGCGCACGGCACGACCGCGGCGGTCTACCTGGTCCGTGGGCCGGCGCTGGTGCTGGCCGTGGCCGCGTCGGTGACGGCGACGGTCGCGGTCGCCGACGTCGTCGAGCGGCGCGACGCGCTCGAGGCCTGGAGCACGGTGGGGGACGCCGCCTCCCTGACCTTCACGGCGGCGTTCTCGCCGGCCGAGACCGACCGCCTCGCCGGGACGACGGGCGAGTGGCTCGTCGCCGAGGAGGCGGCGGGCCGCATGGTCCTCGCCGCCCAGGACCGGCTCGAGCTCATGGCACCGGGCGCGCAGGGTGACGTGCTGCTCGTCAACAGCACCTACCTCACGCAGCAGGACGTCCGGACCGCCGACGGCGCCCGCCTGACCGGGACCCCGCCGGGGACGGTCACCGTCCTCGTGCCCCAGGACCGCGCGGCCGAGCACGACGCCATCGTCGGGACGATCACCACCTGGGCGGACAGCGGACCCGCCACGACGGCACCGGCGGTCGAGTCCGCGCTGCTCCCGGCCGGCACCGAGCTGTTCACCTACGGCGCGCAGCGCGGCACGCAGGAGCGCCCGGTGCTCACGGACGCCGTCGTGGTCGTCGTCGACGCCACGTCCGGCACCGTGCGGCCCGCCGACTACATGGCGCTGGCGAGCCAGGGCCACGTGCTCGTCCTCGACCCCGAGCGTGCGCTCCAGGGCGCGCAGGACGCCGGCCTCACCGGCTTCGTCACGAGCTTCCGACCCGCGCAGCAGGAGGCCGTCGACGTGTACGCCGACGTGCTGCGCGACCTGCGGCTGCACCTGGCCAACGTCGCCGTCGCGCTGCTGGTGCTGCTCGCCACCGCGGTCGGGCTCGGGCAGGTGTACACGCGCAGCCACGCGCAGCGGCTGTTCGTCTCCTACGTGCACGGCTGGTCGTTCGTGCGGACGCACCCGCGCCTCCTCGCGGTCGAGGCGGCGCTGCTCATCGCCGTCGCGGGCGCGTCGGTGTGGGCGACGGGGGCCCTGCTCGCCGCGCGCCCCGGCGTCGGTCCGGACGGCGGCCCCGGGTCGGCGTACGCGCTGGGCGGGCTGCAGCCCGTGCTGACGTCGTCGTGGGCGCTGCTGAACGCGGGGTTCGTCGTCGTCACGCTCGTCGTGCTCACCCGACGCCTCGTCCGCACCCGGTCCGCGGAGGCCTGAACGGTGCCCTCGTCGACCCCGCCCGACGTCCCGACCCCCGGAGGTCCGCCCGTGCTCGTCGTCGACCGGCTCACCAAGTCCTTCGGCCAGCGCACGCTGTGGCGCGACCTGTCGTTCACCGCGTCGGCGGGCGACCTGGTCGCGCTCACCGGGGCCAGCGGGTCCGGCAAGTCGACCCTGCTCAACTGCCTCGGGCTGCTCGAGGCCGCGACGTCGGGGCGCATCGAGGTGGAGGGCCGCGACATCACCCGGCTGCGCGCCGGCGGGGCTCGCAGGTTCCGCCGCGACAGCGTGGGGTACCTGTTCCAGAGCTACGCGCTGGTGGAGAACGCGTCCGTGCGCGCGAACCTCGAGATCGCCGTGGGCGGGCGGCGGCGCGCGTCGCGCCCCGCGCTGGAGGAGGCCCTGGACCAGGTGGGGCTCGGCGGGCGCGGCCGTGAGCCGGTGTACCGGCTGAGCGGTGGTGAGCAGCAGCGCGTCGCTCTGGCGCGGCTCCTCGTGCGGCAGCCGCGCGTCGTGCTCGCCGACGAGCCGACCGGGTCGCTCGACGCGGACAACGGCCGCATGGTCGTCGAGTCGCTGCGCGACCTGGCCAAGGGCGGTTGCGCGGTCGTCGTGGCGACGCACGACGCCGAGGTCGCGGCCGCGTGCACGACGGTCGTCGTGCTCGACCCGGTCCCCCTGCACGCCTGACACGGGCGACGGCGCGCCCCGACCGGTGTGGCCGGGGCGCGCCGTCGTCAGGTGCGGGTCGTCAGGTGCGGGCCGTCAGGCGCGCGTCACCACCCGTTGGCGACGGCGCGCACGAGGTCGCCGTTCGCCGTGTCGCCGGACAGCTCCCAGAAGAAGGCGCCGCCCAGGCCCTTGTCCCGTGCCCACGTCATCTTCGACGCGAGGGTCGCGGGGGTGTCGTAGCTCCACCACTGGTCACCGCAGCGCGCGTACGCCGTGCCGCCGACGGTCCCGGTGGCCGGGCAGCGCGTCGCGAGGACCTTGTAGTCCTCGATGCCCTGCTCGTACGTGCCGGGCGCGGCGCCGGTGGCCGTGCCGCCGGGTGCGGTCTGCGTGACGCCCGACCAGCCGCGGCCGTAGAAGCCCACGCCGAGCAGGATCTTGCTCGCCGGGATCCCCTTGCCGAGGAGCTTGTCCACCGCGGCCTGCGAGTTGAAGCCCTGCTGCGGGATGCCCGGGTAGGACGTCAGCGGGGAGTGCGGCGCCGTCGGTCCCTGGGGCGCGAAGGCGCCGAAGTAGTCGTACGTCATCGGCATGATCCAGTCGAGCTTGGTCGCGGCCGTCGCGTAGTCGGCGGCGTCGATCTTGCCCCCCGACGAGCCGTCGGCCGTGATGGCCGCCGTGACCAGGTTGGACGACCCGAACTTCGCGCGCAGCGCGGTGACGACGCGGTCGAACGCCTGAGGACCGGAGGAGTCGCACGTCAGGCCGCACGCGTTGGGGTACTCCCAGTCGACGTCGATGCCGTCGAAGACGTCGGCCCAGCGCGGGTCCTCGACGAGGTCGTAGCAGGACTGCGCGAACGCCTCGGGGTTCGCGGCGGCCTGCGTGAAGCCGCCGGACCAGGTCCAGCCGCCGAACGACCAGATGACCTTGAGGTCCGGGTGCATGGCCTTGAGCTTGCGCAGCTGGTTGAAGCTGCCGCGCAGCGGCTGGTCCCAGGTGTCGGCGACGCCGTCGACCGAGTCGGCGGCGGTGTAGGCCTTCTCGTGGTCGGCGTAGGAGTCGCCGATGGAGCAGCGTCCGCCGGTGGTGTTGCCGAAGGCGTAGAGGATGTGGGTCATGCGGTCCGCCGCGCCCGACGTGTGGATGTTCTTCACGTGGTAGTTGCGGGCGTAGACGCCCCACTCGGCGAAGTAGCCGACGACCTTGCCGCCGCCGGGGGGCGGGGTCGTGGGCGTGGGCGTCGGTGTGGGCGTGGCGGTGGGGGTCGGGGTGGTCGTCGGGGTGGGGGTGGTGGTGGGGGTCGGGGTGGGCGTGCTGCCGCCGCCGGTGCAGGACGCGCCGTTGACGCTGCACCCGGTGGGGGCGCCGTAGGGGCCGGAGGCGACGTAGCCCCAGCTCTGCGAGGCGCCGGGCGCGAGGGGTCCGGCCCAGCCCTTCTTGACGGCGCGGTAGTCCTGGCCGTTGCGGGTGACGTCGGCGTCCCACGCGCTGGTGACGGCGACCCCGGTGGGGAGCCGGAAGTCGATCGACCACGTCGGCACGCTGGTCGCGCCGGTGTTGGTGACGGTGACGGCGACCTGGTGGCCGGTCCCCCAGTCGCCCTGGGACGTGAAGGTCACCGTGACGCCGCCGGCGGCGCTGGCCACCGGGGCGGTCAGCAGGCCGGTCATGGCGACGGCGAGCGCGGCGACCGACGCGACGAGGGCTCGGCGGCGGGTGGGGTGGTGGGTGGGTGACGCGTGCTGCGGCGCGTCCTGCGTCCTGCTGCGTGACATCTCGACTCCCGTTCGTCGAATATGTAAGGACTATGTACTAATGCGACGAGTACGACGCTAGCCCCGGAGGATTCGGGCGGTCAATCATGTGATGACCTCCGACAACGGTCTCCATCACCCTGGAGCGGCCTCGGCGCGCCGCATCTGCCCAGGTCAGCGCACTGCGGCGACACGTTCAGGTGAATGCCGACCGCCAGGGCCCCGACCGGCGTGGGCGCGGCACTGGGCCGGTCAGGGGACGACGACCGTGATCCCCGCCGTCGTCGGCGCCGTCAGGGCGGCCAGAGCCGTGGCCGCGTCGTCGAGGCCGACGGTGCGACCCACGAGGGCCGCCGGCGCCAGCCCGCCGCTCGCGATCGCCGCGAGCATCGCCGGGTACTCGTGCGCGGCCATGCCGTGGCTGCCGTGCACCGACAGCTCCCACGCGACGACCCGGTCCATCGGCAGCGCCGTCCACGCGTCGTCACCCAGCAGCAGCCCCACCTGCACGTGCCGGCCACGACGGCGCAGCGCGAGGACCCCCGCCTGCGCGGTGGCCGGGCTGCCGAGCGCGTCGAGCGTCGCGTGCGCCCCTCCCCCGGTGGCGTCCACGAGCCGCACCGCGAGCGCCGCCGGCAGGTCGGCCCGGGGGTCCAGCGCCACGTGCGCGCCGACGTCGCGGGCCGCGGCGCGCGCGGCGGGCGACGGGTCGACGGCGACGACGTGCGCACCGGCCGCCGTCGCGACCATCACCGCGGAGAGCCCCGCGCCCCCGCAGCCCAGCACCACGACCTCGTCGCCCGCGCGCACGGCGGCGTGCACGGTGACGGCGCGGTACGCCGTCGCGAACCGGCAGCCCAGGGCCGCGGCCACGACCGGCGACATGCCCGACGGCACCCGGACGAGGTTGGTGTCGGCGCGCTCGAGGGCGACCCGCTCGGCGAACGAGCCCCACCGCGTGAAGCCCGGCTGCGACTGCTGCGGGCACACCTGCTGGTCGCCCGCCCGGCACGTCGCGCACGTCCCGCAGGCGAGGACGAACGGCACGGTCACGACGTCGCCGACCACCCAGCCGCGCACGTCCGGTCCGACCTCGACGACCGTCCCCGCGAGCTCGTGCCCGGGCACGTGCGGCAGCGTGACGTCGTCGTCGTGCCCCTGCCACGCGTGCCAGTCGCTGCGGCACACCCCGGTCGCCGCGACGCGCACGACCACGCCGTCGGCGGGGCACGCGGGGTCGGGGACCTCACGGACCTGCGGGAGGACACCGAACTCGTCGATCACCAGGGCACGCACGCGCCCATCCTCCCGCGCGTCAGTCCGCCGGCTCCAGCTGGCGGTGCGGCACCCCGACGCGGTCCGCCGCGGGCGTCATCGGCGGAGCCAGCCGGGTCAGCGCCGCGACGCGGCCGACCCCGAAGCGCAGCCGGCGCGCCGCCGCCTCGCCGAGCGCCGTGCGGACGCCACCGGCCCACAGCCGGGGCCACCCGCGCGCCGCCGCGGCCCCCTCGGCGGTGAGCAGCAGGACCGTGGCCACCCCCTGCCGGCGCTGCGCGGGTGCGACGTAGATCTCTCGCAGCTCACCGGTCGCGGCACGCCACCGCACGGCACCGACCTGCGCGACCGTCGAGAGCCCCAGCCGCGCGGCGTCGGCCTGCGTCACGACCGCCCCGGGCGCCACCGCGGACCCCAGCGCGACCGCGCGCTGCGCGACGTCCGCGTGCGCGAAGGCCACCAGCTCGGCCTCGACGGGGTCCGCGTCGCGCTGCACGCGCTCCACCAGGACCAGCGGGGGCGCGGACGCCACCGCCTCCCCCAGCGGCTCGGTCCGGACCAGCTGGAGCGTGTCGGCGCGCATCGCGACACGGGCGAGCCGACCCTCGGTCAGCGCGCGTCCGGGTGGCAGGTCCGTGACGTCGACGACCGCGCGGTCGGGCTGCTCGTCCGTGGCGATCGCGTGCACGACGACCAGGTCGACGCCCGCGTCCGCCCCGCCGGCGCCCGGGGCGCCGGCGGGGAGCACGGACCGCGCCCACCACACCGGGACGCGGCCGCGCCGCACGGACGTCCTCACACCTGACGCCCGGACCGCTGCCGGGCGACGAGGGCACCGCTGCCGAGCAGGACCAGGGCGGCGGCGACGCCGACCATGCCGGCCGGGTCCGACCCCGTCGCGGCGAGGGTGCCCGCGCGTGCGGCGCGGACGGCAGGGGCGACCGGTGCCGCGACGGGCGCGGCGGGTGCGACGGCCACCGGAGCGGCGACGGGTGCGGCGACCGGCGCGGGGACCTGGGGCGCGGGGGTCTCCGGGACGGGGGTCACCGGCGCGGGCTCGGGCTCGGGGTCCACGGGCGTGGGCGCCGGGACCGCGCGGAGCACGAGGGATCCCCCGGCCGGGACGTCGGCCTCGGCGGTCGTGCCCACCTCGGCCAGGGTCACCGGAACGAGGGCCTCCGGCTGGACGAAGCCGGTGGGGACGCCCGTGACGCGCAGCTGGTACTCGGCGGGCACGACGCGACCGAAGTCGACCCGGCCCGTCGCGTCGGACGTGGCGGTGCCGAGCAGCTCCAGCCCGTCGGGCTCCGGCGCGACGCGGAAGGCCTCCAGCTCGAGCTCCGGCTCCTCCGGCTCGGGGGCGGGGGCGGGGGTGCCCGTACCGGCCGCGCCCCACAGCTCGACGGTCACGCCGTCGACAGCGGCACCGGCCTCGTCGACGGCCGTCATCTCCAGCACTCGGTACGCGCGCACGATCTCCGGTGAGAAGTCGTAGGCGCACCAGGGCATCGGGGACTCCCCGGCCACGCACGGCCCGACGGTCGTCGAGGCGGGGCCGGCGAGCATCGTCCCGGCGGGGATCGAGACCACGCTGATCGTGGCGGAGACACCCTCGGGCAGGCTCCACGAGCCGCTCATCGACCCCGACTCGTCGAGCGTGACGGTCTCCTCCGGCTCGGGCCCGGTGCCGACGTGGTCCAGCTCGACGACGGTGCCCGCGACCGATGCGCCGTCCGGCGAGGACGCGGAGACATACACCTTGCCGGTGCCGTAGCAGCCGAAGATGTCGACGGTGCAGTCCACCTCGTCCGCGAGCGGGACGACGTCACCCTCGGGCGCGACCACGACGTCGGCCGGCGGCGCTGCGGCGGCGGCCGGCTCCGTGGCGGGGACGTCGGCGACGCGAGCCGTGACGGCGGCCTCGGCGTCGTCGACGGGGACCTCGGTCGCGTCCTCGACGACCGGGGACGCGGTCGCGTCGTCGACCACCGGAACCTCGGGTGCGGCGACCTCGGCGGCGGGCACGACCTGGTCGACCTGCTCCTGCGCTGGCAGGACGATCGGGTCGACGGTCGGCTGCTCCGCGTCGGCGGCGGGGGCGACGTCGGACGCGACGGCGAGGGCGGGCGCGCCCCCGACGAGGGCGACGGTGCCGAGCACGACGAGGGCGGTGCCACGGCGGCCGCGGGCGGACGCGCGGGCAGCAGTCAGGGGGCGGAGCGGACGCACGGGGGACCTCGATGGTTCTCGTGTGCCCCGACGGCAACGGCCGGGACAGCGCGGGGTGGCAGCGAGTCCGCCGCACGCCGATCATCGGTTCAGGTGACGCCCCTGTCCGTGCGGACGCCACGGTTCGCTCGTCCGGGGCCGTCGGTCACCCGTTCGCGCCCGCACCGTCCGGCGGGGTTGTGCAGGCCGCGCACGCCGGCGCCCGCATCCCGACGGGCTGGATCGCCCTCTCACCAGAAGGCGATCCAGCCCCACCCCTCCGCGCGAGAGAGCGATCCAGCCCTGCCGTCAGGCCGTGACGAAGTCCAGGAGCGCGGTGGTGACCTCGTCGGCGTGCGTCCACAGCAGGCCGTGGGGCGCGCCCTCGACCTCGACGTACGTCGCCGCGGGGAGCAGGGCGTGGAACGCGCGGCCCGTCGCGTCGATCGGGAGGATGCGGTCGGCCGTGCCGTGCAGGATCAGCGTGGGCACGTCGATCCTGGCGATGTCGGCGCGGAAGTCGGTGTACCACGTCGGGACGACGGCCCACGCGGACCACGGCGCGGCCCCGACCGCGACGTTCCACGACGCGCGCACCGCGGCCTCGCTGATGCGGGTGCCCAGGTTCTCGTCGAGGTTGTAGAAGTTCGTGTAGAACGCGTCGTACCAGGCGAAGCGGTCCGCGCGCGCGGCCGCCTCGATCTCGTCGAACCCGCTCTTCGGCATCCCGCCCGGGTTGTCGTCGGTCTGCAGCAGGAACGGCTCGAGCGACGCGAGGAACGCGGCCTTGGCGACGCGCCCCGAACCGCGGGTACCGAGGTAGCGGCCGACCTCGCCGGTCCCCATGGAGAACCCGACGAGCACGACGTCGCTCAGGTCGAGCGTCGTCAGGACGGCGTCGAGGTCACCCGCGAAGGCGTCGTAGTCGTAACCCTGGGTGGCCTTGGTCGAGCGGCCGAAGCCGCGACGGTCGTAGGTGATGACGCGGTAGCCGGCGTCGAGCAGCGCCACGGTCTGCTTCTCCCACGAGTGCCCGTCGAGCGGGTACCCGTGGATGAGGACGACCGGCTGCCCGGAGCCGTGGTCCTCGTAGTAGAGCTCGACGGTCTGGTCGGTCACGGTGCTGGTGATGTACGGCATGCCCCTGCCCTCTCCTCGATGCCCGGGCGGTGACCCGGTGCGCCTCGCGCCCTCGATGCTGTTCATCGGGAGCAATTGCATCGTGCACGATCTACTTGCCCACGTCAACACCGCGTACGATGAACGCATGACGACCACCGGGACGCCCCCGCCCGACGGCATCGCGCTCGAGACGATGCTGTGCTTCGACCTGTACGCGGCGTCGCGGGCGCTGACGTCGGTGTACCGGGGCCTGCTGGAGCCGCTCGACCTCACGTACCCGCAGTACCTCGTGCTGGTCGTGCTGTGGACCCGCGGCGAGCAGACCGTGCGGCAGGTCATCGACCGCCTGCAGCTCGACTACGGGACCGTGTCGCCGCTGCTCAAGCGCCTGGAGGTGCGCGGACTCCTCGAGCGTCGGCGACGCGTCGACGACGAGCGCTCCGTGACCGTGAGCCTCACCGACGCCGGCCTCGCGCTGCGGGACCGCTGCGCGCACCTGCCCGGGCACGTCGGCGCCGCCTTCGGCCTGACCCCCCAGGAGATGACGACGTTCGCCCAGCTCCTGTCGACCGTGCGCCGCACCGCCGCAGGACACGCGGGAGGGGACGCCGACGCCCGGGCGCCGCGCCCGGCGACGGCCGCTCACGCCTGACGAGGGCCGTCAGGCGCGCCGCCTCAGCCCGCCGCGCCCGGGATCCAGGGCCCGACCCGGACGGTCGCGCCCGCGAGCACGTCGAGCGGGTCCGACAGCTCCAGGTCGACCGTCGGCCCCCCGGCCACCGCCCGCACCGTGACGCCGACCGCCACGTCCGGGTCCTGCGACGTCGACATCGCGCGCCACCGGACCTGGGAGGCGACCGAGTCCCCCGGCGCCAGGACCGTCGCGGCGGGCTCGCCCGGTGCCTCGACGTCCGGGAGCTGGGTGAGGTCCGGCGTCCGCGTGCCCGACAGCCGCGTGAACGCCAGCCCCGGGACGCCTGCGACGACGCACGGCGCCGCGCCGGTGTGCGTCGCGCGCAGGAACAGGAACCGCGCGCCGAGGGCGGCGTCGGTGCCGACGACCTCGACGCGCAGCTCGTCGCCCGTGCACGCGGGGACGCCGTCGACGCCGCCGACGGGCCCCCCGGCCCCGACACCCTCCCCCGAGCCCGCCTCGGACGCGGCGGCCGTCCGCCCGACCACCCCGCTGACCGCCTCCTGCTGCGCGCTCACGTGGTACCCGACCGGCGGCCCGGTGTGCACGGTCGCCGCGAGGCGGGACGCGACGTGCGCGCGGTGGGCGTCGTCGTCCGCCTCGACCGACAGGCTCGGCGACGCGGGTGCGCCGCCGCTCAGCACGACGCGCCACACGCCCTCCCAGGCGGCCACGTCGACGGCGAGGGCGACCGCGGCGTCGTCGGGCCAGGTGCCGGTCTGCCCCTGCTGCACCTCGAGCCAGTCGGCGCGCGCCTCGACGGTCGTGACGGGCAGGTCCCGCCCCGCGGTCGCGGCCAGCAGGGGCGCGACGTCGGCGCCCGTGGCGACCGCGACCCTGCCGCTGTCGGGCCCGAACCACACCTCCGCGACGCCCGGCTCGCCGCGCAGCGCGACGGCGTCGTCGACGAGGTCCGTGCCGCCGCCGGGCGTCAGGACGACGGCGGCGGTCCGTGCGGCGTCGTGCACGTCGAGACGCCACGCGAACGGGACCGCAGGCGTCGCGGCGGCGAGCACGGCAGCGGCGGTCGCGGGCAGCGCGGCGACGTCGGCGGCCTCGGCGTCGACGCCGACGGCCCAGCCGGCGGGGTCGTCCGCCGGGTCGGGGAGGCCCGGCGCGGGCTCCGCGGTGTCGGCCAGGCTGCACGTGGTCGTCACCGACGCCTCCGCCGCGACCTCGTCGCGCACCCGGGCCGCCGCGTCGGCCACCACGGCGGGCGGACGCACGTCCCGGTCCCCCGCCAGGACCGTGCACCCCGCGGGCGCCAGGGCGTCACCGAGGGGAGTCAGGCGCAGCACCAGCGCACCGGCCACCGCGAGCGCCAGGAGGACGAGCGCGGCCACCACGCGCCCGCGCCGGGTGGCCGGGGGGACGACGGGCGGTGCGGTGCTCACGACTCGCGACCCTACCGAGGCAGCCCCGCGCGACGGGCGCCCGGGCACGGCATAGGGTCCGGCGGGTGACCTCGTCCCCCCGTGTCGGCGTCGTCGTGACCGACGACTACCCCGCCGACGACCTCGACCACGACACCGCCCCCCTCGTCGCCGCGCTGCGCGCCCGCGGGGTCGACGCCGAGCCCGTCGTCTGGCACGACCCCGCCGTCGACTGCGCCGCGTACGACCTGCTGCTGCTGCGCAGCCCGTGGGACTACCCGGAGCGGCTGGACGAGTTCCTCGCGTGGCTCACCGACGCCGAGGCGGCGACGCGTGTGCTCAACCCGCCCGCGCTGGTGCGCTGGAACCTCGACAAGCGGTACCTCGCCGAGCTCGCCGAGCGGGGCGTCGGGGTCGTCCCGACGACCTACCGCACGTCCCTCGACGACGTGCGCGCCGACCTCACGGCGGCCGGACCCGACGCGCACGTCGTGCTCAAGCCCACCGTGTCGGCCGGTGCCCGCGACACCGGCCTGTACCGCGCGGACGACCCGGCGGCGCTCGCGCTGGCGGACCGGATCCTCACCGGTGGCGGCGTCGTCATGGTGCAGCCCGAGGTGCCCGAGCTGTCGCAGGGGCGTGAGAAGGCGCTCTACGTGATCGACGGGCGGCTCACGCACGCGATCGCCAAGGGGGCGCTGCTGGCGCCGGGCGGCGGGTTCGTCGGCGGGGTGTACGTCGAGCACCCGGAGCGGGTCGACGTCACCGACGCCGAGACGGTGTTCGCGCGGCGCGTCGTCGAGGCCGTCGACGCGGCCACCGGGCTGGGCGTCCCGCTGTACGCGCGCATCGACACCGTGGACAGCGCCGCGCACGGGCTCGTGCTGCTCGAGGCGGAGCTGTTCGAGCCCGCGCTCAACCTGCACGTCGTCCCCGAGGCCGCCGACGTGGTCGCCGCGGCCGTGCAGGCGCGTGTCGCAGACTGAGGACCACGGGCACCGATCCGGGGGCCCCTTCGTTGGGCAGTCCAGCACGGGCGGGCGCACAGGCGACGGACAGAGGTGGACCATGGCGGGTTGGGCGGACCGGTGGGCCGGCGTGCGAGCGCGCATCGCGGCGCTGCCGCGACCGGTGCGGGTCGTGGCGGTGTCCGTCGTCGGCTGGACCCTGATCCTGGCGGGCGTGGCGATGCTCGTCCTGCCCGGTCAGGGCGTGCTGACGATCATCGCCGGGCTCGCGCTGCTGGCCACCGAGTTCGCGTGGGCGCACCGCATGCTCGCGCGCGTCAAGGCGGCGAGCAGGGCCGGCGTCGACCGGGGACGGGCGGCGTGGGGCCGGCGACGCGGCACCCCCGCGGTGCGCACGGTCGTCGTCGACGAGACCCCGCTGCAGGACGGGCACTGACGCCCGCGTCGGACCGGCTCACCCGCCCCTGACCGACGCTCCCCCGCCCCGCGCCACGAGCCCGCACTCGTAGGCGATGATCACGGCCTGCACGCGGTCGCGGGCGCCCAGCTTGGCGAAGACGTTGCCGACGTGCGTCTTGACCGTCGTCTCGGACACGAACAGCGCGGCAGCGATCTCGGGGTTCGTCGCGCCGTCCGCGACGAGGCGCAGGACGTCGAGCTCGCGCGGGGTCAGCCCTCGCAGCCGCGGGTCACGGTCGGGTGCCGCCGACACCGGCTCGTCGCCGTCCGGGAGGTGCGGCGCGAACAGGTCGAGCATGCGCCGCAGCACCCGGGGCGCGACGACGGCGGTGCCTGCGGCGACGGTGCGGACCGCGTCGACGAGCTCGTCGGGGCGCGCCGACTTCAGCAGGAACCCGCTGGCACCGGCCCGCAGCGCGGCGAACGCGAGGTCGTCGACGTCGAACGTGGTGAGCACGAGCACGCGGGAGGCCGGGTGCTCGGCGACCACGCGGCGCGTCGCCTCGATGCCGTCCATCCCGGGCATGCGGATGTCCATGAGGACGACGTCGGGCGCCAGCGCCGCGACCTGCTCGAGCGCGACCCTCCCGTCCGCGGCCTCGCCCACCACCTCGAGGTCCGGCTCGGACTCGAGGACGAGCCGGAACCCGACGCGCAGCAGCGTCTGGTCGTCCACCAGGAGCACCGTCGTCATCGTCGTCCCTCGTCGTCATCGGCCCACGGCAGCTCCGCGCGCACCTGCCACCCGCCGCCCGGACGGGGGCCCGCCTCGACGTGCCCGCCGAGCAGCGCCGCGCGCTCGCGCATGCCGACGATCCCGCGCCCGGTCCCGGGACCGTCACCGGCACGGGTTCCGCCGCCGTCGACGACCTCGACCTCGACGCCTCCCGGCGTGCGGCGCACCGCGACCTCGACCGACGACGCCCCGGGCGCGTGCCGCAGGACGTTGGTCAGCGCCTCGCCGAGGATGCGCGTGACGGCGAGGCGCACCGACGTGTCGTCCGGGAGCGCGGTGTCGAGGCCCGTCGCGGTCACGGGCATCCCGGCGGCCCCGAAGCGTTCGACGACGGTGGACAGGTCGACCTCCGTGGGGGTGATGCGGCGGTCGTCGTCGCCGGTGCCGAGCGCGCCGAGGACGCGCTGCATGTCGGCCAGCGCGGACCGGCCGGTACGCGCGACCTGCCGCACGGCGTCGCGCGAGCGTTCCGGGGCGCGCGCGAAGGCGGCGTCGGCGCCGTCGGCCAGCGCGACCATCACGGACAGGCTGTGCGCGACGATGTCGTGCATCTCGCGGGCGATGTGGGCGCGCTCGGCCGCGCGCGCGAGCTCGGCGCTCTGGTCCCGCTCGCGGGCGAGCGCCCGATAGCGCTCGACCAGCTCGAGCGCGTGCAGCCGGCGCGCCCGTGCTGCGGAGCCGACCGTGACGCCGAGCAGCAGCAGCGCGAGGAGCAGCAGGACCGAGCCCATGCGGCGACCAGGCGAGAAGAGCGGCTCCTCCAGGTAGGTGGGCGGTTCCCACCCCGCCCCGACGCCGGCGCTGGACCACGAGATGATCTCGATGAGCCCGAGGTCCTGCCACCACCACAGCGCGAGGGTCAGGGAAGTCAGCACGACGCCGAAGACGAGCCAGGTCGTGCGCGTGCTCCGGGTCGCCGCGACGCCGTAGAGGGCGCACGCCACGCATGCCCCGAGCACACCGAGCACACCGGCGACGAGCAGGGACACCACGGACGCGACGGTCAGGAGCGTCGTGACGGTGAGCGGCGCCTTGCGGCGCACGGCCAGCAGCGCGGCACCGACGGCCGTGCCGACCAGCCACGTGGAGGCGACCAGACCCGCCACGTCGGCGTCCCGCGGGTACAGGCCGAGGGCCTGTGCCCCCTGCGCGGTCCCCAGGCCGAACATCGCGCCGACGAGCCCGACCAGCAGCATCACGACCGCGACGGTGACGTCCATGACCCAGGGCCGGGCGGCGACGAGGCGACCCACCGGGCTCCCGCCACGGACCTGCTCCTCGGTGAGCAGGTCCACGTCGACGCGAGCGGGCGCGCCGGCTCGCTCCACGACCGCACGTCGGTTCACCACCGGGCCACTCTCGCATCCCGGGGTGTCGACGCGGCCGTGGTCCCGGGCCGCGTCCGGACCGTCGTCCCCGGCGGCAGGCACCACCGACCGGGCGCGCGCCGGCTCAGCGGACGTCATGCCGCACCAGCCGGTACGCCGCCGCAGCGAGCACCACGACGACCCACGCGCCGACCACCGCACCGCCGCCCCACGCGCCGAGCTGCGGCCCCTGCGTCGCGGCGTCGAACGCCGCCACCGCCGTGTCGTCCTGCATCAGCCGGTTGCCCGCCCCGGGCAGCAGGGCCCGCAACGTGTCGGTGACGCGCCCCGGCCGCACCGACAGCAGGTGGTCGGCGAGGACCACGAGCACGAAGCCGGTGACGATCGCGTCGGCCGGGCGGCGCAGCAGGACCCCCAGAGCCAGCCCGAGCAGCGTGACTGCCGTGGCGAGCAGCACGAACCCGAGCAGCGCGCGGGTCGTGCCGGGGACCGACAGGTCGAGGTCCGGGGCGTCGCCCGCGCGCGGACCCGCCGTCGCCAGGTACGACGCCCCGAGGGCCACGGCGGCGGTGACCGCGGCGGCGACGGTCGTGACGACGACCTGCCCGACGAGCACCGGCAGGCGGCGCGGCACCGCGGCGTACGTCGTGCGCGCCGTCCCGGTGGTGTGGTCCGACGTGCCGACGAGCGCCCCGAGGACGAGGAAGCCGATCTGGGCGAGGACCATGCCGGAGGTCACGACCCAGGCCCCCGAGCGCCCGTCCTGCGGCCGCACGAACAGCCCGAGCCCGTACGCCGTGCCCGCCGCGGCGCCGACGACGCCGAGCGCGAGCCACAGGTTCGCGGGCACGCTCACGAGCTTGGTCCACTCGGCCGCGAGCACACGCGCGTGCGTGACCCCGCGCCGGGGCGGCGCCCCGCGCGGGTCCCGCGCGGGCGCCACCTCCGTCCGGCCGAGGGTCGTCATCGCACGTCCCGCGTCCGCAGCCGCACCGCCGCAGCGCCGAGCAGCACGAGGATCCAGGCACCCAGGACGAGGCCACCGCCGCCCGGCCCGAGGTCGGGTGCGCCCGGCACCGGACCGCTCCCGGCGGTCGTCGTCATGAGCTGGCCGGCGGTGCCGGGCGTGAGGACGCCGAGGGTGCCGGCCACCGTGACCACCGGTGCCGCGTCGTCGGCCACGCCGGGTTCGGGTGCACCGCCGACCGCGGGGTCACCCACCATCATCAGCACGATCGGCAGGACCAGGACGAGGGTCAGGGCCGCCACCAGGGCGGGCGTGGTGCTGCGCAGCAGCGCGCCGATCGCGAGCCCCAGCAGCGTGAGGCCGGCGACCAGGAGCACCGTGCCGAGCAGCACGCCGGGGGTTCCGTCGGTGGTGAGATCGACGGGGATACCGCGCCCCGCGGCCGCGGGCAGGACCGCGAGGACGCACGCGAGGGCCGTCAGCACTCCGAGAGCCAGGCCGAAGGCGGCCGTCACGACCGCCTGCGCGGCGATCACCGGTGTCCGCGTCGGGACGGTCGTGAACGTCGAGCGGAACGAGCCGCTGCGGAACTCCCCCGCCCCGACCAGGACGCCCAGCACGAGCGGTCCGACCTGGGCGAGCAGCAGGCCGACGGTCACGTCGGCCAGCGGGCGGAAACCGGGGTCCGTCGACGACGCGGTCGCGGCGAGGTACGTCAGCACCCCGGCGACGGCGACCGTGACGGCGGCGATCCACCAGGTGGAGCGCAGGCTCGTGAGCTTGGTCCACTCGCCGGCGACGACGCCGGCGAACGTCGGTCCCCGACGGGCCGGGGCGGCGGGCGTGGCCGACCGGGCGGTGGACGTGGCGGCGGCGCTCATCGCGCACCCCCCGGCGCGACCGTGCCGCGGTACTCGACCGCATCGGCCGTCAGGCGCAGGTAGGCGTCCTCGAGCGACCCGCCCTCGTCCCCGACGAGCTCGGCGACCGGTGCGTCGGCGAGCAGCCGCCCGCGGCCGATGACGACCACACGGTCCGCGCACAGCGCGAGCTCGTGCATGAGGTGCGACGACAGCAGGACCGTGCGCCCCTCCGCCGCGAGGTCCCGCACCAGGCGGCGCACCCACAGCACGCCGTCGGGGTCGAGCCCGTTGACCGGCTCGTCGAGGATCAGCGTCTCGGGGTCGCCCAGCAGCGCACCGGCGATCCCGAGCCGCTGGCCCATGCCCAGCGAGAACGTGCCCGCACGACGCTTCGCGACGGACTCCAGGCCCGTCATCTCGATGACCTCGTGC
Source organism: Cellulomonas sp. S1-8 (assembly GCF_026184235.1). Lineage (NCBI taxonomy): Bacteria > Bacillati > Actinomycetota > Actinomycetes > Micrococcales > Cellulomonadaceae > Cellulomonas > Cellulomonas sp. S1-8. The sequence continues at coordinate 3,505,606 of NZ_CP110806.1, forward strand.
ACGCGCGAGCGCCCGATGCCGTGCGTCTGCGCGAGGGCCAGCAGGTGCCGGAACGCCGAGCGCCCGGGGTGCACCGAGCGGGCGTCGAGCATGACGCCCACCGCGTGCAGGGGGGCGGGCAGGTCGGCGTACCGGCGCCCGTCGACCGTCGCGGTGCCGGAGGTCGGGCGCTCGAGCCCGACGACGACCCGCATGGTCGTCGACTTGCCCGCACCGTTGGGCCCGAGGAACCCGGTCACGGTGCCGGGCCGCGCGGCGAACGTCAGCCCGTCCACCGCCGTCGTGCTGCCGTAGCGCTTCGTCAGCGCCTCCACCTCGATCATCGCGTCTCCTCGTCGTCGGGTCGGCCCTCCTCAGGGCGTCCGTCGGCGACGCTACGGAGAGCGGGTGGGGGCGCAGCACCTGCCGGTGGAGGAGACGTGACGAGGTGCGGTCTCCTCCCGGGGGAGGAGGCCGCGCGCCCACGGGGGGACCGGCTCGACGACCGTGTCCGACGACCGTGACAGGTGGCCGCCCGGCGGATCACGTCCGCGTGCGTCGGGTCGTCGTCCGTCGTCGTCGGGGCCATGCTGGTCGCTGACCCCGACGAGAGGACCCACCATGCCCAAGCCGCCGCTGCCCGCCGACGTCGCCGCGCTGCTCGCCCGTCCCAACCCCGCGGTCATGGCGACCATCCACCCGGACGGTCACCCCGTCACCGTCGCCACCTGGTACCTCCTCGAGGACGACGGCCGCGTGCTGCTCAACCTCGACGCGTCCCGCGCACGCCTCAAGCACCTGCGCACCAACCCGCTGGTCTCCCTCACGGCCCTCGCCGAGGACAACTGGTACACGCACGTCAGCGTCCAGGGGAGCGTCGTCGAGTGGCGTGACGACGTCGACCTCGTCGACATCGACCGGCTCTCGACGCACTACGGCGGCAACCCCTACCCGGTGCGCGACCGCGCGCGGGTGAGCGTGCTGGTCGAGATCGCCCACTGGCACGGGTGGGGTGCGGCGAAGCAGGACTGAGGGGGCCCGCGTCGCGCGACAGCGGCGGGTGGGCCGACGGTTGTGGGCGGGCGTGGGGTCCCCTGCGGACCGGATATCGTCGGTGCGTCCGAGCAGCAGGAGGCCTCCGTGACGCAGACGGGCACCCGTCCCCGGCAGCCGCAGGACGTCGCGTCCGCGCTGCTGTCCGCGATCCTCGACATGGCGGGCGACCTGGACACCCGGAGCCTGCTGGAGCGGTTCGTCGCGGCGAGCACGAGCCTGACCGGTGCCCGTTACGGGGCGATCAACATCGTCGACGAGGACGGCGCGTCCGTCGAGTTCGTCCAGAGCGGCGTCGCGGACTCCGTCGTCGCTGCCCTGGGGCACCCCCCGCACGCCTGGGGCGTGCTCGGGGCGATCCCCGACCAGGGCGTCCTGCGTCTGGAGGACCTGACCCACCACCCCGACTTCGGGGGCCTGCCGCCCGGGCACCCGCCGATGGGCTCGTTCCTGGGCGCCGCGGTGCGGGTGCGCGGCGAACGCTTCGGCACCCTGTACCTCTCGGAGAAGCGCGGGGGTTTCGACGAGGACGACGAGGCGGTCGTGCTGTCCCTGGCCGCTGCCGCCGCCGTCGCGGTGCTGAACTCCCAGTCCTACGCGCTGGAGGTCCGCCGCCAGCAGTGGCTGTCCGCCGCCCAGGAGATCTCCACGATGCTGCTGGAGGGCGCCGACGCCGAGGACGTCCTCGAGCGCGTCGCCGCCGCCGCCGCGCAGGTCGGCGACGCCGACGTCGCCGCGATCGTCCTGCCCGGGCCCGGTGACGAGCTGCTCGTCGAGATCGTCACGCCCGCGGGAAGGGCGTTGCTGGGTGCGGACATGAGCGGCGAGCCGCGCGTCCGCGCCGTGTTCGACGAGGGCACCGGGTCCCTGCACACGGACGCCGGCGCCGACGGCGTCGCCGTGCTGCCCGGCTACGGACCGGCGCTGCTCGCACCGATGCACGCCACCGGGCACGTCGGTGTGCTGCTGCTGCTGCGTCACGTCGGCGGTGCACCCTTCACCGCCGAGGACCTGGGGCTGGCCCAGTCGTTCGCCCGGCAGGCGGCGCTGGCGTTCGTGCTGGGCGAGGCCCAGCGCCTGCGCGGTCACGCCGCCGTGCACGACGAGCGGACCCGGATCGCGCGCGACCTGCACGACCTGGCGATCCAGCAGCTGTTCGCCGCCGGCCTGCAGGTCGAGTCCCTGCGAGCGGACCCCGGGGAGCAGGTGTCCCCGCGGGCGACGCGCGTCCTGGAGCAGGTGGTCGAGCACGTCGACGCGAGCATCCGGCAGATCCGGGTCATCGTGAGGACGCTCGACGACCCCGGTGCGACGATCCCGCTGGTCCAGCGGGTCGTCGCCGAGGTCGAGCTCGCGCACTCCTCGCTCGGGTTCGCCCCGCACCTCGTGGTGCAGCTGGACGGCCGGCCCGTGGATCTCGTCGCCGGCGACCGCGTCCTGGCGTCCGCGATCGACGAGCTCGTCGCCCCGGGCCGCGCGAACAACGTCGTCGCGGTCGTGCGCGAGGGCCTGTCGAACGTGGCCCGGCACGCGCGCTCGCACGCGGTGTCGGTGCGGCTGACGGTGACGACCGGCGTACCCGCGCTCGTCGTCGTCGAGGTCGAGGACGACGGGGTCGGGGTGCCGCCCGCGCCCACGCGCGCGTCCGGGACGCGGAACCTGGCCCAGCGCGCCGAGGAGTCCGGCGGCTCGTTCTCGCTGCTGCGGCCGGCCTCGGGACGCGGGGCCCTGCTGCGGTGGTCGGCGCCGCTGGACTGAGCGCGCCGCTGGAGTGAGCGTGCCGCTGGAGTGAGCGCGCCGCTGGAGTGAGCGCGCCGCTGGAGTGAGCGTGCCGCTCTGAGCGCGGTGTCCTGAGCCTCAGGGGTCGACGACCGGCGCGGCGCTACTACCGGGCTCCGACCGACGCCCGCCGCGCGGTGCAGCGCAGGGCGGGGCGCACGCAGGCGCGTCGACGGCCGACTCGCCAGATGAATCGATTAATCCCTCGAACGAACTCTTCATCAGGGCATGTCGGGCATGGCAATGTGAAGGTTCACATCGCGGTCAACGCCGACCCGCAAGCGTTTGCGCGGCGTCGACCGCGCCCGTTCCACCTCGCAGCGCCCCCGAACACCTGATGACTCGAAGGAGAGCAGCATGAGACCAGCACGTGCACCCGGGGCCCTGAGCCCGGTGCGAGGACGTCGGAACCGCTGGGCGTCGGCGCTCGTGGCGGCTGCCGTCGCCGTGTCCGGAGGCGCCCTCGCGGTCGCCGCCGCACCGGCGGCATCGGCGGCGACCGTCGACCCGAACGCGTCGTACGTGCTGCTCAACCGCGGGAGCGGCAAGGCGCTCGACGTCTACAACCTCTCGACGGCCGACGGCGCCCGCATCACGCAGTGGACCCGCAACAACGGCTCGCAGCAGCAGTGGCAGTTCGTCGACTCGGGCAACGGCAACTACCGCATCAAGTCGCGGCTGTCGAGCAAGGTCCTCGACGTCTACAACTACTCCACCGCAGACGGCGGGGCGATCGTGCAGTACACCGATCGCAACCAGGAGAACCAGCAGTTCCGGATGCAGGACGTCGCCGGCGGCTACGTGATCTTCATCGGCCGCCAGTCCGGCAAGGCCATCGAGGTCCAGGGCGGGTCGACGGCCGACGGCGCCAACATCGTCCAGTACTCGAACTGGGGCGGCACCAACCAGCAGTGGCAGCTCGTGCAGGTCGGCGGGACCACCCCGACGGCCCAGCCCACGTCGAACCCGACGGCCAACCCCACGTCGAACCCGACGACGCAGCCCACGAGCAACCCGACCACGCCGCCCCCGTCGGGCAACTGCACCCTCCCGTCGTCGTACCGCTGGCGTGACTCGGGCGTCCTGGCGCAGCCGCGATCGGGCTGGGCCTCGCTCAAGGACTTCACCGTCGCCCCGTACAACGGGCAGCAGCTCGTCTACGCCACGACGCACGACAACGGCGAGTCGTGGGGCTCGATGAAGTTCGGGCTGTTCTCGAACTACAACCAGATGGGCTCCGCGAGCCAGACCGCGATGCCGTTCACGGCCGTCGCACCGTCGATGTTCTACTTCGCCCCGAAGAACATCTGGGTGATGGCCTACCAGTGGGGTGGCCCGTCGTTCTCCTACCGGACCTCGACCAACCCCGACAACATCAACGGCTGGGGCGCGCACCAGACGCTCTTCACCGGCACGATCTCGAACTCGGGGACCGGTCCGATCGACCAGGCGCTCATCGGTGACGACCAGAACATGTACCTGTTCTTCGCCGGCGACAACGGCCGCATCTACCGGGCCTCGATGCCGATCGGGAACTTCCCGGGCAGCTTCGGGTCGTCCTACCAGACCATCATGACCGACACGACGAACAACCTGTTCGAGGCCGTGCAGGTCTACAAGCTGGCCGGCCAGCAGCGGTACCTCATGATCGTCGAGGCCATCGGCGCGAACGGCCGGTACTTCCGGTCCTTCACCGCCACCAGCCTCGGCGGCACGTGGACGCCGAACGCCACGTCGGAGAGCAACCCCTTCGCCGGCAAGGCCAACAGCGGCGCCACCTGGACCAACGACATCAGCCACGGTGAGCTGCTGCGCACGAACGCCGACCAGACCATGACGGTCGACCCGTGCAACCTGCAGCTGCTCTACCAGGGCCGCAGCCCGAGCTCGGGTGGCGACTACGGCCGCCTGCCGTACCGACCCGGCCTGCTGACGCTCCAGCGCTAGTCCGCACCAGGCGCACGCCCCCCACGCACCGTCCCGGACGGCGCGTGGGGGGCGTCGTCGTGCGACGGGAGTTCAGCGCGCAGCGGCGGCGGCACGCGGCCGGCGCGCGACCACGTCGTCCCGGCGGCGGACGACGAGCACCACCGCTGCGCATGCCACGACGGCGAGCACGTCGCCGGGGTCCGGCTGGATGAGCACCGCCACCGGCGCGCCCGCCCCGGCGACGACCGCGTCAACGGGGTAGCGCAGCACGCCCACGACCCCGGCATAGATGTCACGCGCCGCCCCCGAGAGCTTGACCGCCGCGAACACGGCCGCCGTCAGCACGGCCGTGACGCACGCCGACCGGGGCGTGGGCGCACGTCGCAGCACCACCTCCCGGGCCGCCAGGAGCAGGAACGGGAAGAACGCCAGGCCCGCGACGTCCGACAGCTTGCCCGTGACGGGACCCGGTGCTGCCGCCTTCAGCAGGTGGTCGTTGAGCAGGAGGACCGCGAGGCCCACGAGGGCGACCGGGTGCAGCACGAGGTCGCCGCGCACCCGCGCGGCCACCCCGCCGTCCCGGGTCACGTCGTGCCCGGCCTCGGCTCGGACTCGTCGAGCGAGAGCGCCTCGACGGTCTCGCCGCGCAGCTCGCCCAGGTGCAGGGTCACGGGCGCGACCAGGTCGACCGGCAGCAGGAACTCGAGCCGGGCGTACGCCGGCTCCGGGTTCCCACCCTGCGACCTCGGCGGCAGCCACGCGCGGGAGTCGACCTCCTCGGGGGACCAGGTGCGTCCCCGTCCGTCGCTCACGGACAGGGTGCGCAGCGTCTCCTCGGGCACCGCAGCCATGTACTCGCCACCGATCCGGAAAAAGATGCCCACCGACGCCTCGGTGCTGTCCGCGCTCAGGCAGCCGGGCGCACGGACGTCGACCCGGACGACGTCGATACCACCGACGACGAACGCGCTCGGGGTCGCGAAGCGCGCCATTCCGCCCACGTAGTCCTGCGGGCCGTAGAAGTCGCTGATGACGCCGTCGGCCGGGGGGTCGGGGCACTTCTCCGTCGGCGGCGTCGTCGCGAGGGTCGCACCCGCGCCCACGAGCAGCACGATCGCGACGGCGGCGGTGCGCGCCCGGGTCCGCCACCCGGTCCTGGTCATCGGCATGGTCGCACCGTAGGGCTGCGACCGCCTCCAGGTCCGGTGCGTTGCCGTTCCGTCACCCCGTTGGTGCCGCTTCGACGCCAGCACCCGGACGAACCCCCCAAGCTCGACTCCCCCCTGACCCCCGGGTGCCTCGCACCCCACGAAAGTGGGCACGTCTGTGACCACTCCCGTTCTCGAGCCGTGCCGGAGTGACCACTGTGCGCGCCGGCGTCCCCGGGCGGGTGAACTCCGCGCCGTCCGGTTCACCGCTGGGCGAACACGCATCCGGAATGGTCCACCCGTAGCCGATGGTTCAGGTGAGCAGAACGTGCGGTGCCGTCACGGACGAGCATTGCTCCCTCCAGCGAGACGAGGAGTCCGCCCATGAACGCCACCACCGTCGACGCCCGCACGACCACCGCCGAGCTCACCCTGCGCGACCGCTGCGACCGCTGCGGAGCGCGGGCGTACGTCCGCGCGACCCTGGGCCAGGCCGGGGGCGCGGAGCTGCTGTTCTGCGGCCACCACTTCCGTGCCCACGAGATGAAGCTGGTCGCCGCGGGCGCCACCATCCTCGACGAGCGCCACCGCATCGACGAGCAGGCCTGACGAGTTGCTCCGTGCTGCGGGGAGTGGTCACACGTGTGACCACTCCCCGCAGCCGTGTCCGCATCCGTGACCACTTCCTGGCGGCGACGGTGCGCTTGCGCGCCGGCGGTTCCGGGCTCACGACCTCGCGAAGGCGAGCAGGGCGTCGAGCTCGTCGGGGTCGCGGTCGGCCGCGCGCAGCGCAGCGAGGTACGCGGCCCGGTCCGGCCCGTCCGCGTCGAGGTCCGCTGCGCCCCACGTGAAGACCGGCAGGCCGAGCGCCCGGCCGAGGACGTCGGTGAGCAGTCGCGCGTGCCGTCCGTTGCCGTTCGGGAACGGGTGGAGGGCGACCATCTGGTGGTGGACCCGCACGACCGCACGTTCCGGGGTGATCCAGGCCGTCCCCGGTGCGACCCAGAACCGGGCGTCCCCGACCAGGTCGCGCACCCCTGTCGCGACCCGGGTCGGATCGACGCCGATGTTGCGCTCGGTCGTGCGGTACTGCCCCGCCCAGCGCCACACCTGACCGAACATGCGGCGGTGCAGCTCACGGACGAACGCGTCGTCGAGCACGACGTCCGGTGTCCGCGGCGCCCGCCCCAGCGCCCACCGGCGACCCGATGCGATGTTCGCCTGCTCGACGAGGTTCAGGTCGGAGCGGGTGGCGACGAACGACGGGATGAGGCCCGCGGTCTCGTCCGGGGTCAGAGGCGTGGCACCGTCCGGGTCGAACGCGTCAGCCACCGACGCGCCACAGGCCGCGGGTGTCGACGAGCTCCGCCGCCCGGTCGTCCAGCAGCTGCCGGGCCTGCCCGGCATCGAGGCTCTGGGCCTCCAGCGCCATGGTCGTCGCGACGGGACCGAGCTCGGCCCGGGCGACCTTCTCGGCCTGGCGGCGTACCTGGTCGTCCAGCGGCACCCGGGGAACCAGGGCGTAGACGAGGTCGCAGCCGAGCGCGTCGGCGGCCCTGGCCAGGGTGTCCAGGCCGATGGTGCCGGCACGTTCGCTCGCCTCGAGCTTGGTCACGGCCGTCGGGGACACGCCGAGGCGCGTGGCCAGGTCACGGCCGCTCATCCCCACCGCGTCGCGGACCGCCCGGACCCATCCTCCGGCAGGGCGCGCGAAGGCCTCCGTCGGCAGCGCACGGAGCGCCGCCGTCCGGCGATCGAGCTGTCGGCGGGCCGCCACCCTCATGTGCACACCCTCAGGTTATCGTAGACCGCCATTTTGTACACGTGTAGGTTTTGATATGTGCGCCCAACGCCCACTTGTAGGTGATCAGGACCGTCGCCTCATACGTGGCGACGACGCGTGCGGAACGGCACCTCGTGGCGACGTGGGCCGCCGCACGCTCGACCGGGAACGACACCCACCCGTCGCCCAGCGACACCTCGTGGTCGACGGGCGCGCCGTCGGCCGTCGTGGGCACGAGGAGCAGGCCTGCGTCAGGATGAGCACGTGAGCGAGCTCCCCACCTTCACCGTCGCCGACCTCGAGGCCGAGCCGCGGCTCGACCTCCCGGCGTTCACGCAGGACGACGCCGTGGACCTCGGCCTGCTGGCCGTCGCCGTGGTCCGCGAGCGCGGCGCGAACCTCGCGGTGCGCGTCGAGCTGGGCGGCGAGACGGTGTTCCTGGCCATGACCGGCTCGACGGGCGCCGGCAACGTGCCCTGGCTCGAGGGCAAGGCGCGTGCCGTGCACCTGTTCGGTGAGCCCTCGCTGCTGGTGCGCCGGCGCCACGAGGCAGCCGGCACGCCGTTCGACCAGCGCACCGACGTGGATCACGACCTGCTCAAGGCGCACGGCGGGTCGGTGCCGCTGCGCGTCGACGGCGAGGTCGTGGGCACGCTGACGACGTCGGGCGAGCCTGACGTCGTCGACCACGCCGTGGCGGCGCAGGCCGTACGCCGCTACCTGGCGACACGCACCGACTGACGTGTGCGGTACGACGTCCAGCAGGCCGGCGGGCAGACGATCGGCTGGCCGGCCCCGCACGCGGCACGATGTGTCCTCGACCGACGACCGGGGTGGGAGGACGCGTGGTGGGCGACGCGGCGGTGGACCGGGTGCTCGCGGGTCTCGACGAGCAGCAGACCGCTGCCGTCCTGGCGCCGCCGGGGCCCGTCCGGGTCATGGCCGGTGCCGGGACCGGTAAGACCCGCACGGTCACGCACCGCATCGCGTACCAGCACCTGACCGGGGCGGTGCCGACCGACGTCGTCCTCGCGCTGACGCACTCGACGAAGGCCGCGGGCGAGATGCGTGACCGCCTGGGCCGACTGGGGGCCGGCAGCGTCCAGGCCCGCACCTTCCACGCGGCCGCGCTGCGTCAGCTGCGGTACTTCTGGCGTGCGACAGGCCTGCCCGGCGACGGGCCGGTGCTGCTCGACACCGACGGACGGGGCGCGTTCTACCGGTACCTGCGGACCGCCCTGGGCGCCGTGCTGCGGACACCGGGCAGGGACGTGGACGCCGCCCTGGTCACCGACCTGGCGACCGAGCTGACGTGGGCCGCCGCGCGGGACCTGACGGCCGACGAGTACGCGGAGCAGGCGACGGCTGCCGGGCGACGGCCCGGCATGCCGATCCCCGCCGTCGCCGGGGCGATGCGCCGGTACACGGCCGCCAAGCGTGAGGCCGGCGTGCTGGACTTCGCGGACCTGCTGACCTTCTGCGCGCGGCTGGTCGAGCAGGACGACGACGTCGCGACCACGGTCCGCCGCCAGTACGCGGCGTTCGTCGTCGACGAGTACCAGGACACCGACCCGGCGCAGCAGCGGCTGCTCGACGCGTGGCTGGGAGGCCGTGACCACCTGGCCGTCGTCGGCGACGCCCGGCAGGCGGTCTACGCGTTCAAGGGCGCGGACACCTCCTTGCTCCGGGACTTCACGGTGCGGTTCCCGCACGCGGTCACGGTCGACCTGGTGCGGGACTACCGGTCGACCACGCAGGTGGTCGACGCCGCGAACCGGCTGATGGCGGGTCGGCCGGAGGCCGCCGGACCACCGCTGGTCGGCATGCTCGGCGACGGCCCCGCCCCGGTCGTCGTGCGGTGCGACAACGAGGACGACGAGGACGCGCAGATCGTCACGACCGTGCGGACGTGGCTGCGCGCGGGGGTGCCCGCGCAGGAGATCGCGGTCCTGCACCGCTTCAACGTGCAGGCCGTCCCGATCATCGCGGCGCTGCGCGACGCCGGCATCACGGTGGTCGCCGGCGACGGGTCCGCGTACTTCGACCGGCGCGAGATCGTGCAGGTGCTCGCGCGGTTGCGCGGACGGGCGTCCGAGGCGCCGGACGACGACCCGGTCGCGGCGCTCGACGACGCGCTGACCCAGGCGGGGTACGACCCCGACGACCCGCCGGACGGCACCGGTGCCGCCCGCGAGCGCTGGGACGCCCTCGACGCGCTGCGCGCCCTGGTGGCCTCCCTGCCGGTGCACCTGACCCGCACGCTGCGCACCCTCTCGGCCGACCTCGACCGGCGCGCGGCGGAGGACCACGCGCCTCCCGGCCGCGGCGCCGTGACGGTCACGACGATCCACAGGGCCAAGGGGCTCGAGTGGGACGCGTGCCTCGTCGCGCGGGCGACCGACGGCTCCCTGCCCTCGGTGTACGCGACGACGTCCGCGGAGCTCGCCGAGGAGCGTCGTCTCGCCTACGTCGCGACGACGCGCGCGCGACGGCACCTGGTCGCGACGTGGGCCGCCGGGCGGCGCGGCGGCCGGCCGGCTCGGCGTTCGCCGTACCTCGACGCGCTCGTGCCGGCGCCCGTGCGGCCGGTGGGCACGGGGTCGGCGCCGTGGTCACCGTCGGGGTCGCCGTCGTCGGACCGCGGGGCCGGGACCGCTGCCGCGGCGGCGCGGTTCACCACCGGGCAGCGGGTCACCCACGACCGCCACGGCCTGGGCCGGGTCGTCGACGTCCGTGCCGGGAAGGTGACCGTCGACTTCGGGTCGGACGGTCGGCGGACGCTGACGCCGGACAGCAGGCTCGTCGCGCTGTGAGGACGTCGCCTCAGCCCGTGACGGGCTGCGGCGCGGTGCACGACGTCAGCGACCGGTCGTCCAGCCGGACGTCGACGTCGACGGCTCCCGTGCCGGCACGCTCGACCGGGAACGACACCCACCCGTGGCCCAGCACCACCTCGTTGTCGACGGACGCACCGCCGGCCGTCGTGCGCACGAGGAGGAAGCCGTCGGGGTCGGCGTCCTCGGTCAGCTCCCAGGACGCCTCGAGAGACAGCCGCTCCCGGTCCGTGCGCCGCTCGCCGTCGACCCACGGCCACAGGCGCGTCATCCGGGTCCACTCGGTCTCGCGGACGAGCACCACGTCCAGTACGCGGACCGGAGCGCCCGGGGTCTGCTCGCCGAGCTCGCACGTGCTCGACCCACGACGGTCCACCCCGGTCGACTCCCCCACCGTCACCCCGAACGCGAGGCCCACGACGACGACCACCCAGGCGGTGACCGTCGCGACGACCGCCCCCCGGTCACCGCGCGGCGCGGGCGGGCGGTGCGCGACGACCGTCCCGACGATGCTGTCGGCGACCGTGCGCCGCTCGGCGTGCCACAGCGGCCGCAGGTAGCCGATGAAGACGATCGCGTCGAGCAGGTGCGCGCACCACCGCAGCACCGAACGCACCACGCCGGGCGGGCCGCCCACCGGTCCGTCGACGGGTGCGCGCACCACCTCGATGCCCAGGACGCGGCGCCCGGGCGTCTGACCGGTCAGCCCCTGCAGCACGAGCAGCGCCAGCCACGCCCCGACGAGCACGCCGGACGACGTCCACGGCAGCGTGGCGTCGGGACCTGCGCTGTCGAACGTCGGCTGCAACGACGGCGCAGCGACCTCGTCCCCGACGGCGAACCACGCGACCGCACCCAGCACCGCTGAGTCGAGCAGGGCGGCGACCACGCGGCGTCCCCAGCTCGCGAGCTGCGGCATCACGACATCGGTCGTCGCGGGCAGCGGCAGCGTCGTCGTCACGCGGGACATCGTGGCAGCGAGCGGGCCGCAGGACCAGGTCCGGACGGCGGACCGTGCGCCAGCCCCTGGTCGCGCCGCCCGAAACCGCTTCCTGAGGGGTCTCTCCGGGTCATCGCCGTCCGCGTACCCTGGGTCCTCGGACGCGCACCGCTGACCTGGGGTTCTCTCGTAGGTTCTCTCTCGCCAAGTTTCAGTGAATGTCTGCTCGTCCCGGGCCTCTAGCTCAACTGGCAGAGCAGCGGACTTTTAATCCGCGGGTTGTGGGTTCGATCCCCACGGGGCCCACCCCTGTGATCGGCGCGAAGTCGCGCTTGCTGACGAGCTCGCGCCGTGCTGCCGTCATCACGGCAAGCCCGCGGTGAGGATTCGCAGCGCCGCCTGCCCGTTCCGGGCGCGATCTCGGTCGAGCAGCCGCCAGACCGGCGAGTCGTCCGGCAGGTTGCGGCCCAGCAGGCCCAGACGTGCCCTGTCCGAGCCCTTGAACTCCTCACGTGCGGCATACGGGTCGTCCAGGCACGCCAGCAGCACGCAGGCGTCCACGAGATGGCGTTGTGGGTCACGCGAGTCCGTCTGGTACGCAGCAGCCTTGAGGACGAGCGCACCGAGCACCGACGGCACGCTGACGGTCGTCGTGTGCCCGTCCGCGATGACCAACGTCGCATTCATCGTCCTACCCAGCGCCTGCGTGCCGCCCTCGATCGCGACCATGTCCCGACCGCACAGCTTCCGCATCACCCTCGGGGCCGGATGATCGGCGACGAGGACGTCGACGACGTCGTCCTCGGACGCCACCAGGTCGACCGAGTGCCTGCCGCGCCGGAACCGGTGCGCCGTGTTCTCCCGTGGGTCGATCGACTCCAACAGCGCGTACCCCAGAGACTCCAATGCGGTGGCTGCCGCACTCGGGGCACCGGGAGTCGTCTCGATGTGCAGCACCATGTCGATGTCGTCCGTCGGGCGCGCCGAGTCGATCCCGTGAGCCGCGGCGTGGAGCTGGGTCATCAGTCCACCGACGAGCGTCCAGCACTGGTGCGGGAGGGCTTGTTCGATCTCGACCACGTTCGGCCACGGCGATCCCCATCCTCCCGGTGGCGTGGGCACCGCGACGGTGAGCCGGTCAGTCACGCAGACCCTCCAGTGCGCGTCCGAGAGCGTCCGCACCCGCTCGCTGCTCACGCGGGTCGAGCGAGCCGGCCAGGTCGAGTGCTGCGAGGACCTGTCGCTCCGCCAGCGCCCTGACGACCACCTGAGCCATCGTGGTGGCGCGCAGGGTGATGCGTCCGGCACTGTCGGGCTTCAGTCCGTGACCGACGACGTACGACGCAGCCACCGATGACGGCACGTAACCGTCGAGCACCCCCGGCGCCCGGGAGGCCAGCCCCAGCCCGCCCGCATCAGGCTCGACGAGGTGCGGGCGCAGGTGCTCGACGGTGGCCGGGTGCCCGGCATAACGGGTGACGGTCGCACGGGCGCGGGCGCGCTCGACGAGCTCGGTCGGTTGAATGTCGCGCAGTCGACCGCGCAGCCTGGACCGCTGCGCCGCGCCCATCCACGGTGCGTCTTCGCCGGACAGCATCGCGATCGCACCCCACGCGGTCTCGGTCGACCACGGTGCGCGCCGGTGCCTGGCCACGGCGAGGTACTGGTCGACGGAGGTGGCATCGAGGACGCCACGGGCGAGCTGGACGAGCTGTCCGTCGCGGGCGAGGCGCTGGACCTGACGTGGCGTGACGTCCAGGAGCGCGGCGACATCCTGCGTGGTCACCATGCCGCTCATGACGACTAGTGTCGCTATGGCGACATGATCCGTCAATCACGGCGGGGTCCCGCCCTACCCCGGCAACGACGGACACGTCCCGCCACCCGCACACCGCCGGATGACTCACGCGCGACCCGCTACGAACGCGTCGATGCCTCGCTCGTCGCCTCACCAGCCGCTGCACCCACCGACACCTCGCCCGCCCGCCGCATCAGCTCGGCCGGCATCCACGGGTACGGGTCCTCCAGGGGCTCCGACGGGCCGATCGTGCGCCGCGCTCTCACCCCGCGCGCGGCTCGTGACACCGGCAGACACGCTCCTGCCACCCCAGGCGGTCGCTCCGCACCGGCTCCCATCTCCTGCCGACAACCCGACAGCGTGATACATATCACAGGACCGCTGAGCAGAGGAGACACGATGGCTGACAGCGCACCGACGGTCGAGCGGTACCACGCCGGCCGGGTGATCATGCTCGCGGCCGTCGCCGCGCTCGGTGGATTCCTCTTCGGTTTCGACACCGCGGTGGTCAACGGCACGGTCGTGGCCGTCCGCGCGGAGTTCGGGATGGGAGCGGGGCTCACGGGATTCGTGGTCTCGTCCGCCCTGCTCGGCTGCATCGCGGGCGCCTACCTCGCCGGCCGGCTGGCGGACCGTCAGGGCCGCATCCGGGTCATGGTGCTCGCCGCCGTGCTCTTCATGATCAGCGCCATCGGTTCGGGCCTGGCGATCGGCCCGATCGACCTCATCGTCTGGCGGGTGGTCGGAGGAATCGGGGTGGGCGCCGCTTCCGTCATCGCCCCCGCGTACATCGCGGAGATCTCCCCCGCCGCCGTCCGTGGTCGCCTCGGCTCGCTCCAGCAGCTGGCGATCGTCACCGGGATCTTCGTCGCCCTCCTCTCCGACGCCCTCCTCGCCAACATCGCAGGTGGCGCCGCCGAGGAGCTGTGGCTGGGTCTGGACGCCTGGCGGTGGATGTTCCTGGTCGAGGTGATCCCCGCGCTCGCCTACGGGATCCTCGCCCTGCAGATCCCGGAGTCCCCGCGCTACCTCGTCGCCAAGGGCGAGCTGGACCGCGCCCATTCCGTGCTCGGTCAGGTGCTCATCACGGGGGTGAAGGAGCGGATCGAGGAGATCCGCAAGACCGTCAAGCAGGACGCCAGGACCTCGTTCGCCGACCTGCGCAAGCCGTCCGGCGGCCTGCTGCCGATCGTCTGGATCGGCATCGCCCTGTCGGTGTTCCAGCAGTTCGTGGGGATCAACGTCATCTTCTACTACTCCTCGACGCTGTGGCAGTCGGTGGGGTTCACCGAGGCAGACGCCCTCACCCAGACGGTCATCACCTCGGTGACCAACATCGTCGTGACGATCGTGGCGATCTCCTTGATCGACAAGATCGGCCGCCGCAAGCTGCTTCTCATCGGGTCCGCCGGCATGTTCGTCATGCTCGGCGCCCTGGCGGTGGTCTTCGGCACCGCGAGCCTGGTCGAGAACGCCGAGGGCATCCTCGAGCCGACACTCGGGGACACGCAGGGTGTGATCGCGCTGATCGCGGCCAACGGGTTCGTCGTCTTCTTCGGGATGTCCTGGGGCCCGGCCGTGTGGGTCCTGCTCGGTGAGATGTTCAACAACCGCATCCGGGGCACGGCGCTGGGACTGGCCGCCGCCGCGCAGTGGCTGGCGAACTTCCTCATCTCGACGACGTTCCCCGCCATGGCCGAGATCGGGCTGTCGTTCGCGTACGGCTTCTACACGTTCTTCGCGCTGCTCTCGCTGTTCTTCGTGGCCAGGTTCGTGCCCGAGACCAAGGGCCGCCAGCTGGAGGACATGGCGTGATCAGGGCGTCGGGGCACGCCGCCGTCCGCAACGTGCTGCGTGACGTCTGACGGAGAGCCGAGGACGCGCAGCGGTGAACGTCGCCGCCCGGGCGCACCGGTACGCCGAGGTGATCCCCGGTGCGATGCGAGCTGCCGCTGTCGGCGTGAGGCAGGTCCGCCGAGCTCGTCCTTCGGCGGGTCTCCGTACCCCAGAGGCCGCCGAAGGACGAGCTCGGCGCCGATCGGCCGCGTAGAGGACGGCCCGGGTGAAGTGAGTGAATCTGTTCAACCCGCGACCGCCTGGTCCCGATAAACACACAAGGACAGGAAGACGGGCGTACGTAGCCCCGGGTGAGGGGACTCATGATGAGCATGACGATCGTCAGCGACACCCGTCGCGAGAGCAGCCCCCCGCTCGCCGTGTCCCTCGGGCTCGTGCGCAGCACCCCGCCGCCCGTCCGGCTCCCGTCGCTCGCGCAGCAGATCGTCCCCGGGCTCTCGCCGCTGGAGGCGTCGGGCTGGGCCGAGGTCGTCGACACCGGCTACCCGGTCGCACGTCGCTAGACCCTCCCGGGCGGTCGCATCCGGACGTGCTGTGAGCGACGCCCCCCTCGGGGGTACGTCACCGGCGGCGGCGATGCGGGATCGTGGGTCCGACCCGCGTCCCGGAAGGACCCCATGCCCGCCTCCGCCCTGTTCTCCCCGTTCACCCTGCGCGGCACGACGTTCGCGCACCGCGTGTGGATGGCGCCGATGTGCCAGTACTCCGCCCTGCCCGACGGCCCGGATGCCGGCGCGCCCACGGACTGGCACGTGCAGCACTACGGGTCGCGCGCGGCGGGCGGGGCGGCGCTCGTGATCGTCGAGGCGACGGCGGTGGTTCCCGAGGGGCGGATCAGCCCGTTCGACCTGGGGATCTGGGACGACGGGCAGGTCCCCGCGCACCGCCGGGTCGTCGACCTGCTCCACGCGCAGGGCGTGCCCGCGGGCATCCAGCTGGCGCACGCCGGGCGCAAGGCGAGCACGGACGCTCCGTGGCACGGCGGCGGCCCCGTGGGTCCGGACGCGGGCGGGTGGCCGGTGGTCGGGCCGAGCGCGGTGCCGTTCGCCGACGGGCACCCGACGCCGGCCGCGCTGACGACGGAGCAGGTCGCGGACGTCGTCGAGGCGTTCGCGGCAGCCGCGCGCCGGGCCGTCACCGCGGGGTACGACGTGGTCGAGGTGCACGCCGCGCACGGCTACCTGCTGCACCAGTTCTGCTCGCCGGACTCCAACGTGCGCGACGACGTGTACGGCGGGTCGTTCGAGCACCGCACGCGCCTGGTGCGGGAGGTGACGTCGGCGGTGCGCGCGGCCGTGCCGGACGCGATGCCGGTGCTGGTGCGGGTCTCGGCGACCGACTGGGTCGAGCCCGCGGGCTGGACCGCCGACGACACCGTGCGCCTGGCCCGGGACCTCGCGCCGCTGGGCGCGGACATGGTGCACGTGTCGACGGGCGGCAACCTGCCGCGCGTACGCATCCCCGTCGAGCCGGGCTACCAGGTGCCGTTCGCGGCCCGGGTGCGTGCCGAGGCAGGCGTGCCGACGGTCGCGGTGGGCGCCATCACCGACCCGGCGCAGGCGGAGCGGGTGATCGCCGACGGGTCCGCCGACGCGGTCGCGCTCGCCCGTCCGCTGCTCGTCGACCCGTTCTGGCCGCGGCGCGCGGCGCTGGCGCTGGGCGTCGAGGTGCCCCTGCCGCCGCAGTACGAGCGGGCCCGTGAGCTGCTCTGACCACGAGCCGCCCTGATCGCGAGCCCCGTCCGCGGACGGGGCCCGCGTCTGGGGCGGCGACACCATTGCCGCGGCGCCTGCATGCGGCAATAGTGACGCCATGGAACACCTTCCCGAGACCACTTCGTCCACGTCATCACGCCCTCGGTCACCCAGCGACGTGGGGGCTTTCCTGCGCCAGGCCCGCCAGCGGGAGAACCTCTCGCAGGACGCCCTCGCCGACGAGCTCGGCATCGACAGGCGCGTGCTGCAGCGCATCGAGTCCGGTGCGGGCACCCTCTACGCCCGTCGGCTGTTCATGCTGATGGCGCGTCTCGGCGTCGAGATGGAGCTGCGCGCGAGGTGACGTGCCGCCCGGCGGGTCAGCCCGCTCGATCCTCCGCCGGCCGTCGCTCGTCGTCGCGCCGCCCCGCGGTCAGCAGCACCCCCGCGACCAGCGAGCCGACGCCCCCGGCGAACAGGTCGCCGACCGTGTCGGAGTAGCCCACGTAGATCGCCGGGTCCACGTACGTGTTCCCCAGGTACTCCCCGACCTCCCACATCACGCTCAGCGCGAGTCCCAGCGAGGCCGTCACGAGGGCGGATCCGGTGCGCTGGGCGCGCCCGGCGGTCAGGGTCGGGTCGACGACGGCGCCCGTGCGCCGGGCCAGCAGCAGGTGCGCGACGGCCGCGACCAGCCCGGTGACCACGAGGTGCATGACGACGTCCAGCCACGCGACGGCCTGGTAGAGGCCGAGCGCACCGGACCACGCGGCGGCGATCAGCCCGATCCCGTACGCGGCGTCGAGCCCGCGGGGTGCACCCGCGGCCACGGGCGCGACCAGGCCGGCGATCACCAGCCCGAACAGCGCCGTGTCGACCGGCCCGCGGGTGAGGGCCACGAGCAGGCAGACCACGCCGACGACGCGCACCGCGCCGCCGGGTCCGCCGAACAGGGCCCGCACCGCCTGCGTCCGCGTCGCGACCGTCACGCCGACCCCCGTCCCGCGCCGGACCACCCCGGCACCCGCCGAGACGGTACGACGACGCCGCGCACGGCGCACGGCGGACGACCGCACGGTGGACGACCGCACGGCGAACAGCCGCTCACCGCGCCGTCCACCAGTCCGTCGCGCGCGCGGGCCCCGGGCCGGGCAGCCGCTTGACGACGGGGGCACCCTCGGGCTCCGGCCGCCACCACGCGTCGTGCGGGCGGACGACGCCGGCGTTGCCGGACCGCCACGCCAGGACGACGTACGCGACGCACCCGACGGGCAGCAGGAGCAGCGAGCGCAGCACCGCGCGCACGGGCGACAGGCACCACGCGCGCAGACGCAGGTCACCCCGGCCCCCCTCACCCAGGTCCCGGGTCAGCACGGCCGTCAGCACCCCGTGCCCGACGACGGCCAGTGCGAGCACCCACCCGGCCGGCACGGCGCTC
Organism: Cellulomonas sp. S1-8; assembly: GCF_026184235.1. NCBI lineage: Bacteria > Bacillati > Actinomycetota > Actinomycetes > Micrococcales > Cellulomonadaceae > Cellulomonas > Cellulomonas sp. S1-8. Next base: position 3,523,838 of record NZ_CP110806.1, read on the forward strand.
CACACCAGCAGCGGCGGCACCGCGAGCACCGCCAGCGCGGCCGGCAGCGCCGGCCGACGCACCCCGACGGGCAGGTTGACGACCAGCAGCCGGAACGCCCCGGCGGCCGCGGCGGTGCCCTCGCGCCACCGGGCGCGCGCCGTGGCGGGCGCGGGGACGACGACGGGCACGTCGAGGTGCCCCACGCGGTAGCCGCGCGCGACGGCCAGCAGGCCGGTCTCGACGTCGTCGCCGGGGCCGAACCGGCTGTGCCGCCGCAGCAGGTCGGCGTGCACGGTGCGGCGCGCGACGTGGCCGCCGCCGCGCACGAGCCACGGCACGCGGCGGTGCAGGCGCGCCGCGACCGCGTGCTCGAGGTACCGCAGCCGCGCGGGCACGTCGACCGGCAGGACGGCCAGGGGCAGCGTCCCCACGTCGAGCCGGGCCGCCGCGAGCGCGCCGACCACCTGCTCGAGCGGCCGCGTCACGACCGCCCCGGGTGCCACGCACACGACGTACTCGCTGGTCAGCACGGCGTGCGCATCGCGCAGCAGGGCGCTGCGCACTGCCCCCGGCCCCGTTGCGCCCGCGACGTGCACCCGGTACCCGTGCTCACCGGCGAGACTCCACAGCCGCTGGTACGCCGCGGGCGTCCCGGCTCCCGTCGTCACCAGCAGGACGCGTTCACGGTAGGTGCGCAGCCACGTCATCCGCTCGACGTCGCCCAGGTCGCCGGCCACGGTCACGACGACCGTGAGGTCGGTGACGGGCCGGACGCCGTCGGCGACCGTCACCACCCCGGGGCGGGGGCGGGCACCGTGACCGGTGCGCCGGCGCGCGTCGAGGTCCGCGAGCAGCGCGAGCGCAGGCACGGCGAGCAGCGTGAGCAGCAGCGCGACCTGCGCGAGGGCGGTCATGCCGGTACGGGTCCCAGCACGCGCAGCGCCCGCCCGCGGTCTGCGGGTGCGCGGTCCACGCGGTCCTCGGGGACGCCGTCGTCGCGCTGCTCGTCGTCGGCCGCCCCCGCGTCGTCGACGCCCCTGCCGAGCCCCGCGAACTGCTCGGCGAGCAGCCTGCGCACCCGGGGTGCGTCGGCGTCGTCGGCCGCGGCGTACAGGTGCGCGAGCACCCGCTCGAAGCCGGGGGGACGCGTCACGAACGGGCAGCGCAGGACCCGCTCGACGCCCGTGGGGCGGTGCCGCTCGTGCTCGCCGGCGAGCGTCTCGTGCAGCTTCTCGCCGGGCACGAGCCCGGTCACGGTCACGGGCGGTGCGGGCAGGCCCGCGAGCTCCGCGTACCGGTGGACCAGGTCGAGCACCCGCACGCGCTCGCCCGCGTCGAGCAGGTACGTCTCCCCGCCCTGCACGAGCGCCGCGGCCTCGACCACGAGCGCGGCGGCCTCGTCGAGCGTGAGCAGGGACCGGGTGGCGTCGGGGTCGGTGACCGTCACGGGCAGACCGGCAGCGGTCTGGTGCACGAGCGTGTCCCAGAAGGAGCCGCGGCTGCCCAGCGCGGTGCCGAAGCGCACGGACGCCGCCCGCAGGCCGTCGCCGCCGCGCACCACGAGCTCGGCCAGGCGCTGCGTGGCGCCCAGCACCGACGTCGGGTCGGCGGCCTTGTCGCTGGAGACGTGGACGAGGCGCTGCGCGCCGTGCTGCCGGGCCGCGCGCACGACGTTCTCGGTGCCCCACACGTTCGTCGTGACGGCGGCGCAGCTGAACCGCTCGAGCAGCGCGACGTGCTTGAGGGCCGCGGCGTGCAGGACGAGGTCCGGCTGCGCCTCGGTGAACGCGGCGTCGAGCGCGCGCGCGTCCCGCACGTCGGCGAGCAGCACGCCCGAGCCGTCCGCGAAGCCGCGTCCGGTGAGCTCGAGCTCCAGGGCGTGCAGGCGCCCCTCGTCGACGTCGAGCAGGTGCAGCGCGGCGGGCCGCAGGGTGACGAGGCGGCGCACCAGCGCGGACCCGACGGACCCGGCCGCGCCGGTGACCAGGACGCGGCGGCCCCCGACGAGGTCGCGTGCGGCGGTGCTGCCGGCGCGCGGGCGCGACGACGGCAGCAGGTCCTCGGGGCGGGGCGTGCGGTGGTGTGTCATGGCAGGGTCGAGCGTATTGCCGGGTATGTCCGATTCGGAATCCCCCCGGCGCCGGGCCACCCGTTCGGTCGCGGCGTGCCAGCCGTCCGGCGGCCACCCGTCCGCGGCGCCCTACGCTGTGCCGGTGCCCTCGATCCTCGCCGTGTGCGTCGTGCACGCCCTGCGCCCGGACCCGGGCGTGGTCGGGGTCACGGCGATCGACAAGCGCCCCGTGACGGGGCCGGTGCGCGTCGGGCCATACGGGTTCCGGGCGGACGTGCAGGCGGACCGCCGGTACCACGGGGGCGCGGACCAGGCCGTCTACGCCTACGGCCAGGACGACGCCGACCACTGGGCGCGGGAGCTGGGCCGCGACCTGCCGCCCGGCTGGTTCGGCGAGAACCTGCGGGTGGCGGGGCTCGACCCGAACGCGGCGCGGATCGGCGAGGTGTGGCGGGTGGGCGACGAGGTCGTCCTCCAGGTCACGGCGCCGCGCACGCCGTGCCCGACGTTCGCGCGGTGGGTCGGTGGCGACGACGAGCGCGGCTGGGTCCGGCGCTTCGGTGACGAGGGTCGCGTCGGGGCGTACCTGCGGGTCGTGCGGCGCGGTGCGGTGCAGGCGGGCGACGCGGTGGTCGTCGAGGCCGCCGACGCGGGTGCGCCCACGGTGCTCGAGGTCCTGCGCGACCGGTGACGCGACAGGTCACGACACCCCATCGGCTGAAACGTTTCCGCCACGAGCCAACCGCCCAAAAAGGGTGGTTGAATCTTCTTTGAACTGCGCCCCCCGTCGTTCGCGTCGTCACGCCGAGCCACCGGGGGCCGACGGGGCCCGACCGTGACAGACGACGTGGGGACGACGACATGAGCGAGCCGCTGCAGGCCACGGACCGGCCCGTCCGCCAGTGGAAGGGCCTGACGATCCCCGAGCCGGGGACCTACGAGCTCGACGAGGCGCACAAGCGCGTCGGCTTCGTCGCCCAGCACATGATGGTCAGCCCGGTGCGCGGCGAGTTCTCGCGCGCCGCCGCGACGATCGTCGTCGGGGAGGACCCGTTGCAGTCGTCCGTGCGGGCGATCATCGCGACCGAGAGCCTCAACACCCACCACGAGGACCGCGACACGCACCTGCGCAGCCCCGACTTCCTCGACGTCGCGCAGTTCCCCGCCATCGAGTTCCGCAGCACCGGGGTGCAGTGGCACGGCGAGAAGGACGCGATCCTGCAGTGGGCGCGCCTGCGCAACCACAACGCCGACCGCCGCCGCGTGTCGTCCGACACCATCGAGCGCGCCGAGCTCAACCGCGCCAAGTTCGACGTCACGGGCGACCTGCGGATCAAGGACGTCACGCGGTCCGTGGTCCTGCGCATGGACTTCGGCGGCGCGAACCGCGACCCCTACGGCCGCGACATCTTCGGCTTCCACGCGACCACCGACATCGACCGCGAGGACTTCGGCCTGGTCTGGAACGTCGCGCTCGAGGCCGGCGGCTGGCTCGTCGGCAAGAAGGTCCGCATCGAGATCGCGGGCGAGGCCGTCCACCAGGCCGCCTGAGCACCCGGTCAACGCCCGAGCGACGCCCGGTCAGCGCCCGAGCGACGCCACCAGCAGCAGCACCCCCACCACCGACGCGACCGCGGCCAGCACCCCGAGCGCGAGCAGCGCCCCGCGGCGGCTGTCCCCCCGCCACGTCACCTCGACCTCGTCGCGCTCCGCCAGGTGCCGCAGCGCCCCGCGCACCTCGCGCGTGCGCACCGCCCGGTCGACCGGCACGACGACGCCCGCCTCCTGCGGCGTCGCAGCCAGCACCACCCCCTGCGGCTCCGGCGCGGCGAGCAGGTGCCGCTCCTCCCCGGCCGGCACGGCGGCCGCGGCGTCCTCACCCAGCAGACGCACCGACCCCGCGGCGTCCGACGGCCCGACCGCGGCGAACGGGCTGGGGACGGCGTCCGTCGCGCGGCCGCCCCCCGACGCGGGAGCGGGCCGCGGCGCGGGCACGACGCCTGCGGCGGGCAGGATCCGGCCCGCCGCGCTCAGCGCCGCACCCAGGCACACGGCGTACTTCGGGTGCGCGTCGACGACGACGGGCGCGCCGATCTCTGCGGCGATGAGCTCGGACACCAGCGGGATGCGGCTCGAGCCGCCCGTGAGCAGCACCGCGTGCAGGTCCGTGGGCCGCACGCCCGCCGACGCGACCGTGCGCGCGAGCGTGTCGACCGTGCGCAGCACGTCGATCCGGATCGCCGTCTCCAGCTCGCCGCGCGTGATCCGCACCTGGCGCGTCACGCCGGGCAGGATCACGGGCACGACGGCCTCGACGTCGCTGGACAGCGCCTCCTTGGCCAGCACGGACTGCTCGCGCACGGCCGCGAGCGCCGCCAGCACCGCGGGGTCGTCGGTGTCGAGCGACGTCCACGCCCGCCCGAGCGCGGCGACGACGTGCCGCAGCACGGCCTCGTCGACGTCCTCCCCGCCGATGTGCTCGTCGCCGCCCGGCTCGCCGCGCAGCTCGTAGCCGTCGGCGGTGCGGACCACGACGGTGGCGTCGAACGTGCCGCCCCCCAGGTCGTAGACCGCGACGACCGCGCCGACGGGCAGCCGGTCCAGCGCCGCGTAGTGCACGGCCGCGGCGACGGGCTCGGCGAGCAGCCCGACGTCCGCGAGCCGGGCGTGGCCCGCGGCCTCGACGAGCAGGTCCCGGCGCAGCGCCCCCCACGTCGCGGGGTGGGTCAGGGTCACGTGGTCGGGCTCGGCGCCCTCGCGCGCCCGCACCGCGTCGACGACGTGCCGCAGGACGGCGCCCGTCAGCTCGACGGGGTCGAGCACGTCGTCACCGAGCAGCAGGCCCGTCGGGTCGCCCATGCGGCGCTTGAAGCCGCGGGCCAGCCGCTCGGGCTCCAGGACGCCGCGGCGCACGGCCGCGTCGCCGACGAGCAGCGCGCCGTCGGTGCGCAGCAGCACCGCCGACGGGATCGTGTCGGCGCGGTCGCCGAGGTTGACGGTCGTCGCGCGCCCGTCGCGCCACACGGCCGCCGCGGTGCGCGACGTGCCGACGTCGACGCCGAGCGTGTAGCCGCTCACGGCGTGGCCGCCGTCGATGCCGGGGCCGCGGGGGGCCGGGCGATGCAGAAGCCGGCGACCGCCTTGAACGCGGCGCACTCGGCGAGCGCGTCCGCCTCGGCGGCGAACCCGTCCTTGAGCACGACGACCATGCCGGTGTCCCCCGGCCCGTCGGACACGGCGACCGACCCGCGGGAGTCCTCCATGCGCACGCCGGTCGCGCCGGCCGCCTGCAGCTGCGCGAGCAGCTCCTGCGGTGCGGTCGCCGACGCCGCGTCCGCGAGGGGGAAGGCGTTGTAGACGACGTACCAGCCGACGGGCTCCCAGGGCAGGCCGCCGGACCCCGCCGACGGCGCGGTCGGCTCGGGCGTCGCGGTCGGGACCACCTCGACCTCGCTGACCTCGACGCACCGCTGCGGGCTGGCGGGCCCGGTGATCTCGCCGGCGAGGGCGGCGACGTCGTAGCAGTGGGTGCCCGGCTCGCGCTCGGGCCACGTGAACGACGTCTGGTCCTGCGCGTCGACGGACTCGACCCCGGTGCCCTCGCCCGACTCGGTGCGCTCGCGCACCACGTACCCCGTGGCGTACGCGCTGCGCTCCCACACCAGCCGCACCTGGCGCTGCCCCGGCTCGACGGCCGTGAGCACGACCGGCGGCGGCGACCCCGCCTCGAGGTCCACGGCGCCGCCCTGGCCGCGCAGCCACAGCCAGCCCAGGACGACCGCGACGACCAGCAGCGCACCGACGACCAGCCACCACGTGCGCACGACCGCGCGCTGCTCCCACGTGCCCGCGATCTCGCCGCCGTGCACCGACGCGGCCTCCGCGTACGTGAGCGTGAACGGGTGCGGCACGGGTGGTCCGAGCAGCCGCGGCGCGCGGGCCCCCACGGCGAGCAGCGCGACGACCGTGGTGCCGGGCGGGACGGTCGCCGTGCGCGGTGCGAGCGCGCAGCGCAGCAGGCCCGCGGCGTCGGTGACCTGCAGGCTCACGTCCAGGGCCGTCGTCCCGACGTTCTGCAGCTCGACGCGGAACCTGCCCGCGCGCGCACCGCCGGGGCCGTCGGGCCGCAGGCGGACGTCGAGCCCCTGCACGGGCGAGACGACCAGGTCGCCCTCGACGACGGCCGCGACGTCGCGGTGCTCGAGAGACACGCACCGCACCCCGAAGGGCACGTCGCCGACGGGTGCGGCGGGCGGTGCCGGGGGCCGGAACAGCACCTCGACCGTGACGCCCTGCTCCTCGCCCGGCAGCACCGAGACCAGGTGCGGCGTGACGGTCGACCAGCGGGCCGCGTCGCCCAGCACCTCGACGCGGTACTGCGCGACGACGTCCCCGGTGTGGTGCACGGTCACGCGGGTGCGCGCCTGGCCACCGGGGTCGACCGCGAGCACCCGGTCCGCCAGCTCGAGCACCGGGTCGGTGACGACGTCCATGACCGCACCCTTCCCCCGTCGGCGCCCGGCGACCCGACCCCGACCGGTGCCGCTGCCCCAACGGGCACGAATCCTGCCCGCCCGACGTATCTGCCGGCCCCACGTGCGGTCCTACCTTGCAGGTACCGCGCACGGGTCCGGTGATACGTCTGCCGCGACCGGGCGGTCCGCACCCCGTCCGTCGGGGTCGACCGGGGGGAGGACAGGCGTGAACGACGACTTCGCCGACGCGTCGGCCCAGGGCCGCACCGCGTGGTTCGCCGAGCAGTTCGACGCACTGGCAGCCAACATCGAGTCGTTCATCCGGGGCAAGTCCGACGTGGTGCGCATGGCGCTGGTCTGCATGCTCGCCGAGGGCCACCTGCTGCTGGAGGACGTGCCGGGCACCGGCAAGACGTCGCTGGCCAAGGCCATGTCCCAGTCGATCGACGGGTCGATGCGCCGCATCCAGTTCACGCCCGACCTGCTGCCGTCCGACGTCACGGGCGTGCAGGTGTACGACGCGGGCAAGCGCGAGTTCGTGTTCCACCCCGGCGCCGTGTTCGCGAACATCGTGCTGGGCGACGAGATCAACCGCGCATCGCCCAAGACGCAGTCCGCGCTGCTCGAGGTCATGGCCGAGCGGCAGGTCACGGTCGACTCGATCCCGTACCTGGTGCCGCGGCCGTTCGTCGTGATCGCGACGCAGAACCCCGTCGAGCAGAGCGGCACGTACGACCTCCCCGAGGCCGAGCTCGACCGGTTCATGATGCGCGCGACGCTCGGCTACCCGGACCACGCAGCCGAGGTCGAGGTCGTCACGCAGGTCACCGCCGGGCACAGCACCGACGACCTGCCCGCCGTGCTCAGCACCGCGGACCTCGAGCAGATGAACCAGATCGCCTCCCAGGTGCACCTCGCGCCCGCGGTGCTCGCCTACCTGGTGACCGTCACCGCGGCCACGCGCACCATGCCCGAGCTGCGCCTGGGCGTCAGCCCGCGCGGCACGATCGCCACCGCCAAGGCCGCGCAGGCCCTGGCCGCCACGCAGGGGCGCTCGTTCGTCACGGCCGACGACCTCAAGGTCGTCGCGCCGTACGTCCTGCCGCACCGCATGGTGCTGCGCCCCGAGGCCGAGCTGCAGGGCCGCACCGCCGCGGACCTGCTCGACCAGGTGCTCTCCAGCGTGCCGGTGCCGCAGCAGCGCGCCGGGGTGTGACGTGCTCACCCGCTCGGGGCAGGGCGTCGCGGTCGCGGGCGTGCTGCTGCCGCTGGCCGGGTGGCTGGCCGACTGGCCGGAGCTCGTCCTGGTCGGGCTCGCGTGCCTGCTCGCCCTGGCCGCCGCGGCGCTGTGGATGGTCTACCGGCCGTCCGTCACGGTGCGCCGGGAGATCCAGCCGCTGCGCGTCGCCGAGGGCGAGACGGCCCGCGGCCTGCTGACCGTGACCAACACCGCGGGTCGCCGCAGCCCGCCCGTGCTCGCGACCGAGCGCGTCGGGACGCGGACCGTCACGCTGCCGCTGCCGAGCCTGGGACCGCACGCGTCGCACGTCGCCGCGTACCCCCTGCCGACCGCGCGGCGCGGTGTGTACCCCGTGGGCCCGCTCGCGATCGGCCACTCCGACCCGCTGCGGCTCATGCGGATCGCGTCGGACCACGCCTCGACCGGACGGCTGACGGTGCACCCGCGCATCCACCACGTCGCGTCCGTGCCGTCGGGCCAGTCGCAGGACGCCGAGGGCCCCACGTCGTCGAGCGCGCCGCGCGGCGGCATCGCGTTCCACTCGCTGCGCGAGTACGAGCCGGGCGACGACCACCGGCTCATCCACGCCAAGGCCAGCGCCCGCACCGGCGTGCTGATGGTCCGGCACAACGTCGTGCCGTTCGAGCCGCGGCTCATGGTCGTGCTCGACACGCGCGCCGTGTCCTACCCCGGGGACTCGTTCGAGGACGCGTGCCGCATCGCCGCGTCGCTGGCCATCGCCGCGGTCGACGGACGGTTCCCGCTGCAGCTGTCGACGACGGCCGGCGACACCGTCGTCGTCGACCGCACGCGCGACCGCAGCGAGGTCCTGGACCTGCTGGCCGCCGCGCGCGCCACGGTGGACGACCCCGGGCTGCCGGCGCTCGCGTCGATGATCCCGCGCGAGGACGGCGTCTCGCTCGGCGTGGTCACCGGTCAGCCACCCGCCGCGGAGCGTGCCGTCGTGTCGCGCGTGCGCGGCCGGTTCCAGATGGTCTCGCTCGTGCAGGTCGGGCAGGCACGCGGACGGCGGGCGGCGGCGCTCGACGGCGCGCTGGTCGTCGGGGTGGCGTCCGACGAGGACTTCCCGGCCGTGTGGAACGCGATGGTGCGGGGGTGACGACGTGACGACGCACGCACCCGCCACACCGGCCGCCGCAACGCCCGAGGCCACCCGCAGCGGCCCCGCACCCGCGGCGCCGCGCCGGCCCCGGCGTCGCTGGGGGCCCACCGTGGCGCGCGCCGCGGAACCGGTGCTCGCGGTCCTCGCGGTGCTGGCCGCCGCGGCGGCGCTCACCCCGTTCTTCGCCGGGCGGGGCTGGGCGCTGCCCGTCGGCCTGGCCGCCGTCGCCGGGGGTGCGCTCGCGTGGCTCGTGACCTGGCGGCGCGTGCCCGCGTGGGCGCTGGCACCCGTGGGGCTCGTCGCGCTCGTCGTGGGCCAGCTCTACGGCCTGCACGCCGGCGACACGCTGTACGGCCTGCCGCGCACCGACGCGCTGCGTGCCACCGCCGAGGGGCTGCTGTCCGGGTGGGCGCGCATGCTCACGGTCACGCTGCCGGCCGACCCGAGCCCCGACCTGCTCGCGCTGCCCGTCGCGCTGACCTTCGCCGCCGCGTACGTCGCCGTGCTGCTCGTGCTGCGCACGCGCCTGGTCGTCACGGTCGCGCTGCCCGCGCTCGTCGTGCTCGTCGCGTGCCTGGCGCTGACCGCCGGACGCGACACGTGGGCGCTCGTCGCGACCGTCGGGATGCTCGCCGCCGCGCTGCTGCTCGTCCTCGTGCGCGCCAACCGTGCGTCGACCGACGACGGCGCGAGCCTCGCCGACGCCCGCGCGGTCGGCGTCGACCTGGCCGCCGAGCGCCGCCACTCGACCGCCGGCCGCGTGCTCATCGGCCTGCCCGGCGCCGCCCTCGTGGTCGCGCTCGCGGTCCTGGGCACCACCGCCCTGCCGCTCGCCGACGGCAGCGGGCGCGCGGACCCGCGCACCGCCTACTCGCCCCCCGTGCAGGTCGACCAGGGCCTGAGCCCGCTCGTCCAGGTGCGCCCGCAGCTCACCGACCCCGAGGTCACGCTGTACCGCGTGCGGGTGCGGACCGACGGCGACCCGGCGGACGTGACGCACGTGCGCCTCACCGCGCTCGACCGGTTCGACGGCGCGCTGTGGACGCAGGGCGGCCGGTTCGTGCTCGCGGGCAGCGCGCTGCCCCACAGCACCACGTACGCCGCCGGCGCCGACACCGTGCACCTCGACGTCGAGGTGCTCACCGGGAGCAGCATCTTCCTGCCCGTCGTCGGCGAGCCCGTCGCGCTCGCCGGCGTCCCCGCGGCGCTCGACGCCGCGGGCGGCACGCTCGTGCGCGCCGACGACGCGGCCGAGCGGTCCGGCGCCACGTCGTACACCGTCAGCGGGCTGGTCGCGCACCTCGACGGCGTCGAGGAGGCCGGCCCCCCGCCGGGTGACGCCGGCCTGCTCGCGCTGCCCGACGTGCCCGAGTGGGTCGGTGAGCGCGCCGACGCCGCGCGCGCCGCGGGCGTCACCCCGTGGGCGCAGCTCGACGCCCTCGCGACGTCCCTCGCGGCCCTGGACTACGACCCGCTGGGCCTGCCCGGGCACTCCTACGGCGCGCTCGAGCGCCTGCTGCGCACCGACGACCCCGAGCCGGGGTACGCCGAGCAGCACGCGTCGGCGTTCGCGGTCGTCGCGCGGGCGCTCGGCTACCCCACCCGGGTGGCGGTCGGCTACCGGCTCGACCCGACGCGGGCCGTCGACGGGGTCGTCGAGGTCCGCAGCACCGACGTGCACGCCTGGCCCGAGGTCCTGCTCGACGGGTACGGGTGGGTCGCGTTCGAACCCACCGACATCACCAACACGGTCGACTCCCCACGGCTCGACGAGCCGGAGGTGCCGCAGGTCGCACCCGACGACACCGTCGCGCAGCCGACCCAGGCCGACGACGCCGCCGACCAGGCCGGGTCCGAGGTCGCCGGGGGCCTCCTGGGGCGCGTCGCCCGCACGGGCGCGTTCGTCGTCGCCGGCATCGTCCTGGCCCTGCTGCTCGTCGCCGGGGGCGTGGCCCTCGCCAAGCACCTGCGGCGCACCCGCCGACGCACCACCGGTACCCCCGCCCGACGCGTCGCGGCCGCGTGGCGCGAGACGTGCGACGTGCTGCGGGAGCACGGCGTGCCCGTCGCCCTGGCGCGGACCCCGCTGGAGGTCGCCGCGACCGTGCGCGGCACCACCGGGGCCGCCGGCGCCGCCGCCGAGGCGGTGAGCGAGCTCGCGATGCTCGTGACCGCCGCCGTCTGCGGACCCGCCGAGCCGTCCGACGCGACCGCGCGCCGCGCCTGGACCCTCGCGGCCGACGCCCGACGCCGCGCCGCCGCACGCACCCCGCTGCCGCGGCGCGTGCTCGCGGCCGTCGACCCGCGGACCCTGCGCGGCCCGCGGACGCGCGCCGGTGCGTCGGACCGGGCGACACCCCCCGAGACCGGGGGCGACGCGACGCCGGTCCCGGTGCCGGTGGCCGCGGGCGCGCGGGACGGAGCGGGGCGTGGCAGGTGAGCGACGCCGCGGACGCACGGTGGGGACCACGCTGGGGGTGCTCCTCGCCGTGGTCCCGCTCGTCCTGGCGGGGCTGTGGGGCACCGGGCACGCCGCCCACGTCGTGGACCTCGTGGGCGGGGGCGCGTGGCTCGTCTCCCCTGCGCGGGGCCTCGTCTCGCTGGTCGACGGTCCGTCCGCGCAGGTCGCCGTGACGCTGCGACTGCCGGTGGCCGATGCCGCGACGACGGTCGTGCAGGGCACCGACGACGCCTGGGTGGTGCGCGACGGGACCGTCTCCCGGCTGGACGCCGCGACGTGGAGCGTCGGCCGGGCCGTCGCGTTCGCCGCCGCGGACGGCCCCCTGCGGGTGCTGCCGGGCCGCGCGACGCCGGGCCGGGACGGGGCGCTGTGGGTGCTCGACGGCCGCACGGTCCGCCAGGTCGACCCGCGCACGCTCGACGTGCGCGCGACCGCGGACCTGTCGCTGGGCGACGCGCTGCGGGCCGTCGTCGACGACGGCGGGGACCTGTGGGCCGCGGACGACGACCGCGCCGTGCGCGTCCGGGCCACCGACGGCGGGCTGCGGGTCACGGCGGCGAACGACGCCGGCGGGGACCTCGTGCTCGTGCAGGGCCGGCCCGTGCTCGTCGACGTCGCGGCGGGCGCCCTGCACCCGCTCGACGGCGGCCGCCCCAGCGCGTGCCCCGGGACCCCCGCGCCGGCGTCCGGTGCGCGCGTCGTCGGATCCGCGACGACGCCCGAGGTGTTCACCGCCGCCGCGGGGACGCTGCGGGTCGCCGCGACGGGCGGCGGCGGGTGCGGGACGGTCGCGCGGGTCGGCGCCCGGGACGCGGACCTCGGCCCGCTCGTGCAGGTCGGCCGGTACGTCGTCGCACCCGACCTGAGCAGCGGCGTGACCAGCGTCGTCGACCCCACGACGGGGTCCGTCCAGACGTTCGCGCTGACCGACCCCGGCCACCGCGTCGAGCTGGTCGTGCGGGGGTCCACCGTGCTGTGGAACGACCTGGACGGGCACGGCTCCGGGCTGCTCGAGCTCGCCGACGGCACGTGGCGCAGCACCCCGGTCGACAAGTACGACCCCGCGACGGGCGCGGGCACGCAGGTGGTGCGCACGGGCGAGCCGGGCACGGTGGCCGACCCGGTGGTGCCGGCGACGTTCCGGGTCGAGACCCTGACCCCCGACCGCGCGATGTACCCCCTGGGTGGCCGGGTGCTGGTGGAGGCCGAGGTGACGGGCGTGACGACCCCCGACGAGACGTGGCAGTGGCAGGTCGAGAACCTCACGTCGGGGGAGGTCGACGCGTGGCCGCCGACGACTCCGGGTCCGCTGGACATCGCGGTCCTGCCGATCGTCGGCGAGTACGTCGTGACGCTCGTCGTCGCGCGCGACGGGGCGACCGCGCGCGCCACGACGACGCTGAGCGCGGTCGAGTGGTGCCCGCTCCTCGTCTCGACGTCGCTGGTGGACCTCGCGGTCGACGCCACGGTCGTCGTCGCGGTCGACCCGGCGTGCCCGGTCGCGCAGCAGCTCGTCGTCGAGCACGAGCCGTGGCTGCACCCGACGCCCGGCGGGGACTTCGGCCCCGCGTCGCCCGTCACCCTCACGGTCGAGCAGGTCGGGCAGCCGCCCACGCCGGGCGCCGGGGCGGGCGCGCTGCGGGTCTCGGTGGAGGGGCGGCCGGAGTCCCTGGTCCGCGTCGACGTCGCGGTGGGGGCACCGTGAGGCTGTCCGCGCCGCCGCGCGGCGCCGTCGCGGGCGGCACGGCGTTCGCCGTCGCGCTGCCGCTCGCGCTCGCCGCCGTGGTGGGGGCGGGTCACGCGTCGCAGGTCCTCGACCAGCGCTCCGGCGGCGCGTGGGTCGTCAGCGCCGCGCAGGGCCTGCTGTCCCTCGTCGACGGGCCGACCGAGGAGATCGCCGCGACGATCGCCGTGCCCGGGGCGGGGCACGCGCTGTCCGTCGCGCAGACCGACCGCGGCACCTACCTCGTGGACGGCGACGAGGGCACGGTCGCCCGCGTCGACACCGGGGCCTGGGTCGTGCGGACCCCCGTGCGGCTGGGCACGCCCGGGGCTGCGCTCACGGTCCTGCAGAACGAGCCGGGCCCGGACGGTCCGGCGCACGTCGTGCACGTCGTCGACGCGGGTGCCCGCACCGTCACCCAGGTGGACCCAGTGACCCTCGACGTCCGCGACGAGACGGCCCTGTCGGCTCAGCCGGGGCCCGGGCAGGCGGCCGTCGCCGATGACGGGGACCTGTGGGTCGTCGACGCGGGCGCCGGGAACGTCACGCGCGTCGCGGTGGGCCCCGGCGGCGCCACGCCCGTGAAGTCCGTGCACCGCACGGCGCTGGCGACCGGGACCGCGCAGGTGCTGCTCGTGCAGGGCCGGCCCGTGCTCGCCGACCCCGCCACGGGCACGCTCGCGGCGCTCGGGGGGACGCCGCGGGCGTCCGGGTGCCTCGACACGCGGCCCACGGACACCGTGCAGCTGCTCGGCTCGCGCACGACGCGCGAGGTGTACGCGGCCGTCGCGGGCGCGCTGCTCGTCGCGGCCGTCGACCGGCAGGACTGCGCGCGCACGGTCGCGGTGGGCGACCCCACGACGTCGCGGTTCGGGCCGCTCGCGCAGTCCGGCCGCTACGTGTTCGTGCCCGACCTGTCCACCGGCGCGACCACCGTCGTCGACACGGAGGACGGCACGAGCGTCGCCTTCGACCTCGCCGACCCCGGCAACCGCGTCGTCCTGGAGGCCAAGGACGGCCTGGTGTTCTACGACGACCTCGACGGCCACCGGACCGGGGTGCTCACGCTGCGCGGCGACGTGTGGCACCACACGGCGCTCGACAAGTACGACCCCGCCACGGGCGAGGGCACCCACGTGGTCGTGCCGCAGGACGAGGGTCAGGCACCGACGCCCCGCGACCCGGGACAGGACGAGCAGGATCAGGAGCAGCCCGCAGCCGAGGAGCCGGACGACCCGCAGGCCCCGCGCGACCAGCAGACGCCGGGCGCGCAGGTGCCACCGCGCGCCGGCGTCCCGCCCGGCGCGAACCCGTCGCCGAGCCCCCCGCCGAGCCCGGCGCCGGGTCCGATCGCGACCCCGGCCGGGCCGCAGATCACCGCGCTGGCGGTCGAGCCCGCCTCCGTCGTCCTCGGCGAGCCGGCGACGTTCACCGCCACGACGACCGGCACCGACGGTGCGACGTGGGCGTGGACGCTCACCGGCCCGGGCGGCGGGGCCGTGACCACGTCGGACGCCGCGACCTCCTTCTCGCACACGCTGCCGGACGACGCCGACGAGGGCACGTACCAGCTGCGGCTGACCGTCACCGTGGGCACGTCGAGCGCGACCCGCACCCTCGCCGTGGAGGTGCGGCCGCCGGGGGTCAGCATCGTCTCGCTGGCCGCGACCGAGCCGCAGTACTCGCAGACCTCGTCCGCGGTCGTCGTCGCCGAGGTCGCCGACGCGGCCCCCGGCGCGACGTGGACGTGGACGGCCGTCAACGACGCGTCGGGCGAGGTCCCGTTCACGCCGCCGGCCCCCGGCGACCCGCTCGAGCTCGGTCACGTCGGAGGCGTCGGCACGCTCACCGTCACGCTCACGGTGGTGTCCGGCGGCTCGCAGGACTCGCGCTCGATCGACGTGCCCGTCGTGTACGTGTGCGACCTGTCCGTGCAGACCGTCGAGCTGGACCTGCCCGCGATCGGGTCGACGGACGAGGTCGTCGTCGGGATCCCCGGCTGCTACGAGGAGCAGGTGACGCTCGTCGTCCCCTCGTGGCTCAGCGGCGGCGGCACGTACACGCTGTCGCCGTCGGACTCGTCCTGGCTCACGGTGACGCGCACCGGCGACCCACCGGTCGACGGGCGCAACACCGCCGCCGTCACCGTGCGGCTGGAGCTGGACACGCCGCAGGAGGAAGGACTCGACGTCCTGGCGAACGTGCCGCCGGCCATCATCCCCAGCGACGACCTCCCGGACGGGTACGCCTTCTGCCTCGTCAGCGGAGGCATGGTGCAGTTCTGGGCGACGTACGACGACGGGGACCTGTCGAACCTCGACGTGCGGCTCACCGTCAACGGCGACACCCACCCAATGACGAACAGCTCGAAGGCACCCAAGCTGTTCTGGATCGAGCTCGACCCTGCCCTCGTCGGCGGCGCCGGGTGGAGCGTCCGCGCGACCGACTCGTCGGGCGCGTCATCCCCCGTCACCAACGCCGCCGACGACTGCTGGTGACCCGGCACCGCGCCTGCAGCACGCCCCGCGGAAGTGGTCAGATCCAACTCGCGGAGCGCGAGAAGTGAGCGGATGTCCGACCACTCCCGCACCGGCCGAGCCGTGAACCTGCTGGCGCGCGGGATCGACCTCGTCGCGCCCGACGTATCAGGACGACCGTCCACGCCCCCTCCCAGGTGGACGGGCGGACGCCGGTGGAGGGCCGGCGTCCGCCCGCGAGGGGGAAGCGATGGCGGGCGACGGGTCCGGGACGAACGCCCGGGTGGCGGGACTCCTGGCCCGCGTCCGCCCTCGCGCACGCATGGCGCTGACCTGCGGCACCGCGCTCGCCGTGGCCGCGCCCCTCGCGCTGGCCGCGACGTTCGGCAGCGGGCACGCCGCGCACCTCCTCGACCAGACGGCGGGCACGGCGTGGGTCGTCTCCCCGGAGCTGGGCCTGGCCACGTTGCTCGACGGGGCGTCCGAGGACGTCGTCGCGGGCGTGGGCGTCCCGGGCGCCGGGCACGCGCTGCGCGTCGCCCAGGGTGACGGTGGCGCGTACCTCGTCGACGACGACGCCGGCACGGTCGCACGCCTCGACGACGCCACGTTCGCCGTCGGCACCCCCGT
Source organism: Cellulomonas sp. S1-8 (assembly GCF_026184235.1). Lineage (NCBI taxonomy): Bacteria > Bacillati > Actinomycetota > Actinomycetes > Micrococcales > Cellulomonadaceae > Cellulomonas > Cellulomonas sp. S1-8. The sequence goes on from NZ_CP110806.1 coordinate 3,540,020, forward strand.
CGCGCTCGGGACGGCCGGCGGCTCGCTCGACGTCCTGCAGAACGACTCCGGACCCGGCGACGCGCACGTCGTCCGCGTCCTGGACGCCGGCGCCCGCACCGCGGCCCGCGTCGACCCGCGGACCCTCGCGGTGCGCGACGAGGTGACGCTGACCGCGCAGCCCGGCCCCGGGCAGGCCGTCGTCGACGACGCGGGTGACCTGTGGGCGCTGGACACCCCCGCGGGCACCCTCACGCGCGTGACCACCGGCGATGACACCCGCACGGTCCGGCGCACCGACGCCGCGACCGCCACCGCGCGCCTGGTCCTGGTCCGCGGCGCCGCCGTGCTCGTCGACCCCACGCACGGCGCCGTGCACACCGTCGGCGACGACGCGCGCCCCGGCCCCGCCCGCTGCCTGGACACCCGGCCCGCCGACGACGTCCAGGTCCTCGGCTCGACCACCCGTGACGAGGTGTACGTCGCCGTCGCCCAGGCGCGCGCGCTGCTCGTCACCGCCACCACCACCGACGACTGCACCCGCACGGTCGACCTCACGCAGGCCGGCGACCAGCCCGACTACGGGGCCCTCGCGCAGTCCGGGCGGTACGTGTTCGTCCCCGACCACACCACCGGCACGACCGCCGTCGTCGACACCGACGCCGGCACCGTCCTCGACCACGTCGCGCTCGCCGAGCCGGGCCACCGCGTGGAGCTGCACGCCCGGGACGGGTTCGTCTTCTTCAACGACCTCGACGGCGCGGACGCCGGCGTGCTCACGCTCAGCGGGGGCCGCTGGACGGCGCACGCGGTGCAGAAGTACGACCCGGAGACCGGCGAGGGCGCCGAGGTCGTGACGCCGGAGGGCGCGACGCCCGAGGGCGCCCCCGAGGCGCAGGACTCCCCCGACGCCGACCAGCCCGCCGAGGCCGACGACCCCGACGCACCCGTCCCGCCCGCCGACCGGCCCGACGCGGGACGCCGACCGCCCGGGTCGTCCGACCGGCCCGGCACGCCCGGCGGACCCGCGGCACCCGGCGCTCCCGGCCCCGGGTCCCGGCCCGGACCGGGACGGGGCGACGGCACGCCCGCTCCCTCGCCCACCGCGAGCCCCACGCCGACCACGTCGCCGACCCCGACGACCCCCGCACCCACCGTCTCGCTCGTGCTCGACCCGCACCAGGCGGGGCAGCCCGAGGTCCAGCCCTACACCACGGCCACGGTCGTCCCGACGGTTACCGGCGCGTCGCCGGGTGCGTCGTGGGTGTGGCACGTCTCGACCCCGTCCGGGGCCCCGCCGCCGGCGTGGACCCCGCCCGCACCCGGTGACCCGCTCGTGCTGGAGGTCCAGGACGCCGACGTCACCGTCTCGCTGACCGTGACGGACCGGGGCACCCCGGTCACGGCGAGCATGGAGATCTGGGTCAAGTACGTGTGCCACATGACGATCAACGGCTCGGGTAGCGGCGACGACCACTCGGTCGACCTGCGGACCCTGCCCACCGGGACGTTCACCGCCGAGGCACGCCAGTGCCGCACGACGCAGACCGCGTCGCTCACGCTGCCCGGGTGGCTCTCCGGCCCGTCGACCGTCTCCCTGGACCCCAGCGGCGCACCGACGACCGTGGAGCTGCAGCTGGTGGGTGCGCCCCCGGGCGACGGGCCCCAGTCCGGCGTCACGATCCGGTTGGAGGCCGCCGAGCCGCAGGAGCCGTACGCCATCACCGTGCACACCGACGCGCCGGCCGAGGTGCTCAGCGCGGAGTCCTGCCAGGTCTCGATGAACTACACCGCCGACGGCGTGGCCCGGTCCCGGTGGATCACGAGGGTCATCGTCGAGGTACGCGACGCCACCGTCGGCGGGTCCGACCGGCACACCGTCACCGGGGCCGGGGGCCTGACGATCCCGGCCGTCGACACGACCGGCACCGACCGCACCTACGAGTACTCCTCGGACGTCGACCAGCTCGCGAGCGACACCCCTCCCCCCTCGCCGCCGGAGACCGTCACCGTCGTCGACGGCCTCGATCGGTCGACCGGGCCGGTCGCGGTGTTCCACCACCCCTCGACCCCGTCGCCGTGCTTCGGAGGGGGCTGACGCTCCCGTCCGGCCCCGATGCCCCCGCAGAAGTGGTCAGGACCCGGCTCGCCCGGCGTGAGAGGTGGGCAGGATCCCGCCCCTTCTGCTGCCACGACACGAGCGGGGCGACGTGGTGCACATGCGCGGCAGGCGCAGGGACGACCCGGGGCCCGCGTCAGGGAACCGTGCCGCGAGGGACGATCGACATCTGCAGGAACTCCGGCTCGACCGACGCGAGGTGCTCGTAGTCGGCGTCGTAGTGCACGACGGTCGCCTGGTGGATGCGCGCGATCCCGGCGATCAGGAGGTCCGTCGGACGACCGCGCGGAGCTTGCCGGCCTGCAGGGGCGACTCCTGCAGGTCGCGCGCCGTCTGGTCGCTCCCCGCCGACGCCGGCAGAGCCGTGAGCTCTGCCGGGACCGGTCACCAGCCCTCGTCGACCCTGCTCACCGCGAATCCGTCGCCAACCCCTCGCACGTGCGCCGCAGCACCTCGGCGACGCGCCGCACGTCGGGCCCGGCGAAGGGGTGCGCAGCCCGCCGTTGCCAGCTGCGCAGGGCGGAGACGGCGGCCGCCCGCACCTCGGGGTCGACGGCGGACCGCCCGGAAGTGGTCACATCCGGCTCCGCGGGTGCGAGAAGTGGTCGGATGCCTGACCCTTCCGGCGCCTCCGACTCCGGGGCCGCCGGCGGGAGGTTCAGGCGGGTGCGCGGGTCGTCGCCCTCCGCACCCAGCAGACGCTCCGCCTCGTCGCGGGACGCGTCGTCGCCCAGGTCGAGCTCGCCGGTGCGCAGGTCGGCCAGCAGGCGCAGCTCCACCAGGTCGTGCGCACCGGCGACGACCTCCTCGCACCGCCGCGCCAGCCGGTCGGCGCCCGCGACCGGGTCCCGGGCGACGAGCGTCTCGACGGCCCGCAGCGCCCGTTGCGCCTGCAGCGCCCCCGACCGAGCGACGAACCGGCGCAGCAGCAGGTCGCGCACGTCGTCGAGACCGCTGGCGACGCGCAGCACCGTCGCGAGGGCGGAGGCGTCCGGGGCCGTCCCGTCGCGCACGGCACCCACCGCGAGCCGCACCCCGAACAGCCCGAGGTCGTCGAGCAGGACGGCGCGCGCGTCCGACGGCACCGAGCCGCTTGCCCGCAGGAACCGGTCCGCGGACAGCAGCACGTGCGCCGGCTCGCCCGCGAGCGCCTCGACGTGCGCGTACCGGGCCTGCGTGAGCTCGACGGACGCCAGCCCGAGCAGCCCGCACACGGGCACCACCGTCTGCACGAGCGCCCGCACGCGCGCGTCGGCCCGGTACCGCGCGGCGATGCGCTCCGCGACGGCGAGCGCGTCCTCGCGGCCGCCGCCCGTCTCGTCCGCGCGTGACAGCACGCCCACGGCGTTGACGGGCGTGACGGCCCACGTGTCGTCCTCGGCGTGGAACGCGCGCAGGAAGTCGACGTCCGCCTCGTGCACCTGGCGCAGCAGGTAGAGCACGGCGTCGGCGCTGTCCGCGCCCTCGTCGTCGCCGAGCAGGAAGTCCTCGGTGCGGGCCGACACCTCGGCGCGCGCGGACGCCAGCCCGGGGGTGTCGACGAGCGTGAGGCGCTCCAGGCGGGAGGACGGGTACTCCACGACGAGCCGGTGGACGTCGTCGAGCGCCAGCGCCCCCAGGTCCACGCGGGTCTGCCCAGCCTCCCGCACGAACGCGACCTGCTGCCGACCGCCCGCCCGCAGCACCGCCCAGGCGCGCGCGGCCGGCCCGTCGACGTACGTCGTGACCAGGCGCGTGCACTCGGTGGCGTCGGTCGCGGCGAGCCGCTGCCCGACGAGCGCGTTGAGCAGCGTCGACTTGCCCGCCTTCACCCGGCCGGCGAAGGCCACGCGCAACGGGCCGTCCAGGCGCTCCGCCGCGGCGGTCAGCGCGGGCGCGTGCGGCGTGCCCGCGTAGGCGTCGACCGCGTCGCGCAGCAGACCCCGGACCGCGTCGGCGGTGGACGTGCTCACGTCGTGCCCTGCGGGACCGGGATCGTCGCCTGCCGCGCCGCCAGGAGGGGTGCGAGCAGGCCCTGCGTCCGGGCGGCGAGGTCGCGCAGCCGGTCGAGCTCGGCGTCGACGCGCGCCGTGCGGGCCATGCGCGCGGTGTCGTCCTCGGCGATGGCCGTCGACAGCTGCTCGACGGCCGTCGTCGCGGTCGCGAGCAGCTCCGCGGCGCGCGCCGCGTACGTCTCGCGCAGCAACCGCTGCAGGCCCCGGACGGCCGCGCGGCTCTGCTTGCGGGCCGCGGTGTCGACCTCCTCGAGGTACGCGCCGACGGCCCGCTCGGTCTCGGCGCGCAGCGCCCGCAGCTGGCCCGCGCGGGCCGCGTGCCACGACCGGCCCGCGAGCACCGCGGACAGCACGACCGCGACCGGCAGCACCACGGGCAGCGCCAGCCCCAGCACCAGGCCGGCGCCGTGGCTGATCATCGCGCCGGCCGACCCCCCGCGCAGCGCGACCAGCCCCAGGTCCAGGCGCGACGCGCGCGTCCCCGGCGCGGCGACGAACGCGACGTCCACCCCACCGGCGCCGTCGCCGCCCGTCGCGACGCCCTGCCGCAGCTCCCACGCCGCGGAGCCGAACTGCTCGGCCACCGCGTCGGCCACCTGGTCCGCGAGCGTGCGCACCAGCGCCTGGTGGTCGAGCAGCGCGGTGGTCGTGCGCTGCTGCAGCCACGGCCCGAGGTCCGCCTCCAGGCGCGTGGCCGGTAGCTCCGCGATGTGCGCGACGGCGTCGCGGCGCAGCGCCCGCAGCCGCACCGTCAGGTCCGACTCGACCTCGGAGGCCAGGTCCGACGTGCGGTCGAACAGCACCTGCTGCCAGCGGGCGCCCGCACCGCGCAGGTCCGCCGCGCGCGCCCGCGCCTGCTCCCAGGCGGTCCTGCGCTCGCGCGCCGTCGCGTCGTCCGCGAGCCCCTCGCGTTCCGCCGTCAGCGCCGTGAGCAGCTGCCCGAGCGTGCTCGCCGCGACCGCCGCCGCCGCGGCCTCCCCCGTGCCCGCGGCCCGCACCCGCTCGTCGAGGAGCCGCGCCGCGAGCGCCGGGTACCCGGACTCCGCCAGCAGGTCGCGGTCCTGCGCGCGCAGGCCCGCGTGCCGCAGCGGTGCGGACAGCGGGAAGACGTCGGCGCGGACGCCCGCGACGCGCAGGTGGTGCACGTCGGCGTCGCGGATGCGCCGCCAGTGCGCGAACAGGTCCGTCCGCGTCAGGCCCACCAGCACGACGGGGCACAGCGCAGCCGCCTGGCGCAGCAGCTCGATCTCCGCGGCGCCGAGCTCGGAGCCCGCGTCCGTGACGAACAGCAGGGCATCGGCGACCGCGAGGCTGCGCAGCGCGACCCCCGCGTGCGACGACGCCAGGCCCCCGCTGATGCCCGGGGTGTCGACCAGCACGAGCCCGCCACGCAGCAGCTCCCGCGGCAGCCGGATCTCCACGGCCCGCCCGGTCGCCCCCGCGCCGCCGGTCGAGGCCGTGGGGACGTCGGCCGGGGCGACGTCACGCAGGCCCGCCGCGTCGGGCTGCTCCTCGGCCAGGACCCGCGCCGCGACCCGCTCGCCCCACCGCACGTACGTGGGCACGGCCGTCGCGACGTCGGCGTCCGTGGCACACACCCGCGCGCCGAGCAGCGCGTTCACCAGCGAGCTCTTGCCCTTCTTGAACTCCCCGCACACGACGACGCGGAACGCCGGGTCGTCCAGCCGCACCCGCGCCACCCGCACGCGCTGCACCAGGTCGTCCCGCTGCGCCCGCACGGCAGCGTCGCCCACCGCGTCGAGCAGCCGCTCCACGTCCCCCATCCCCGCATGCTCCCACCGCCACCGTCCCCCGCCACCCCACCCCCGCCCCGATGCCCCAACAGGCACCACCCACCCCCACCGGGTCACCCCGCCGACCGGAACACCGGTCCCCTCCCGGGGTCCCGACGGTGAGCCAGGTTCCGGTCGGCGGGGTGGGGGCGGTGGGGTGGGTGAAGTCGGGGGTGTTGAGCGGGTGTTGAGCGGCTGTGGAGGGCTCGTTGAGCAGCTCCCGCGACGCTGCGGCCATGACCACCGCGACCGTGCACCCGCTGCGTCCGCTCGAGTCCGTCCGCACCGCGGGGATCGCCCTGCGGCTGCGCGTCGCCGTCCAGGGGGGCGACGCGCTGACGCGAGCCGGCCTGCGGTCGGTCATGGACGCGCTCGTCGACGTGCAGGTCGAGCACGTCGACGTCGAGCAACCCGCCGACCTGGCGCAGGCCGACGTCGTCGTCGTCGTCCTCGAGACGGTCACGGCGCGAGCGGTCGACGCGGTCCGCCGCCTCGCGTCGCACCCCGGCTGCCGGCCCGTGCTGGTGGTCGGCGAGGTGAGCACCGAGGCCGTCGCGCTCGTCGTGCAGGCCGGTGCGGTCGGGGTGGTGCGTCGTCGCGAGGTCTCGCCCGAGGGTGTGGGGGCGATGCTGCACGCCGTCGCGTCCGGCGAGGCCGTGGTCCCCGTCGACCTGCTCGCCGCGCTCCTGCCGCGCACCGCCACGGAGCACACCGCGACGCCGTCACGCGCGACGGCCCAGGTCCTGGCGCTCACCGGGGTCAACGACCGCGAGCGCGACGTGCTGCGCCTGCTGGGCGAGGGCGCGGACACGCGGGAGATCGCGCGGCGGCTGTCGTACTCCGAGCGCACGGTGAAGGTCGTCGTGCAGGACCTCACGCGGCGCTTCGGCCTGCGCAACCGCACGCACGCGGTGGCGTACGCGGTCCGTCACGGCCTCATCTGACCCACGCCCACCCGGGTCGCGCACCGACGGACCGCAGACGCCGCAGGCCGGCCACCCCCGTGGGGATGACCGGCCTGCGACCCGACGCGCCCGGAGGCGCCGTCGTCAGGCCCGCCGACGTCGCGCCGTGGCGACCAGCGCCGCGCCGGCCAGCAGGAGCAGCGCCACGCCCGCCAGCAGCGCGCCGGGCTCCGTGCCCGTCACGGCGAGCGCCGCTGCCGCCGCCGCGGGCGGGGCGGCCGGGGCCGCCTCGACCGTCGCGGCGTAGGTCGACGTCACCGTCTGGCCGTACGCGTCCGTCACGCGGTAGAAGGCCGGCGTCGCCGTGCCCGAGAAGCCCGCGACCGGGGTGAACGTCAGCGCACCCGTGGCCGGGTCCAGCGTGTAGGTGCCCTGCCCGGGGACCACGACCGACGTGGTCGCCCGACCGTCCGCGTCCAGCAGCGTCACCGACCCGCCCGGCGGGACGACGACCGTCGTCGCCGGGTGCTGCGCGGTGCCCTGCGGGCCCGACGACGTCTGCGGGGCCGCCGTCGGCGGCGCCGGCAGGACGACCGTCGGGGTGGAGGTCGCCGTCGCGGTCTGGCCGTAGGCGTCGGTCAGGACGACCGTCACCGGGGTGGCCGTACCGGCGAACCCGAGGACCGGGGCGAAGGTCACCACACCCGTCGTGGGGTCCAGCACGTAGGTGCCCTGTCCGTCGATCGTGACGGTCGTGACCGCGGCGCCGCCGGCACCCCGCAGCGCGATGGTCACACCCTCGCGGACCGGGAACGTCGTCGTCTGCACCGCGGTGCCGACGCCCGTCGTGGTGGCGGACGTCGCCGTCGGCGGGGCGGGCGGGACGACGGTCGGGGTGTAGGTCGCCTCGGCTGCCTGGCCGTAGGCGTCCGTGACCCTGAAGGTCACCGGCGTCGCGACCCCGGAGAACCCCCGGGCCGGGGTGAAGGTGACGACGCCCGTGCCGGGGTCCAGCACGTAGGTGCCCTGACCGGCCACGGTCACCGAGCCGACCGCGTCGCCGTCGGCGTCCAGCAGCGTGACGGAGCCACCGGCCGGGGCCGTGACCGTCGTGCTCTGAGGTGTGGCAGCGGGGCCGGACGACGTCCGGTCGCTCGCCGCCGGTGCGGACGGCGGCAGGACCGTCGGCGTGTACGTGCCGTCGTCGCTCTGGCCGTACGCGTCGGTGAGGCGGAACGTCGCGCCGCCGGCCTCACCCTCGAAGCCCAGGACGGGCGTGAAGGTGATGACGCCCGTGCCCGGGTCGAGGACGTACTCGCCCTCGCCCGCGACGTCCACCCGGACGACGAGCTGCGCACCGTCGACGAGCCGCACCGTCGTGCCGGCCGGGACCGGGACGGTGGTGGTCTGCGGCGTCGTGCCGACGCCCGTCGTCGTCGCGTCGGTCGCGGCGGGGCCGGCAGGGGCGAGGACGAGCGGCGCGTACCGCGCGTCGTCGCTCTGGCCGTAGGCGTCCGTCACGCGGACCGTCACCCCACCGGTCTGACCGGCGTACCCGCGCTCCGGGGTGAAGACGATCTCGCCCGTCGCCGGGTCCAGGACGTAGGTGCCCTCACCGGGGACGACGAGCGTGTCGACCAGGTCGCCGTCCTCGTCCACGAGGGCTGCCGAGCCGCCCTCGGGGACGGGCACGCCGACGGTCTGGGTCTGCTCGGCGGGGCCCGACGACGTCGGGTCGCTCACCTGCGGCGGCGCGGGCGCCGTGACCGTCGGGGTGTACGTCGCGGTGCCGGTCTGCCCGTAGGCGTCCGTCACCTGGACCGTCACCGGCGGCGCGGTGCCCTGGAAGCCGAGCTCCGGGGCGAACGTCACCACGCCCTCGGGCGTGACGGTGTAGGTGCCCACGCCGTCGACGACGAGCGCGGCGACGACGTCACCGTCGGCGTCGAGGAAGCCGACGGAGCCGTCCGCGGGGACGGTCACCGACGTGGTGGGGCCCTGCGGCTCCTCGCCGGTGCCGGACGACGTCAGGGGCGTCGGCGCGGGGGCCGGCGGGGCCTCGACGGTCGGGGTGTAGACGGCGTCCGCCGACTGGCCGTACGCGTCGGTCACCTCGTAGGTGACGCCGTCCGCGTCGCCCTCGAAGCCCAGCTCGGGCGCGAAGGTGATGACGCCGGTGGCCGGGTCGAGCGTGTAGACGCCCTGGCCGTCGACGGCGACGCGGGTCGGCGACTCGCCGCCGAGGAGCGCCACCGAGCCCGACTCCGGGATCGTGACGGTCGTCGACTGCGCGGCGGTACCCACGCCCTCGGTCGCCGCCGGCAACGGCTGCGGCGCGGGCGGTGCGGTGACCGTCGGCGTCCAGGAGCCGGTGTCCGACTGGCCGTAGGCGTCGGTCACGACGACCGCGACGCCGGCGGACTCGCCCGAGAAGCCCAGGACGGGTGTGAACGTGATCGTCCCCGTCGCCGGGTCGAGCTCGTAGGTGCCCTCGTCGTCGACCACGACGCTGGTCGGCGAGCCACCGCCCGACAGCGCGACGGCGCCACCGGCGGGGACGGTGACCGTGAGGTCCTGCGGCGTCACGGCCGGGCCCGTCGACGTGGCCTCGGGGGCCACGGGCGGCGCCGGCGGCGTCACCGTCGGGGTGTAGGTCGCTTCGGACGGCTGGCCGTACGCGTCGGTGACCTCGAAGGTCACCGCCGCGGCGGCGCCCTGGAAGCCGAGCTCCGGCGTGAACGTGATCGCGCCCGTGCTCGGGTCGAGGGTGTAGACGCCCTCGTCGTCGACGACGACGCGGGTCGACGACTCGCCACCGAGCAGGACGATGGCGCCCTGGGTCGGGACGGTGACCGTCGTGCCCTGCGGCGCCGTGCCGACGCCCGTGCTGGTGCGGTCCGTGACGACGGGTGCGTCGGGCGCGGTGACCGTGGCGGTGTAGGTGCTCTGGGCGGTCTGGCCGTAGGCGTCCGTCACACGGTAGGTCGCCGACGCGGCGGTGCCCTCGTAGCCCAGGACGGGCGCGAACGACAGCCGGCCCGTCGTGGTGTCGATCGAGTACGTGCCCTCGCCGGCGACGGTGACCGAGGTGACCGCTGCGCCGCCCGACACGAGGCGGACCGAGCCGCCGACCGGGATCGGCACCGTCGTGGCCGGATGCTGGACCGTGGTCCCCACACCGGTGGAGGTGTACGGGGAGGCGGACGGACCCGCGGGTGCGGTGACCGTCGGGACGTACCGGGCCTGCCCCGTCTGGCCGTACGCGTCGGTGACGCGGAACGGCGCGGCGGGGGCCTCACCGACGAACAGCGGGTCGGGGGTGAAGGTGATGACGCCCGTGGCGGTCGCCAGGGCGTAGGAGCCGCCGGTGACCGTGAGGGTCGTGGTGGGGTTGCCGCTGCCGTCGAGCAGCCGGACGGAGCCCGACGGCGGGATCGTGACCGTCGCCGTCTGGGTGGCCGGCGACGAGCCGGAGGTGAGCAGGTCGCCCGGCGCGGGCGCTGCGGGCCGGGTGACGGTGGCGACGTAGGTGCCGGTGCCCGTCTCGGCACCGAGCGTGACGCGGAACGAAGCCGCGGGGGCCTGGCCCACGAACCCGAGCTCCGGTGTGAACGTGAGGTTCGTGCCGGAGACGGCGTAGGTGCCGACGTCGGCGACCACGAGGCTGTCGACCGGCGTCGAGCCGACCAGGAGCTTCAGCGTGCCGCCCGTGGGGACGGTGACCGCGTGCTGCTGCACCGCGGTGCCGACACCCGTCGTCGTGAGGGCCTGGGCCTGCGGCGCGACGACGAGCGTGTCCGTGTTGTCGTCGAGGTCCTGCTCGTTGCCGATGATGGTGACGGTCGAGCTCGTCGAGACGGGCTGGGACGCCGGTGCGGTGCCGGTGAAGGTGTACGTGTCGCTCGCCGCGGGCGCGAGCTGCCCGACGACGCACTGCACGACACCGGACGTGAGCGTGCAGCCGGTGTCGAGGCCGGCGTCGGTGAGACCCACGCCCGTCGGGACCGGGAAGTTGAACGTCGCCCCGGAGGACCCCGCGTCACCGGAGTTCGTGACCACGACGGTCCAGGTGATGGGCGCGCTCGGCGCTGCCGGCGCCGGGGACGTCACGTCGACCGTGAGGTCCGTCGGGCTGGACGGCGACGTCGCGCCGTCGTTCTGGCTGGTGGGCGGACCGGCGATGGTCGAGACCAGCGCCGCGGTGGGCAGCGTCGCGCTCGGGTTCGTCACCCGGAGCTGCGTGATGTTGCCCGTGTTGTTGTAGCTGAAGGCCAGGTTGCCGTTGCCGTAGACCCAGGCGGCGCCGTAGCCCGTGCCGAGACCCCCCGTGGAGTCGTCGGTGTCCGGGAACAGGTTCGTGACGTCGATCGAGGTGACCTGACCGGTCGTGCTGATCCGCTTCAGCGTCCGGATCGGGATGGTCCCAGGACCGGCAGCGACCTCCACGCCCCACAGGTAGCCCTGCCAGAACGTGAAGTCGTTCATGGTGACCGCTTCCGAGAGCGTCACCGCGGTCGAGGTCCGGGCGACCACGTCGACCGCCCGCATCGACGTCGAGCTCCCCGTCGGCCGCACGTAGAGCGTGTTCGCGGCACCGAAGGCCCCGGAGTACTGGCCGGTGGACACGCCCGCGATCGTCCCGAGCTGGGTCGCCGTGCCGTCGTGCTGGATCCGCACGAGCTGGCCGTTCGAGGCGACCCCGTACAGGTAGTTGTCCGACGGGCGGTAGTCCACCGCGTTGTAGAGGAACCCTGCGCGGCTGCCGAGCGAGGCGATGGTGACGCCGCCGCGACCGGCGTTGGCCAGGCGGGACTGCACGATGGTGCGCATCGTGGTCGTGCTGTCACCCGAGACGAGCTGGGAGATGAAGACCGTCGGGTAGGTCAGGGTGAACGGGGCGGCCACGGCCGGCAGTCCCGACGCGACCAGCGCCGTCGCCGCGACGAGCGCGACGCCTGCGCCGCGACGGGTGCGGTGCGTCGCCAGGGTGGTGGTGCGGGACCTGGGCGCGCGCGCAGACCTCGGGGAGAACAGGGGCACGGACGCTCCTCAGAAGGACGTGACGTCGGCGCAGGGCATGGCGCGCTCGACTCAGGGCTTCTGAGGTCATCGGAATGTTGGACAGACGTCCTGAACGATCGCCCAGTTCTCAGGAGTGAACGACGGGCGCGGACGGGTGACGTGCTCCGCCGACGGGCTAGAGAGAGGCGTCGTCCACGGCGACGGACGCGAGCGGGTTGCTCACCGCGTCGAGCGGGTCGAAGCCCGCGGACTGCTCGGCGCCGTCGACGAAGCCGTCGTGGTCCGTGTCGGCGGCGAAGGGGTCGGTGCGCATGATCTGCTCGAGCGCGTCGGACAGCCCGTCCGCGTCGGTGTCCGGGCCGCCGGCGCCGCCGTCGAGCGCGCCGTCGCCGTCCGTGTCCGCCCGCAGCGGGTCGGTACCCAGCAGCTGCTCCTGCCCGTCGGACACGCCGTCGCCGTCGGAGTCCGCCGCCTCGGCCTTCGTGCCCAGCACGAGCATCTCGTACCCGTCGGACGACCCGTCGAGGTCGGTGTCCGCGAGGTAGGCGTCGAGACCGAGGCGCTGCTCCAGGACGTCGGTGATGCCGTCGCCGTCGGAGTCCAGGCCCGGGTCGACGCCCACGGGACCGGCAGGGCCGACCGTGCCGTCCGTCAGCCCCGGGACGAACCCGGCGAAGTTGAAGCGCCCCTCGGCCTCGCCGAAGATCACGCCCTTGCGGGGGTTCGCGGCCTCGATGGTGCGGCCGTCGCCCAGGCTGATCGCGACGTGCGCGCTCGACGGGCGCCCCTGCCCGGGCTGCGGCTCGGACGGGAACGAGAACAGCAGTGCGCCGGGGGTGTTGATCGCCTCCTCGACGGACATCGTCGCGCCGTCGGACTTGAGGTCCAGGTACTGCAGCCACGTCCCGTCGGGCACGTCGACACCCTGACGTCCCGCCGCCCACTTCACCAGCTCGGAGCAGTCGAACGTGTCCGGGTCCGCGTCGTCGATGCTCGCCGTCGCGCCGAACACGTAGCTGTCGCCCGCCTGGGCCGTCGCCGCGTCGAGGAAGGCTTGCAGCAGGCTGCCCCCGGCCGGGGCCCCGCCGGCCGCGACCTCCGCCAGCGGGTCGCCCCCGCCGCCCGCCCCGACGACGTGCCCGTAGCCGTCCGTCCCGGACCACACGCCGCCGGCGGGGTCGCCCGCGAGCTGTGCGGCCGTCTGCGCCTCGTCCCGGAACTGCAGGTAGCGCGCGTCGCCGCCACCGTGCGTGACGGTCCACGGCGAGATGTTGTCGCCCTGCCCCGACACCCGGTACGCGGCCCGCGCGTTCTCCAGCGGGTCCGACAGGTCGACGCCCGCGAGGTCCTGGTGCGCGGCCACGTTGATCTGCCAGAGGCCGCGCGAGTCCTCACCGACGGGGTTGTGCGCGCCGGTGTTCCCCCCAGACTCGGCCAGGGCGATCGCGGTCATCGTCTGCGCCTGGTCGGGGCCGAACCCCGCCAGGCGCGCGTACCGGTAGATCTCCTGCGCCGACAGCACGGCCATACCTCACGGTAGGCCGCGGCAGCCGCCAAGAACAGGATGAACCAGGACAAGCGTGAAGGGTTGTTGCCGCTGTCCGGCAACAACCCTTCACACTCCGTGCCCGTTGGGGCAGGCGGACGCCGGTGCCGGCCCGCGCGGTGCGGTCCGGCGGGACGATGGCCCGACGACGGGCCCGACGAGGGGGTGGCGCATGATCTCGGACGCCGACGACGCGCTCGTCGCGCTGCTGCAGGCCGAGGCGTTGCGCGGTCAGCCCGCCGAGGTCGTCCTCGACGCGCCGACGTCGAGCTGGGCCGCACGCCGGACCGGACCCGTCGTCAACGTGTTCCTCTACGACCTGCGCGAGGAGGTCGACCGTCGCGACGTGCAGTCCCGCACCGTCCACGACGAGCGGGGACGCGTCGTCGGCTACTCCCCGGGGCCGCGCTGGTACCGGCTGTCGTACCTGGTGACGGCGTGGACGCAGCGCCCCGAGGACGAGCACACGCTGCTGGGCCTCGTGCTGGCGAACCTCGTGCGGTTCGACGCGATCCCCGCGGTGCACCTCGGTGGGGTGCTCGACGGTGCGCACGTCCCGCTGACCGTCGGGCTCCCCCCGTCCGGCGACCGCTCCGCGCCCGACCTGTGGAACGCGCTCGGCGGGGAGCTCAAGCCCGCGCTCGACGTCGTCCTCATCGCGCCGCTGACGGTCGCGACGACGCTCGTGGCCGGGCCGCCGGTCGAGGGGCGCGAGGTGCGGGTCGGCGATCGCTGAGGCGGGCGTCGAGGACGACCGCTCCGCGCACGACCCTCCCGCTGGGGCGTCCTCACCCCTGTCGGCGTGCCGTCGGGTCGATGAGGAGCTCCTTGAGCACACCCCTGAGCGCGGTCTCCGCCATGTCCTCGACCTCACCGAGCTGGGTGGCGACCGCGGCGCCGATGACGCCGAACGCCGGCACGGCGGGTTCGGCCGCACCGTCCGGACCCCGGCGGACGCCGTTGGTGTCCTGGAAGCCTGCGGCGATCTCGGCGTTCTCCTCGCGGATGGCGTCGACCGTGCGGTTCATCGCCGCGTTCGCCGCGGGTCGCAGCGCGTTCATGAACATGGCCGTGAGATCCAGCGCCTCGTCCAGGGCTCCCGAGTTCTCGGGATTGCCCACCAGGACGTCGAGCACACCGCCGAACCGGACCGCCGCCGCCGACCCCGCGGTCTTCGCCTGCTCCGTGAGGTCGTTGTCGGCGGGCGTCTTGATGCGGGCGGCACCGAAGTAGAGGACGACCGTGGTCTGCGACATGTCCTGCCACTCACCACGCTCGGGCGCGGACGCGGTCAGCGCGGTCCACAGCTGGCGCCCCGTCCCGAACGGCAGGACGTGCTCGGACTCCTGCTGCCAGATCGGGTCCTCGCTGCGCACCGAGGAGAGCACCGGGCCACGGATGCGCGGCGGCTGGTTGCCGTGCTTCGCGGTGTCGCCGATGTTCGGTGCGCTCGCCCCGGGGTACCCGGGCCGTCCGCCGCCGGCGTACGTGACGAGCGCGTTCAGCGCGGTGACGAGCCGGGCGCGCGTCGCGCCGAGGTTCGCCGTCGGGCGCGGGTTCGGCCGTCCGGCGTCGAGCCAGGCACGCCACGCCGTCCGCGCGGCGACGAAGTCCTGCTTCGCGGTGTCGAACGCCGCCAGGAGCGGCGCCAGCGGCTCGCCGGCACGCTCCATGGCGCTCAGGGGCACGGGCGTGCTGTGCAGCACCAGCGCGTTGGCGGTGCCGTCGTCGCGCAGGTGGTGGTCGCCGTCGGGCGCGTGCACGGTCTCGTCGACCGGGACCTCCTCGTAGTCCGCGGGCGCGGGCTCGGGCCCGGCGCCCTCCGCACCCTCGGGGTCGCCCGTCCCCGTGAGCGCCGCCAGCGCCCCCCGCCCCATCGCGACGGCCTGCTCGATGAGCCAGTCCAGCGCCTCGAACAGCTTCTCGCGCAGCCCGATGATGAACTCGGCGATCTTCTCCGGCGCGTCCCCCAGGCCGACCTGGTTGGCGAGGAACCCGATCGCGACCGGCACCGCCGCGGCGAGCCCGCCCTCGAGCATCGCGGCGCCCGGCCCGACGTCGCCCTTGGCGATCGCCCCGATCGTCGAGACGTAGGAGTCGACGATCTCGAGCAGCTCGCGCACGTAGTCCAGCACCGACTGCACGGCCCGGAAGAACGCGATAGCGCCGTTGATGACCGCCATGATCCCGGTGGGGTCCAGCATCGACAGGACCTTGGCGATCGCGGCGTCGACGATCTCCGTCATGATCCAGTCCTTGACCATGTCGAACAACGTGTCCCACAGCATCGACAGCTTCTCGGTCAGCCGCGCCCAGATGGCGGAGAACCCGCCCTCCTGGACCTCCTTGACGAACGCGAACGCCTCCCCGGCCATCTCGATCGCGCCGCGGATCCGGTCGACGGTCTCCTGCCCCAGGTGCGTGGCGAGCTTCTGCCAGATCACCTCCATGGTGATGCCGGACATCTGCACGATCAGCGTGATCGCCGCCTCGAGCGTCAGCTCGGTCGGCCGCTCGACGCCGATCTTGCTCAGGCCGCGGAACAGCCAGTCCGCCAGTCCGTTCAGCAGGTAGGTCCCGATCTTGCCGAAGAACGACGAGAACCCGGCCTTCATCGCCGCGATGAGGTTCATCAGGAACCCGACGGGGTCGTTGACGATGTCGTCGATCGCGGAGACCGCGTTCGCCACGACGTTGCCCACCAGCTCGGGCGGGAAGTTCATCATCCGCAGGATCAGCTCGATGACGACCTGCACGACGATCGAGATGAACTCGAAGATGCGCCCCAGCGGCTCACCGAACTTCGCGGTGATCTCGTTGAACGTGTCGATCGGCGAGAGCAGCTTCTCCAGCGTGACGATGTCCCAGACGCCCTTGAACGTCGAGGTGATGAGGTCCCAGGAGATGCCGAGGCTCTCGACGGCACCGTCGATCCGCCCGCCCGCCTGGGCGATGGCGCCGGACTCGGCGAGCTGGTCGTACATCGCGGCGCCGCCGGGCAGCAGGGTGATGAAGCCGCGGATGAGGTTCTCGCCCGTGCGCGGGACGCGGGCGTCGGTGAACGGGTTCTTCTCGATGATGACGGTCAGCAGGTGGAAGCCCGGGATCTCGTGCGCGTGCTCGCTCAGCCACTCCAGCAGCGACTTCTTGACCAGGACCAGGACCTGCGCGACGACGTCCCACGCGAACGCGCCCACGTCGCTGACCAGCGCGAACGCGCGGTCGGCGAGTGCGGGCAGGGTGTCGAGCAGGCGCGGCAGGTTCGACGGGCTGATCGCGTCCCACGCGTCGGCGAACAGCGCACCGGCCTGGCCCACCAGGGCGAGGAACCGGCCCATCATCGTGTCGAGCCAGTCCGCGGTCTCCTTCAGGGTGCCGCGCTCGTTCATCTGGTCGACGACCGCGCCCTTGCCGATGAGCCGCAGGAAGTCCGCGAGGATCTCGACGGTCGGCACGTCCACGGACTCGCCCGTCAGCGGGTTGTGGCCGAAGACCTTGACGGCGAGGTTCCACAGCGGCGCGATCTCGGGGGTCTGGAGCAGCGGCTCGGCGATCTTCGCGATGACCAGGCGGACCTGCGCGATGACGGCGTCCTTGACCTCCTCGACGAGCGCGCGCACGTCGGCGAGGAACGCGTCGACGTAGCGCTCGAGGATGGCGACGTTGCCGCTGATGCCCTCGGTGACGCCCATCTCGTCCCAGGCGTTGCCGATGTCGGTGCTGATCCGGTCCCACGTGAGGTTGTGCGCGACCATGCGTTCGCGCAGGTAGGCGACGATGTCCGCGAGGATCTCGACGCCCTGCAGCACCGGACCGACGGCCGCGCCGAACGGCCCCCAGGTGAGGATCTTCTCGACCAGCTCGAGGTCGGGCGGGCGCACGGGCTCGTCGGTCAGGGGGTCCTTGCCGGTGATCATCCCGACGAGCGAGTAGCCGGGGATCGCCTGCACGGCGGAGGTCACGCCGTCGATGATGAAGTCGGGCAGCAGGTCCGAGGCCTCGAAGTCGCGCGCGACGGACGCCCGCGCGGTGTCGCGCCAGGTGTCCAGCGCGACCTGCTGCACGACGTGCGTGGCCTCGTGACCCATGAGCTCCAGGTCGCCGACGGACTGCCCCTCGCCCAGGAAGATGTGCGCGCCCACCGTGAACGCGCGCGCCTGCAGCTCGCCCGCAGCGGCCGCGGCGGGCGGCCCGGTGTGCACCTGCACCCCCGACAGGTCCGCCCCCAGGTGCGGCTCGATGCGCGCGCGCACCGCCTCCGGGATCGGCACCCCGCCGCCCGGGCTCGCGATCAGCGACCGCGTCGCCTCCGAGACCGGCACCTCACCACCGGCCGCCACCTGCGACGCCGTCGACCCGGCGTCCCCGTCGCGCGCCACCCCGCCCCCGCCCGACCCAGGGCTGGAAGGACCTCTCGCGCCCAGGGGGGTGGGGGCGGGGGTCGCTGAGCCCGCGCGCGCCGCCCCGGCAGGGCTGGATCGACCTCTCGCGCCCGCAGGGGCGGCCGCACGCCCACCCCTGGTGGCGAGAGGGCGATCCAGCCCCACCCCACCCCCGGTGGCGAGAGGGCGAGCCGGCCCGGCCTCCGACGCGCGCTCCACGGACCCCGGAGACGGAGCACGCTCGTGCGCGATCCGCGCACCGAACGCCTCCGCCTCCCGCTCCGCCGGGTCGTGCGGATGGCTCACCGTCAACGTCGCCGACGCCACCCCGACCCGCGACACGCGCTCCGGACGCGACGCGCCGACCTGACGCGCCGCACGGGTGACCGCAGCGTTCGACACCACCGTCCCGCCCGCGCGACCTCCTCCGTCCGCGCCACCCGCACCTCCCGGGCGGGTCGTCGCCCGCGCGGACGTCCGCCCGCCGGCCGTGGCGCGTGACGCGGTCGCGCCCGACCGGCCGGACGTCCCCGTCCCGCCGGACGCGCGCGCACCCGGCGTCGCAGCGCTCCCGCGCTCGGTGGCGGCGGCCCGTTCCGTGTCAGCCCCCGATCCGCACGGCCGGCAGGCCCGCGGGCTCGTCGGCGGGATCGATCACGGACAGGTGGCCGAGCTTGACGAGCTCGCGCTGCAGCGCCCGCACGACGCGACCCATCGTGATGGCGCCGCCCTCGTCGGCCGCCGCGAACGCCGCACCGAGCGCCGCGTTGCGGATCACCCCGCCGGTGACCTTGAACCGGCGCGCGAGGACGTCGAGGTCGACGTCCTCGACGGGTGCGGCCGCCGGGAACACGCGCTGCCAGATGCGCCGCCGCTCCACCTCGTCCGGCGGCGTGAACGTCACGGACACCGCGATGCGACGCCAGAACGCGTCGTCGATGTTGCCCTGCAGGTTGGTCGCCAGGATCACCAGCCCGTCGAACACCTCGAGCCGCTGCAGCAGGTAGGCGACCTCGATGTTGGCGTACCGGTCGTGCGAGCTGGAGACGTCGGTGCGCTTGCCGAACAGCGCGTCGGCCTCGTCGAAGAACAGCACCATGTCGCCCGAGGCGGCCGCGGTGAACACCCGCTCGAGGTTCTTCTCCGTCTCCCCGATGTACTTGCTGACGACCGCCGACAGGTCGACCTTGTACAGGTCGACCCCCAGGTCGGCGGCCACGACCTCCGCCGCGAGCGTCTTGCCCGTCCCCGACGGCCCCGCGAACAGCGCGACGACACCCGACGACGGCACCGCGGGGAACCCCCACGTGCCGAACACGGTGCGCCGCTGCCGGTACCGCGCGACGAGGTCGCGCAGCTGCCCGGTCGGTGTCACGGGCAGCACCAGGTCGTCCCAGCCGCGGCGGGCGTGGACGCGGGACGCGACCCCGTCGAGGTGACCGCCCGCGAGGCGTCGGACGCCCGCGGCGACGCCGTCGGCCCGGCCCGCCGCGCCGGTGCCCGCGCCCGTCCCCGCCCCCGACGCCAGCCGCAGCTGCTCGCGGCTGAGCCGCACGCCCGCCGGGGCGGGGCTGCCCGTGCGCCGCCGCCAGTCGCCGTCGTCGGCCTCACCGTCGCGCACGTGGACCTCGCGCCACGGCCGCGCGGGCAGGCAGTCCAGCGGCAGCTCGCGCGCGGAGGCCAGGACGAGGGCCAGGTGGGGGCTGCGGTCGAGGTGCTCGGTGTCGTCGTGGGCCAGCCGGCCGTCGACCTCGACGACGACCGCCGCGCACCGCAGCGTCGCCTCGCGCACCAGCGCCGCCCAGGCCTCGGGCGACGCCGGCAGCGGGGCGACGAGCAGGTCGGTGCCGGGCAGCGCGGCGGCGGCGGCCTGCCGGCGGCTCTCGGGGTCGGCGCCGTGCACGAGGAGCAGCCCGCCCGCGCCGGGCGGCTGGTCCTCGGGTGGGCGGCGCCGCGTCCGCGCACCGGCCGCGGTCCGTCCCGCGTCGGCCGTCAGCAGCCGGGTCCCCGCCGGCACGTCGGGGTCGAGGGTGTCGTCGCCGCGCGCCGCCCACGCGACGCGCGGCGCGACGCCGCACATGCGCGTCCCCCACGCCCCGTCGCCGACGACGACGGCCAGGCCCGCGCGCACCAGCGGCCCGCGCGGCGCGAGCGCGTGCACCGCGTCGTCGCCCAGCACGCGGGCGACCCACGCCAGCGTGGGGCGCGGCAGCTGCACGCTGTCCTGCACGTACGCGACGAGCCGCTGGCGCTGCGGGTGCAGGTCCACGGCCAGGAGCACGGCCAGCACCTCGGCTGCGACGCCCCGCGCGCCCGCGTACCGGCACGCGCGCGCGAGCTCGTCGTCCCCGGTCCGCGCCCACGCGTGCAACGCCGCGCGGACCTCCGCGACGTACGGGTCGAGGCGCGCGCGCAGCGGTGCGACCTGCGCCGGCACCGGCCCGTCGAGGCCCGGCAGCGTCGCGAGCAGCGCGTCGATCTCGTCGTCGCCGACGTACATCCCGGCGAAGTCCCGCGGCGGCACGCCCTGGACGACACGGCAGACGGCGGCGTCGGCGGCCAGCACGACGTCCGCGAACCGCTCCCACGCCGGCGCGTCCATGCACCCGTCGTACCCCGGGCCGCAGGGCCCGACGCGACCCCCGCCGCACCCCTGCCTCTAGGTGCAGCACGGACGTCCCCAACCGGCGCCCACGCGGCACTGGTCCTGCACCACCGCCCGGCGAACGCTGGTGCGTGGTGCGGATCGTCGGGTCCGCGCCGCGCCGACGAAGGAGGGGGACGAGCCATGGCCACGCTGAGCAGCATCCGGTCGCCCGGTGTGTACGTGCAGGAGGTGGCGTCGGGCCCGCGACCCATCCAGGGTGTCGGTACCGCGGTCGCGGCGTTCGTCGGCGTCACCGCCGACGGCCCGTACGACCAGGCGGTGAAGGTCGTCAACTGGTCGCAGTTCCTGCGGACCTTCGGGTCGTTCGTCCAGGGCGCGAACCTGCCGTACGCGGTCCACCAGTTCTTCGACAACGGCGGCGGCGCCGCGTACGTCGTGCGCGTCGGGGCCATCGGGTCCGACGAGGGGCAGCGCGCCACCGCCGAGCTGACCAGCTCGGTGCGCGCCGGGCACGCCGTGTACCGGGTCGAGGCCCTCGACGCGGGCTCGGGCGGCGACGCGATCACCGTGGCCGTCGAGCCGAAGGTCGCCGTCGAGGGCGAGGGCGAGGCGCCCCCGGACGAGGCGTACACGCTCGTGGTGCGCCGCGGCGAGGACGTCGAGCGGTTCGAGAACGTCACCAGCCGCAAGGGTGCGGCGAACATCCTCACCGCGGTCGCGGAGTCGCGGCTCGTGCGCCTCACCGAGGTCGGCTCGTCGTCCGTCGCCGAGCGCGTCCCCGCGTCGGGGCAGGTCGCGCTCACCGGCGGTGCGGCGCTGCCGGCCCGCGTGACCCCCAACGACTACCTGGGCGACGTGACGGCCCGCTCCGGCATCGCCGGGCTCGACGTCCTGGACGACGTGACGATCGTCTGCGTGCCGGACCTCGCGGCCGCCTACGAGGAGGGGCAGATCGACGCCGACGGCTTCAAGGCCGTGCAGTCGGCGATGATCTCCCACTGCGAGGCCCGCAAGGACCGCATGGCGATCCTCGACACCCCGCGCGGCCTGAACGCCCAGCAGGTGCACGAGTGGGTCACCGAGAAGATGGCGTTCTCGTCCGCGTTCGCCGTCACGTACTTCCCGTGGCTGTCGATGTGGGACCCGGTCCTGGGCCGTGCGCGGCTCTTCCCGCCCAGCGGCGCGCTGGCCGGTGTGTGGAGCCGCAACGACGACACCCGTGGCGTGCACAAGGCCCCCGCGAACGAGGTCGTCCTCGGTGCGCTGGACGTCGAGTACGCCCTGACGCGTCGCGAGCACGACGACCTGAACCCCGCCGGCATCAACGCGATCCGCGCGTTCCCGGGCCGCGGCATCGTCGTGTGGGGCGGCCGCACGCTGTCCTCCGACGCGCAGTGGCGGTACGTCAACGTGCGCCGGCTGTTCAACTACATCGAGTCCTCGATCCTGCTCGGGACGCAGTGGTCGGTGTTCGAGCCGAACGACCCCAAGCTGTGGCAGCGCATCGAGCGCTCCGTGGGTGCGTTCCTGCTGGGGCTGTGGCGCGACGGCGCGCTCTTCGGCAACACGCCGGCGGAGGCGTACTACGTCAAGTGCGACGCCGAGACGAACCCCCCGGACCAGGTCGACGCCGGGTACGTCGTCATCGAGGTCGGCATCGCGCCGGTCAAGCCCGCCGAGTTCGTGGTGTTCCGCATCAGCCAGCTGCCGACCGGCGGCGCAGTCGCCGAGTGACCTGACCTTCTTCAGAGAGGACGACGCCCATGCCCATCGGCGACGACGCGATCGGTGCCAGCCTGTTCGAGGTACAGGTCGACGGTGTGACCATCGCGCAGTTCAAGGAGGCCTCCGGGCTCGGCATCGAGATCTCGGTGATCGAGCACCAGGAGAACAAGCCCGGGGGCATCCCCGTGCTCAAGAAGCTGCCCGCGTCCCAGAAGTTCAACGACGTGACGCTCAAGCGCGGCATGACCAAGGACGACGGCTGGTGGAAGTGGATCGCCGCCGTGCAGGAAGGTGACATCGACGGCTCCCGCCGCGACGCGTCGATCATCCTGCTCGACTACATGCACCACGAGGTGCTGCGGTTCAACCTGTTCTTCTGCTGGCCGTCCAAGATCACGCTCGGGTCGCTGCAGGCCGGGTCGACCGAGGTCGCGATCGAAGAGGTCACCCTGGTGCACGAGCGCGTCGAGGTGAAGGTCTCCTGATGAGCGCCGACGTCGCCACCGCGCCGGACGCGGGCTCGCCCGGGTCCGTGCCGGGGCTGGGTACCGGCCCCGTGCCGGTGCCCAGCGGCGGCACGGGCCTGCAGACGGAGTTCTGGTTCGAGCTGCCCGTGGGGTTCGAGGACGACCACGGGCGCGTGCACCGCCAGGGCACGATGCGCCTGGCGCGCGCCCGCGACGAGATCACCCCGCTGCGGGACCCCCGCGTGCGGGACAACGAGGCGTACCTGACGGTGCTGCTGCTGGCCCGCACCGTGACCCGGCTGGGCGACCTGCCGGCCGTCACCACGGGGATCATCGAGGGGCTGTTCACGCCGGATCTGGCATTCCTGCAGGACCTGTACCGCCAGATCAACAGCGCAGGCACGACGACCACGCCCGTCGCGTGCCCCGCGTGCCACGAGGAGTTCGCCGTCGACCTGCGCGGCGGCGGGGGGTCGGGTGGTGCGCCGGGGGAATGGTGACGTACGCGGCCGTCGACCTGCTCGACGAGATCGCGTACCTCGCGGCGGTGCTGCACTGGCCGCTCGACACCCTGCTCGACCTGGAGCACCCCGACCGCGCCCACTTCGTGGCAGCCGCCCGCGTCCTGACCGAGGGCGTCCCGGACGAGGGAGGCCGCTGATGACCGCGCGTCGCCCCGCCGCCTGGGCGGCCCCCGATCGCCCCGTCGATCTCGCACGTCGGCGGCTCATCGGGGGCCGGAGGCCGCCGAAGGACGAGGTCGGCGTCGTGCGATCCGTCGGAGGTGGCACGTGAGCGAGACCGGCGGGTGGCGTCCCGTGAGCGCGCGCCCCGTGGTGCCGCGTGCGGCGACGAGGAGCACGGGCTTCGCGCGCGGGCTGACGAGCCGTCGCGTCGTGCCCGCGGCTCTCGCACGCCCGATCGTGCAGGGGTCGCCCGGCGCGCCGACGTCGGCGACGGCGCCGACCGGTCGGTCGGGCGCGGCGAGGGCTGTCGCGCGGCCTGGGGTCTCCGGTGCGGACGCACAGCGCGCGACGGTGACGGGTGGCGGGGCGGACGGCGGGGCGGTGGCGCGCGCCGGGGTGGGCGGCGCGTCCGGGGCGAGCTCGAGGACGGGCGGCTCGGCGTCGAGCGGCTCGTCCGGGGGGGGCTCGTCGTCCGGGCACCCGTCCGCCGGTGGGCCGTCGGGCCGGTCGCCCCTGCGGCGCCTCGTCAGCCTGCTGCGCGGCCGACGTGACCGGGACGCACCCGCGTCGGACGTCACGACCGGGCCCGTGCTGGGCGCCGACGAGCACCCTGCCCGCGCCGCGCTGCCCCCCGTCATGACCGCCACCACGACGACCACCACGACCGGCGTGGGGGGCGGGCACGTCCACCGGACGTCCGGGACGCCCGCGTCGCACGTGGCGGGCCCGGAGGCCGCACGGTCGGTCGCACGTCCGACGAACGCGGCGGGCGCGGCCGGTCCGACGGGTCCTGCCCTCGCCCGTGCGCAGGCGCCAGGTCCCGGTGCCGCGCACGCGCCGAGCCCGTCCATGGGCGCCCCGTCCGTGGGCGCCTCGTCAGCCGCCCACCGCGCGCCCGGCCCTACCCGTGCCTCGACGTCGCCCCCGCCCGGACGAGCAGCGGGAGCGGATGTCGCGCGCACCGCTGCGACGGCGTCCCCGAGCGCGGGCGTGGCGCGCCGTACCGGCGGGAGCACCGCGGCCCGGGCCGCGTCCGGCGGTCCGTCGAGCGGGACGACGGCGGACCGGGCCGCGGGCGCCGGCCCGTCGGGACACAGCACCTCGACACCTGCAGCGTCCGACGGACCGCAGGCATCCGGCCGCGGTCCGGCCCGTGCCGCGCGCGCGTCCGCGGGAGCCGGACCCGCCACGGCGCCGCTCCCGGGCTCGCCCGCCACCTCCGCGACGTCGGCGACGGCGACGCTGGGCCGCGCACCCGTCGGCGCACCGCACGGCACCGGAGGCGCGCCCGCCGCGCCGGTCGCGCAGCGCCACGCCACGCCGACGGACGGGTCGACGACGCGGGACGCGAGCTCCGGTCGACCCCATGGCGCACCCGCCGACGCCGACACGTCGGCATCTTCGGCACGCGGGGCCGTCGGTGCGTCGCGGAGCCCGCTCGGCGGACCGTCGTCGTCCGCCGCGGGAGCGCCGTCGACCGTCGCCGGACCGCCGTCGACCGCCGCCCGAGCAGGGCGTGCACCGGCCGACCCGTCGCGGGCCGCCGCCGCGGCGCCGCTGCTCCGGGACATCCGCACCGGACCAGGGGCCGGCGGCTCCCCCGTCGCCGGCTCGTCCGCGAGCGCCCCGCCGGTCGCTGGCGCCGCGGGCCCGACGCCGTCACCGCACGCCGCCGACGGACCGGGCGCGGCGCGCGCGCAGCACGCCCAGCGCGCCCCGGGCCCGTCCGCGGCGGGAGCACCGGGTGCACCCGGTCCCTCGACGGGCGGCGGCACGGCCGGCCGGCCGGGTGCCGCGCACCCGGCGGCGTCCCGCGACACCGTCGCCGCACGCACGTCCGCCCCGCCCGTGCGGGGACCACTCCCGGCCGGGGCGGCGGCGACCCGAGCAGCGGGCACCCCCGCGGCCGCGCCGCCGAGCGGCAGCGCGTCGAGCACCGGGTCCGGGTCCGGGTCCGGGTCCGGGTCCGGCCACGGACCCGCGCCCGTGTCGCGCACGTCGACGGCGCGCACGTCGACGTCGACCGCGCCCGTGTCGCCAGCGTCCACGTCGCCGGGGTCGTCGTCGCCCGGGTCGTCGCCCCCCTCCGAGGGGGCGCCGGGGCCGATGTCCCCCGGGTCCGTGGCGCGCGCGTCCGTGGCGCGCGCGTCCGTGTCCCGCACCTCCGCTCCGGAGCCGTCCGTGCCGCCCGCGGCGACGTCGCTCGCACCGCCCGCGTCGGACGCACCCGCGTCGACGTCGTCCGCACCGTCCTGGTCCGCACCGTCCTCGCCCGCACCGTCCTCGTCCGCACCGTCCTCGTCCGTACCCGTGTCGCGCACCCCCGCCTCGCCGCGACCTCCCGTGCGATCGGGGCTCGGCCCGCCGGTCGGGCCGCACCGGTCGACCGTCCCCCGCGGGCCGGCCGCGCCGGAGCCCTCGTCGACGCGCGACGGCGACCTCACGGCCCACCAGGACGCCCTCGCGCGGCTCACCGCACCGGCCGCACACCCCGCGCACCGCGACCACGCCGCGCGTCGCGGCATCGTCCCGTCCGCACCGGCTCGCGCGGGGGTGGACCCGGACGTGTCGACGTCGACCGCCGCCGCCCCGTCGGCCGCCCCGTCGCCCTTCCCGTTCTCCTTCCCGGCGTCCGCCCCATCACCCACCCCGCCGTCTACCTCGTCGCCCGACGCGGGGGCCGCCGTGCCGAGGCGCTCCCTCGCCCCCGACGTCCGCCGGTGGCCCGCGGCCGGTGCCCCGCACGCGGGCGACGCGAGCGGTCCACGCGCCGCGAGGGCCGTCGACCGCGGGCTCGGGCGGCCGGCACCGCACGTCTCCCGTGCACCCCTCGGTACCGAGCGGCCGGCCACGGTGACGCACGCCGCGCTCGACCTCGTGGTCGGGCGTCACCCCGCGGCGCGCGACCCGCGGCCCGTCGCCGCGCGGGACGCCGACGACGGCGGTGGCGTCGTCGGTGAGGTGGTGTCCGCGGGGCCGTCCGACCAGGAGCCGGACGCGGCCGGCGCCGCACCCGGCGCGGGTGCGCAGACCCCGGCGGACCTCGCCGGGCTGGCGGACCGCCTGTGGGACCACCTCGAGCAACGCCTGCGCCGCTCGCTGCTGCTGGAGCGCGAGCGACGCGGCGTCCTCCCCGACCTGTAGCCGCCCCCGAGCCCGCCGGACCCCGTCCGACGACCACGAACCCGCCGCCCCCGAAACCGCCGACCACGACCACGACGACCCGAGGAGGACGCGATGCCCGACACCCGCGACCTGGACCCCGTCAGCACGATGAACTTCATGGTGACGATCGACAACGTGCACATCGGGGCCTTCACGGCGCTGGACGGCCTGTCCGCGCAGTACGAGGTCCGCACGTACGCGGCCGGCGGCGAGAACGGGTTCGTCCACAAGCTGCCCGGGCGGCTGACCTACGGCACGGTCAAGCTGACCCGTCCGGTCGGCTGGCGGGACGACGAGCTCGTGGGCTGGTTCGACGACGTCGCGCAGGGCAAGGTCAAGTCGCCCGGCACGGCGGCGGTGACGGCCCTGGACGCCGAGCGGCGGCCCGTCGTGACGTGGCAGTTCCGGGGTGTGTGGCCGGTGAGCTACAAGGGCCCGAGCTTCGCCGCCGAGGGCGGCAAGACCGCGCTCGAGGTGTTCGAGTTCGCGCACGAGGGCTGGACCGAGAAGTCCCACCGCCCGCCGGAGCCGACGCCCCCGGCGAGCAGAAGGATGTTCGGGCGATGACCGCCACCAGCGAGAAGCCGACGGAGAACCCGACGCCCGCCGTCGCGATGCTCGCCGAGAAGGACCGACCCGAGAACGCGCTGCACTTCCAGTTCAACCCGACGACGATCGCCTTCACGCGGCCCGTGCAGTACAACCGCACGCCCCGGCAGGCCGACGACCCGCCGGTGCAGTTCACGGGCGCGGGACCCACGACCCTGACGTTGCAGCTGCTGCTGGACGCGGGCCGCCGCGGCGTCCCCTCGGTGCAGCCGGAGCTGGACCTGCTGGCGAGCTGGACCACCGTGCCGGACGTCACCACGCCGGGCGACGGCCCGCCGACCATCGCGTTCACGTGGGGCGAGCTCGCGATCGCGGGCGACCGCAGCCTGGTCGGCAACATCTCCCAGCTCAAGGTGACGGTCGAGCTGTTCGACCGTCAGGGCCGACCCCTGCGGGCGCTGGTCGACCTCACGCTCGTCTCGGCCAAGAAGGAGCCCAAGGGCACCAACCCGACCTCGGGGGCGGAGCGCTCGCGGCTGCGCCACGTGCTGCGACGCGGCGAGACGCTGCAGTCGGTCGCGTGGTCACGCCTCGACGACCCGGGTGCCTGGCGCGCGGTGGCCGAGCTCAACGGCATCGACGACCCGACGCGGATGCGCGTGGGCCGCGAGCTGCTGCTGCCCGACGCCCAGGAGCGCGGCGCGCTGGGCCTGCGCCGGGGTGCGTCGGGCACGCCGTCGTGGCTCGCGGACGGGAGCCGGCCGTGACGGCGACCGCGACCCGCGCGGGCACGACCGGGACGGCGGGGTCCGCGGCGGGCAGCCCGACGGGTGCCCGTCCGACGATCGCGGTCGACACCCGCGAGCTCTCGGCGCAGCTGGTCACGGCGCTGCGCTCGGCGGTCGTCGACACCGACGTCGCCGGCCCGGACTCGTGCCGGCTGGTCCTCGACGACCCGCAGCGCGACGCGCTCGCGCAGGCCGCGATCGACCTGGGCGCGCGCCTCACGGTCGCGTCGGGGCGCGCGGGCGACCCGGCGACGACCACCCTGTTCGACGGTGTCGTCCACGCCGTCGGCTACGACTTCGACGAGCGCGGCGGCTGGACGACGGTGACGGCGTACGACCGCTCCTACGCGCTGTACACGGGCGTGCACACGGCGTCGTACCAGGACGTCACGGACTCCGACCTCGCCACGACGATCGCCCGGCAGGTCGGGCTCGACGTGGGGACGGTCCACGACACGAGCGTGGTCCACGCCCACGTCGCGCAGATCAACGAGACGCACGTGGCGCTGCTGGAGCGCCGCGCGCGCGAGTCGGGGCGGGTCCTGGTGGTCACGGGCACTTCGCTGTCGTTCGTCCGCCCGCCGCGCGCCGACGACGCGCCCCGACCCGGGGACCACCAGTCTCGCGGGCGGCGCCAGCTGGTGCCCGGGGGCAACCTGCAGCGGCTGTCGGTGCGGGTGACCGGCGCGCAGCAGGTCGCGGAGGTCGAGGTGCGGGGCTGGGACCCGGTGGCCAAGCGCGAGCTCGTCGCGACGACGGCGGCCGCCACGAGCAGCGCGGCGATGCAGGACACGCCCGCGGCCGTCGCGCGGACGTTCGGTGCGCCGCGCGCGGTGGGTGTCGACGTCCCGGTGTCGCAGCAGGCGGAGTGCGACGCCCTCGCGCACGCGTGGGCCGACCACCTCGGCGGTGCGTGCGTCCACGCGGAGGGCGTCGCGACGGGCGACCCGCACCTCGTGGCCGGCACGCCGGTGAGCCTGGGCCAGACCGGCGGCAGGTTCGACGGCAAGGTCACCCTGACGCGGGCGCGCCACGTGTGGGAGGGCGACGGGTACCGGACGTACTTCACGGCGTCCGGCGGGCACGACCGGTCGGTGCTGGGCCTGG
Organism: Cellulomonas sp. S1-8; assembly: GCF_026184235.1. Lineage (NCBI taxonomy): Bacteria > Bacillati > Actinomycetota > Actinomycetes > Micrococcales > Cellulomonadaceae > Cellulomonas > Cellulomonas sp. S1-8. The sequence continues at coordinate 3,568,855 of NZ_CP110806.1, forward strand.
TCCGCGGCGGCGCGTCCACGTCCGCGCCGCGCGCGCCGGGCCTGGTCATCGGGGTCGTCACCAACGTCGCCGACCCCGACGGGCACGGCCGGGTGCGGCTGCGGTACCCGTGGCTCGACGGGCAGTTCGAGTCCGACTGGGCGCGCGTCGTGCACGTCGGCGCCGGCAAGGACCGCGGCCTGCAGGTGCTCCCCGAGGTCGACGACGAGGTCCTGGTGGGCTTCGAGCACGGCGACCGGCGCTCCGCGTTCGTCCTCGGCGGCCTGTACAACGGCGTCGACGTGCCGCCGCGGGACAACCCCGTCGCGTCGTCGGGGACCGTGGACCTGCGGGTGTGGCGCAGCCGGACGGGCCACGAGGTGGTGCTCGACGACACCGACGGCGCGGGCAAGGTCGTCGTCCGCACGGCCGGGGACACCGTCGTGGTGACGCTCGACGTCGCCGCGAAGTCCCTGTCGGTGACGTGCGAGGGCGACGTGAAGGTCGACGCGAAGGGTGCCGTGCAGGTCGACGCCAAGGGCGACCTGACGGTCTCCGCGCAGGGGTCCGCGAGCATCACCGGCAAGTCCGGGCTGACGCTGGAGAGCAGCGGCAAGGTCACCGTCAAGGGCGCGACGATCGCGCTCAACTGACGCGCCACGTCGGCACGTTCGTCCGCACGACACCGAGGAGGAGGGGCACACGATGGGAGCACCGGCGGTCGTCATGGGCGACAAGGTCATGGGCATGTGCGCGGGGCACCAGATCCCCACGCCCACGGGCGCGCCCACGCCGGGCCCCCCGATGCCGCTGCAGGTCCCGCTCCTGCAGGGGCTGGCCACGACCGTGACGATCGGCGGCAAGCCCGCGGCCGTCAAGGGCAGCAGCGGGTACAACACGCCGCCGCACGTCGGCCTGCACCCGTCGGACTCCAAGCTCGTCCCGACGACGCAGGACGCGCAGGTCGTCACCGGCAGCGCGACCGTCACGTTCGACGGCAAGGCCGCCGCGTACAGCGGGTGCCCCGTCATGGGCTGCCTGGCACCGTCCGCGCAGGTGACGGGGACGGGGACCACCGTGCTGGTGGCGTCATGAAAACCGCGACAACAGGGGGTGCACGATGACGGGCCACGCGTTCGTCGGCACGGGCTGGCACTGGCCGGTCGAGACCGACGCCACGGGGGCGTTCGCGCTGACCAGCGGCAGCACGCTGCTGGAGCAGGCGATGTACCTGATCCTGTCCACGACGCCCGGCGAACGCCCCATGCGCCCCGAGTTCGGTGCGCAGCTGCGCCAGTTCGTCTTCGAGTCCGGCGACGCGACGACGGCCGGGCGCATCGCCACCGAGGTGCGCGCCGCGCTGCTGCGCTGGGAGCCGCGGGTCGACGTCGGCGAGGTCGCCGTGACGATCGACCCCGACGACGCGTCCACGCTGTGGATCGACGTCGCCTACCGCGTCCGGTCCACCAACGACCGCCGCAACCTCGTCTTCCCGTTCTACGTCATCGGCCGCCACGAGGAGGCGGACGAGGCGCTGCCCGCGTCGTCGTCGAACGGCCACGGCACCCTGCCGACCACCCTCCCCTCGGTCCCGCCCCCCGCCCCCGCGCTCGCCCGGAGGTCGTCATGACCCTGCCCACCCCGCGCCTGGACGACCGCACGTTCCAGGACCTCGTCGACGAGGCGAAGCGCCACGTGCAGCGCCGCTGCCCCGCCTGGACGGACCACAACGTCTCCGACCCGGGTGTCACGCTCATCGAGACGTTCGCCTGGATGACCGAGCTGCTGCTGTACCGCGTCAACCGCGTGCCGGACCGCATGCACCTGACGTTCCTCGACCTGCTGGGCGTGCAGCTCTTCCCGCCGCGCGCCGCTCGCGCCGAGGTCACGTTCCGGCTGTCGTCGCACCACGACGAGGAGGTCGTCGTGCCCGCCGGGACGGTCGTCTCGACGCGACGCGCCGCGGACCGCCCGCCCGTGGCGTTCACGACCGTGGCCCCGCTGGTCGTGCCACCGGCGTCGTCCCGGGCCGTCCTGACGATCGCCGCCGACGGGCGCACGGTCGACCGCACGCCGGGCCTCGGCGTCGGCGACGGCTTCCCCGCGTTCGGGGAGCCCCCCGTCATCGGCGACGCCCTGTACGTCGGCCTGGACGCGCCCGCGCCCGCGTGCGTGCTGCTTGTCCAGGTGGTGTGCCGCGTCGGCGGGCACGGCATCGACCCGCACCGCCCGCCGCTGGTGTGGGAGGCGTGGACGCCGGACGGCTGGCAGGTCTGCGCGGTCGAGCGCGACGACACCCTGGGCCTGAACGTGCCGGGCGCCGTCGAGCTGCACGTGCCGGACGGGCACGAGCGCTCGACGGTCGGCGACGTCGAGGCCGCGTGGCTGCGGTGCCGCGTGGTGCGGGCCACGCACGCGTACCGCTCGTCGCCCGTCGTCGTGTCGCTCACGGCCGCGACGGTCGGCGGGGACGTCGAGGCCGTGCACGCCGAGCCCGTCGTCGACGAGCCGCTCGGCACGTCCGACGGCACGGCGGGGCAGGTCCTGACGGTCAGCCGCCCGCCGGTGCTGGACGACCCGGACCGGCCGGTCGTGCTGCAGGTCGGCCGGGCTGCCGCGGAGTCCGACGCCACCGTGAGCTGGGAGACGTGGCGCGTCGTCGACGACGTCGCGTCCGCCGGGCCGGACGACCGGGTGTGCATGCTCGACCGCACGACCGGGGAGCTCAGGTTCGGTCCGCAGGTGCGCGCCGCCGACGGGTCGGTCCGCGCGTACGGGGCGGTGCCGCAGCTGGGCGCGCCCCTGCGGGTGTCGTACCGCACGGGCGGCGGCGCGGCCGGCAACGTCGCGGCCCGCACCCTCGCGGTGCTGCGCACGTCCGTCCCGTACGTCGCCGCGGTGTGGAACCGGCGCGGGGCCGTCGGGGGCGTCGACGGGGAGACCGTGGCCGAGGCCCGCGAGCGCGGCCCGCTGGAGCTGCGCACGCGCGGCCGCGCGGTGACCGCCGAGGACTACGTGCACCTGGTGCGGCACGCGGCGCCCGAGCTGGCGCGCGTGCACTGCGTGCCCATCGCGGAGGGCCCGGACGCCCCGGGGCTGCGGGTGCTGGTCGTGCCGGCGGCGCCGACGGGCGACCCGTACCTCGACCTCAAGGACCTGCAGCTGCCCGACGACGCCCGCGACCGGGTGCTCGACGCCGTCGACGCGGCCCGCGTCGTGGGGTTCCGGGTGGCGGTCGAGCCGCCGTCGTACGTCGGCGTGCGGGTCGACGCGCGCGTGCGGGTGCGGCCGGGGGCCGACCCGCGGACCGTCGAGCAGGCGGGCGTGGACGCGCTGTTCCGGTACTTCAGCCCTCTGACCGGCGGCCCCGACGGCGACGGGTGGCCGCTGGCCCGGCCCGTGCAGCCGGGCGAGGCGCACGCGGTGCTCGCGCGGGTGCCGGGGGTCGACTACGTGGAGGACGTCGTGCTGCTGCGCGCCAACCCGCTGGACCGCTCGGTCTCGGCCCCCCAGGACCGCATCGACCTGGACGTCACGCACGTGGTCCTGAGCGTCGAGCACACGGTCACGGCAACGGCCACGTCATGACCCCCACCGCCCCCCACCCCCACCCGCCCCCTCCCCCCGCCCGGGCGAGAGCCCGATCCAGCCCCGGCGAACCACGGATCAGCGGGCTCCTGGCCCGCAGTGAGCCACCGGATCCGTGGTTCGGCGGACGGGGGTGCGTGGTGAACCGGGCGCGGGGGGTCGACGTGCGCCCGGCGAACGTCGCCGTGTCGTTGGTCGACGGGCTGCCGGAGGCGTTCGTCGCGTCGCCGGGCACCGTCGCGTTCGTCCGGGCCTTCGACGACGGGTTCGCCCCCTTCGCGACCGTGCTCGACCACCTGCCCGCCTACGTCGACCCCCGGTACGCGCCCGACGACCTGGTCCGGTGGGTCGCGTCGTGGCTGGCCCCCGCGGTCGCGGCCCGTCGACCGGCGGCGCTGCTGCGCGCGCACCTGCCGGACCTCGTGACGTCGGTCGTCGCCCGCGGCACGCTGCGCGGGGTCGCCGCGGCCGTCCGGGCGTGCACGGGCCGCGACCCCGAGGTCACCGACAGCGGCGGCACCGCGTGGAGCCGACGCCCGCACGGTCCCATGCCGGGGTCGGCGCGCCTGCACCTCGACGTCGGCGTCCGCCTGCTGCCCGACGAGCCCGACCCCGACGACGTCCTCGACCTGGTCCGCGGCGTCGTCGACGACGTCCGCCCGGTCCACGTCCCGACCACGGTCCGCCTCCTGCCGTGACCCCCACGCCCACCCCCACCCGCGCCGAGAGAGCAATCCAGCCCGCCCCGCCCCACCCCTCCCCGCGAGAGTGCAATCCAGCTCCGGCCGGGGGAGCTGGATTGCACTCTCGCGGGAGCAGGGCGGGGCTGGATCGCCCTCTCGCGCGGGGAATCGGGGCTGGATTGCACTCTCGCGCGAGCAGGGCGGGGCTGGATCGTCCTCTCGCGCCCGCGCCCAGGTCGGTGGGTCAGGGGACCGCGAGGGCGGGTGGTGGGGTGAGCTCGGGTGGGGGCGTGCGCAGGGCCACGGGTGGGGACGCGAAGGCCGGCAGGGCGATCGTGACGCCCAGCTCCTGCAGGACGGCGGCGTACTCGCGGCGAGCGGCAGCCGCAGCGGCCGGGCGGCCGTCCGCGACGAGCCCGCCGACGAGCCGCCGCCACAGGTCGTCCTGGAACCGGTCGAGCGCGAGCCCGCGCCGGACCACGGCGACCGTACCCGACGTGTCACCGCGCGCGGTCAGCAGGTCGGCCAGCGCGGCGCACGCCCGCAGCACGCCGGACCGCACACGCTCGCGGGCGCCGACGACCCACTCGGCCGGCCCGTCCTGCGGCAGCAGCTCCGCGGTGCCCGTGTCGACGGCCTCCCGCAGGACGACGAGCGCGGCCACGTCGTCGCCGGCGCCGAGCGCCACCTCCGCCGCCCGCAGCACGCGCTCGAGGCGCCGCACGTCGTGGTCCGTCCCGCCGTCGACGCCCAGTGCGTACCCCTGCTCGACGCGCCGCAGCAGCCCCCCGGCGCCGGCCCGGGCCGCGTCGAGCGCACGACGCACGTCGCTGACCGCGACCTGCAGCGAGTGCTGCCCCCGCTCGGGCACCCGTCCGGGCCAGAACCACTCCACGAGGCGGTCGCGGTGCACGGGCGCGGGTGCGTGCAGCGCGAGGGCCCGCAGCAGCGCCGCGTGCTGGGGACGCAGGGAGGCCGTCGTCACGGTCTGCCCGCCGACGTCGAGCCGGAAGTCCCCCAGGCACCGCACGCTCAGACGGTCGGCGAGCGCCGACGGCTCCGGCAGGACGACCGCACCCCGGCCGACGGCGGACACGACGGGTGCGGCACCCGGTGCCGCGGCCTCGCCCACCACCGGGCCGGGACGCGCACCGCGGCGCGCCGCCACGAGCCGCACCCACGCCGGGGCGCCCGCCGCTCGTGCCAGCCGCCCCCACCGGTCGCCCGGCTCACCGACCGCGATGAGCGCGAGCGCGTGCGGCACCGGGCCCCAGCGGGCCGCGTCGACCGCGACCCCGACGGGTTGCGGGGCCTGGCCGTGACACGCCTGGGCGACGGCCGCCGCGGCGTGCGCCCACGCGGCGAGCGCGGGCGCACCGAGCGCGTCCAGGTCGGCCGCGGCGCGTTGCGCCGTCGCGGCCGTGCGTGGGTCGTCGACCGCCCCCGTCAGCCCGCCGAGCGCGTCGAGGAGCCCGAGCAGCGCCGTGCCCCACGCGTCCCCGACGCCGACGCAGCGGTCCTGCAGGTGGCGCAGCCCGTCGCTGCCGGTCGCGGGGCGGCTGCCGAGCTCGAGCCCGTCCGCGAGGCGCTCGAGCGCGGGCGCCCCGACGAGCTTGGCCGCGGTGTGGGCGCGCTCGCGGGCGTCGCGGGCCCCGCGGTCGTGCATGAGCGTGAGGCAGGCGGCCTCGCCCAGCAGCGCGACGGCCTCGACGACCGGCTGGGCCGCGGCACGTCCCTGGACGGCCGCGAACCGCCGGGCCGCGACCCGCACGTCCCCGCCGACGAGGCCCGCGACGGCCGAGGCGAGCGCACGCCCGACGTCGTCGGCGTCACCCGCGCCCATGGCCTCGCGCGGGCGGGCGAGCGCACGGCGCACCAGGGCGACCCACTCGTTCGACGCGCCCATCGGCGGCTCGACCCACGTGCGCACCATGTGCCGCTCGCGCGTGACCAGCGCGCGCCCGGACCCGGTGACCGCGCGCTCCTCGGCGACGGCGTACGCCACGAGCGCCGGGTCGAGGGCGCCGTCGACGAGGTGCCGGCGGGCGAGCGCGAGCGCCACCCACGGGTCGGACTCGCGGATCGCGCCGGGCAGCAGGTCGAGCCACGGTCCGGGACGACCGGCGAGGTCGTCGCCACCGATCGTCAGGACCCGCCGCGCGGCGTCCCAGTCCTGGGCACGGCACGACGAGCGCAGCGCGTCGTCGTACTCGCCGGCCGTCAGGGCCAGGGCGGCGGCACGGCGGTGCAGCTCGCGCGCGACCGCACCCCCGGCCCGCTCGGTGAGCGTGTCGAGCAGGTAGCCGCGCAGGACGTCGTGGCACTCGTACTGGGTGCCGTCGGCCTCGTCGACCGCCGCGAGCAGACCGTGGCGGTGCGCGGCGGCCAGCAGCCGCGCGCCCGTGTCGGTGCCGAGCAGCGCGTCGCACCGCTCCGCCGAGAGGCGTCCGAGCACGGACGTGCGCACCAGGAACTCGCGCACCGACAGCGGCAGCCGGTCGAGCACGTGGCCGGCGAGGTAGTCGGCCACGGCGGGTCCGCGGCCCGCGCGCTCCAGCAGGCGGGTGCGGCTGCTGGCGGGCCGGTCGCGCGTGGCCAGGTGGAACAGCTCGAGCCCGGCCGCCCAGCCGCGGGTCCGCTGCGTGAGCTCGGCGACCTCGGCAGCCCGCAGCGGGGACGCGTGGTGGCCGCGGAACAGCTCGTCGACCTCCCAGGTGCGGAACCGCAGGGCCTCGCCGTCCAGGACGCGCGCGGTCCCCGCCAGCTCGCGGGACGGCAGACCGGCCGGCATGCCGCGCGTGCCGAGCACGAGGCGCACCCCCGCCGGCTGGTGGCGCACGAGCACGTCGACGACCTGCGCGGCACGGCGGCGCTCCGTCGTGTGGACGTCGTCGAGCACGAGCAGCACCGGGGCCGTGAGCCCGTCGCCGAGCGCGGCGAGCGCGTCGTCGGGGGTGCGCCAGGACCCCGGCGGGGTGCGCCACGGCAGGACGTCGCACGCGGCGCGCAGGTGCTCGAGCAGCGCCGCGGGGTCGTCGAGCGCCGGGTCGAGCGTCAACCACGCGACCGGCAGCCCGGAGGCGTCGGCGACGTGCGCGAGGAGGGTCGTCTTGCCGCAGCCGGGCCCGGCGACGACCGCGACGAGGTGCGGGGCGACGGGTCCGACGAGCGGGGCGAGCAGGCGCGCCCGGCGCAGCCCCGTGGGGTCCGGACGCACGACGCGGGAGCGCAGCACCGGCACCTGCCCGGTGCGCGCGGGCACGTCATCGGCCGGCGCACGCATCTCTCTCCCCTGTGCTTCACCCTCGGCCCCCGCTGGGGTGTCGCGTACGCTGACCGTAGCGCTGGACGAACCGTACGAAAAGGACGATTGTCGGCGGCAACCGGGCGAGGGGACGCAGCGGTGCAGGATCCGGAGGGGGGCCCGGGTGCGGGCGGGGGGTCGGCGCAGGACGACCTGACCGACCTGCTGGCGCCTGCCGACGTGCAGTTCCACCCTGCTCCGGCACCGGCGCGGCCCCGTCGGGTGCCGCCGCCGCGACCTGTCCCGCGACCCGACGACGAGGACCCGCCGCCCGCAGATCTCACCCGACCGGCGCGCCCGTCGACGGCCGCGCCGAGCCCCGACCCGGTGCCCGTGCGGGTACCTGACCGGGTGCCCGAGCCGGCGCCGCCGTCGGACGCCCGCCCCGCCGTCACCGTCGTGCCGCCGCGTCCCGCACCGGTCGCAGCCGCGGCTCCCCCGCCGGCCGCGCCGCCCGCCGCGGCGCCCTCGTCGGCTGTGGCGCCCCCGCCCCGCCCGCCGGCACCCACCCGTCCCGTCGCCGCCGAGCTCCCGCCCGTCCCGCGCACCGGTCCGGACGTCGTGACGTTCGGCCGCTGGTTCCAGCCCGTGGCCGGCGGTGTGCTGCCGCGCCCGGACGTCCGCGACCCGGTCGTCGCGGTCGTCAGGGCGGCGCCCGGAAGCACGGTCCATGCCGTGACCGCGGGCCGGGCACGGCGCGCCCCCGCGGCGCTCGCGGCGGGTGGGCTGGAGATCGCCGGTGCGGACGGCGCGACCCTGGTCCTCATCGGGCCCGCCGACACGGCGTGGTTGCGCGACGACGAGGACGTCGCGGCGGGCGAGGTGGTCGGTGTCCTGCCCACGGGCGGTGGCGCGGGGAGCGGGGAGGTGGGCGGCGGGGGCCCGGGGGGCGACGTCGAGCTGCGCCTCCTCGTGATCGGCGCCGACGGCGTGCCGCGGGACGCCGTCGACCTGCTCGTGGGCCTGCCGGACCCGGGCGAGCTCGACCTCGGCCCCGGGCTGGGCACGGACCCGTTCGCGCTCGACCTGGAGATCGCGGGACGCGCTGACTCCCGGGGCAGGCGATGACGACGACCTGCCCGCGCTGCGCGCACGAGAACCCGGACGACGCCCTGCTGTGCGGCACGTGCCGCGCCTACCTCGGCTGGGCGCGGCGGCCCGCGGACGGTGCGCCGGCCGACGATCCCACGACCGCCCGGGCGCCCGACGGTCGCAGCGCCGCGCCGACACCGGCCCCGTCGACCCCCGCGTCCGCCGCGCCCGCGGCACCCGTGACGCCGGTCCCGACCCCCGCCACGTCGCCCCCGGTCCCGTCGACACCAGTCCCGTCGACCCTGGTCCCGTCGACGTCCGCCCCGTCGACGCCCGCATCCGCGCTCACCCCCGTCGGCGCCCCGGCGTCCGTCCCCACCTCCCCCGCCGACGCGTCGCCACCGCCGTCCCGTGACGCCCCGGACCACGCCCCGACCACCCCGCCGACGCCCCCGGTCCCCGCACGCGCGGCGCGCACCGTCGCCCCGCCGCCGCCGATCGTCGCGCCCCACGCCCGCGGTGGCGCACCCCGCGCGGTGCAGGTGCCCGCGTCGGGCACGACGCCGCGGCCGATGCGCCCGGCCCCCGCGTCCTCACCGGCCCCCACCTCCCCACGCACGGCCGCGTCCTCACCCACGGCCGCGTCCTCACCCACGGCCGCGTCTCCGCCCACGGCCGCGTTCTCACCCACCGCCGCGTCCCCACCCACGGCCGCGCCCGCACCGGCGCCCGCACCGGCGCCACCCGCCCCCACGTGGACGGGCCGGTCGACCTGGTCGCCGCCGACCTCCGGCTCGACCTCGGGTTCTCCGACGCCCACCTCGCCGACCGCCGCCGCGGCGCCGGGGCGCGCTCCCGCGGGCGGCCCGGCGCCGGTGCAGGTGATGCGCGACCCGTCGACGCCGCGGGCGACCCGCCCGGGCGCGCGCAGCGCCCCGCCCCGCACGATCGGCGTGCGCGTCGCGCCCGGTCCGGCCCGCATCGACCCCCAGCGGCCCGTGGAGCCGCAGACGTCCGCGCCGTCGCGCACGTCGAGCTTCGAGGCCCTGCAGCCCACGGCCGCCGGCACGGACGACGGGGTCACCCCCACCGGTGCGTCGGGCGCTCCGCGGTCGACAGCCCCGTCGGGCGGCGTGCCGGTCTTCGAGGACGCCGTGCGGTGCCCGTCGTGCGGGCGCGCGCTGCCGGTGTCCCGGCGCTTCTGCCGCTGCGGGGCGACGCTCACGCCACCCGCACGCCTCGCCGACGACGACGCCCCGGCGCCCGCACCCTGGTACCGCCGGGCCGCGGGTGCGGGTGCGTCGTTCCGGCGCCGGATGCGGGCCGCGAACCACGGGGTGCGCGTCGTCTTCGACCGGGGCCGCGCCGGCCAGGTGTACGTCTACCGGGCCACGGCGGCGCTCGCCGCGGTGGGGCTGGCCGGGGTCGTCGTCCTGCCGCAGGGGGCCGACCTGCGCGGGCGCGCGACGGCGGCGGTCCAGCAGCTCGACCCCCGCGGCTACACCCGCGTCACGGGCGTCACGGCGACGACGGACCCGCCGCCCGCGGCGCAGCCCGCCGATCCCGCTGCGGCGCCGGTGGACCCTGCCGCGCAGCCGGTCGACCCCGCGGCGCAGCCGGTGGACCCCGCGGCGCAGCCGGTCGACCCCGCGGCGTCCCCGGACCCCGCGGCCACGGCCGACCCGACGACCGCCGCCGCCCCGCAGGACCCCGTCTTCGGCCCGCAGAACGCGGTGGACGGCGCGACCGGACGCGCGTGGTCGGTGCCGTGGACGGCTCCCACCGACGCCGGCCCGCCCTGCCAACGGCCGGGCGGTGCGCCGGCGCTGGTGCTGACGCTGCCGGGACCGACCGACGTCGACCGCATCGGCCTCGTCGTCGGGCTGCCGGAGTCGGCGCCGGACCGGGCGCGCCAGGCGGTGCCGGCCCTGGTGGACGTGACGTGGTTGCCCTCGGGGCGGTGCACGACGCTCGAGCTCACGGACTCCCCGGAGCTGCAGGCGCAGGACGTCGCCGACGTGCGGGGATCGACGTCGGCGCGCGTCGTGGTGGTCGACGCGCACCTGCCGCAGGACCCGCCGGCCGACCTGCGGGTCGCGCTGGGCGAGGTCGTCGTGATGACGCACGGGCGCCTGGGCGCCGGCTGACGTCAGGTCGGCTGACGTCAGGTCAGCTGACGTCAGGTCAGCGCGATCGCGATCAGGAGCATCGTCACGAGGAACCCGGTGACGAGGTTGAGCCACAGGAACGCACGCCACCCGGCGTTGGCGCGCTCGCAGTCCTCGTCGGTGACCCCGCGGAACCGCCACGTGCTCACGGCGTACGGCAGCGGCAGCACCGCGGCGAGCACGGCGGGCCACGGCAGGGCGAGCAGCACGCCGGCCGCCGCCACGTAGGCGGCGGTCGCGGCGAGCACCGTGGGGCGCGCACCGAGGACGGTCGCGACGGACCCGATGCCGCCGGCGCGGTCGGCGCGCACGTCCTGGACGGCGCCGAACGCGTGCGAGGCCATGCCCCACAGCAGGAACGCGACGAGCACGGGCCACGTCGTGCGGGCCGTCAGGTCGGCGTCCGCGAGGACCAGCGCGTAGAGCAGCGGGCCGACGAAGTGCACGGCGGAGCTGAACGAGTCGAGGACGGGCCGCTCCTTGAACCGCAGCCGCGGCGCGGAGTACGCGACGACGTCGAACAGCACGAGCAGGAGCACGAGACCCGCGAGCGGGGACCCGAGGGCCAGGAGCCACACGACGAAGGGCACGGTCGTCACGACGCACGCGACGAGGATCCGCCGGTGCACGGTGTGCGCCCGCGCCGGGTCGACGAGCCCGCCCTCGATGCCGCCCTTGCGGGGGTTGGCCAGGTCGGACGCGTAGTCGAACACGTCGTTGATGCCGTACATCAGCAGGTTGTACGGCACGAGGAAGAACAGGGTCCCGACGACGAGCCGCACGTCGAGGCGCCCGTCCGTCGCCATGAGCCACCCGGCGGCGAACGGGTACGCGGTGTTCACCCAGGAGAACGGGCGGGACGCGGCGAGGACCTCGCGCATCAGCCCTCCGCCTCGGCGTCGGCCGCGTCGGCACGGGCGCGCGACGACGTCCGCGGGGACCGCCCGAGGACGGTCCACAGCACGGGGACGAAGAGCGCTGCGGCGGCGGCGTACGCGAAGTCCTCGAGCGGCGCGCCCCAGACGTACACGCCGAGGATCTTGGCGGGGTCGAAGACGTACAGGCCGACGTCGATCATGACCGTGTCGAACACCGCGGTGAGCACGCACAGGTGCAGGACGGTCCACACCAGGGGCCACCCGCGCAGCCGGCGCAGCACGGGCCACGAGACCGCGGTCAGCACGACGAGCACGAGCACGTTGAGGACGATGTTGGTCACGACGCGCCCCGTCCCGTCGTGCGGTCGGTACCCGTCGTGCGGTCGACGCCCGGCGCCCGGTCCGCGCCCGGCGCGCCTCGCCCGGTGGCGCGCTGCGCCGACGACCGGTCGAACCACCGCCACGCGAGCAGGGCGACGTAGCAGAGCAGCGCCAGGAAGAAGACCTCCTCGACGGGGAGCTCGGGGGCGAGCAGCAGGCCCGTCATGTGCGGGGAGTCCCCGCGCGCGAAGATGCCGAGGGCGAGCCCGGCCAGGTCCCACAGCAGGAAGCCGAGGACGCCGAGCCCCAGGGTCCACCCGGTTCGCCGGGCGTCGTACCAGAACGCGAGCGTGAACCGCCGGTCGAGCAGCGCGAGGCAGCCGAGCGAGACGAGCAGGGCGCCGAGGTAGAGCAGGCCCGTCATGCACGACCTGCCGCGACGTCCGACCAGAGCCCTCGCGGCAGCGCCGACCCGAGGTACCCGGGTCGCAGCGGCGCGGGCAGCGGGTGCGACGAGGTCTCCCCGAGCAGCCGCTTGGCGACGAGCTCGGCGCCGATCAGCACCATCGGCAGCCCGACGCCGGGCACGGTGCCGCCGCCGACGTGCAGCAGGTTGGGCACGCGACGCGACGCGACGCCGGGCCGGAACATCGCCGACTGCCGCAGCGTGTGCTCCATGCCCAGGGCCGTCCCGCGCCAGGCGGACATGTCGCGGGCGAAGTCGGCGGGCCCGACGACGCGCCGGACGACGACCCGCTCGCGCAGGTCCGGCACACCGGCCCAGGCGCCCACCTGGTCGAGGTACCGGTCGGCGTGCGCGTCGAGCTCACCGGGTCGCGTGCCGATCGCGGGGTCGGCCGGGTAGGGCACGAGGAGGAACAGGTTCTCGTGCCCGGGCGGCGCGGCGGTCGGGTCGGTCGCGGTGGTCCGCGAGACGTACAGCGACGCGACGTCGGGGACGCGCAGCCCTTCGGGCGGCGTGGCGCGCCCCGGGCCGAGGATGGCCTCGAAGTTGCCCTCCCAGTCCCGCGTGAAGAACAGCGAGTGGTGCGCGAGCTCCGGCAGCTCGCCGCGGACGCCGGCCATGACCAGCAGCGCCGAGATGCCGGGGCCGCGGCGCTCCCAGACGTCGGCGGGCAGGTCGGCGTGCGCGGGGTCGAGCAGCGCGGTCTCGGTGTGGTGCCGGTCCGCACCGGACACGACGACGTCGGCGGGGACGAGCGTCCCGTCGGCCAGCCGGACGCCGCGGGCGACGCCGCGGCGGCGCGGGTGCCGCGCGGTGCGCGGGGCGTCGTCGACCTCGACGGCGACGACGTCGGCGCCGGTGCGGATGTCGACGCCCTCCTCGCGCGCGGCGGTCGCGAGCGCCTCGACGAGCGTGTACATGCCGCTGGTCGGGTAGAAGACGCCCTCGCCGAGGTCGAGGTGGCTCATCAGCGAGTACAGCGCGGGCACGCGGTACGGCGACGAGCCGAGGAAGACGGCGTGGTACCCGAGGACCTGGCGCAGCACGGGGTGCTCGACGGTCTGCGCGATGCGGCTCGCGAGGCTCTGCGTGAGCAGCCGGGCCAGGGTGCCGGAGCGGGCCAGCACGTCGCGGGAGATCGCGCGGTCGGGGCGCTCGAACGTCGTGTAGAGGAAGTGGTCGAGCGCGGTCCGGTAGGCCTCGCCCGCGTCGGCGACGTACCGCCGGATCGCGGCGCCGGCGCCGGGCTCGATCGCGTCGAACGTCGCGGCGTTCGCGACGTCGTCGGCGACCACGTCGAACGCCTCGACGCCCGAGCCGGGCTCGGGGTACAGCCGGTACGCGGGGTCGAGGCGCTGCAGGTCGACGTGGTCGGACAGCCGCCGCCCGAGCAGCGCGAACGTGTGCTCGAACACCTCGGGCATGAACCACCACGACGGCCCGGTGTCGAACCGGAACCCGTCGACCTCCCAGGTGCCGGTCCGTCCGCCCAGCTGCTCGTGACGCTCGAGCAGGGTCACCTGGGCGCCGCCGCGTGCCAGCAGCGCGGCGGTCGCGAGCCCGCCGACGCCCCCGCCGACGACGACGACCCGCACGGGCCGGCTCACGCGCCGACCACCCGACGGGCGCGCGCGGACGCCTCGCGGGCGAGCGCGGAGGCCACGACCCGGCCGACGACCGCGGCCTTGACGGGCCCGGGCACGCGCACACGCCGGCGGGCGAGCTCGGCCGCGGGGGTCGTCGCGAGGTCGGCGAGGAGCCGGTCGTACAGCGCGGCGGTCGCCTCGACGGCGACGCGTGCGCGCGGGGGGAGCAGCGGCAGCGCGGCGCGCGCGGTCGCGAGGTCCCCGCGCACCTCGTCGAGGACCGTGCGCACGTCGGCGTCCGTCAGCCGGTCCGCGTCGACGCCGGGCAGGTAGGACCGCCCGAGGTCCCCGTGGTCGGCGCCGAGGTCCCGCAGGAAGTTGACCTTCTGGAAGGCGGCGCCCAGCGCGCGGGCGCCGGCGACGGCCTGGTCCGGCGGCTCGACCGGGGGGTCGCCGGGGCGGCGGTCGGCGGACAGGAACACCTTGAGGCACATGAGGCCGACGACCTCGGCGGACCCGAAGACGTACGTGTCGTACGACGCGCGGTCGTGCTCGCGCACGGACAGGTCGGCGCGCATCGAGGCGAAGAACGGGTCGACCTCGGCGTGGCCGATGCCCGTGCGGCGGGCCGCACGCGCGAAGGCGTGGACGACGATGTTGGTCGAGTAGCCGGTGACCAGGGCGCGCGCGGTCTGGGCCTCGAGCTCGTCGAGCTCCTGCGCGGCGTCGGGTCCGCGGTAGGTGTCGACGACCTCGTCCGCGAGCCGGACCAGCGCGTACACGGCCTCGATGTCGGCCCGGGAGCGCGGCGGCAGCAGTCGCGTGCCGATGCCGAAGGACGTCGAGTAGGCGCGCAGCACGGCCCTGCTGGCCCGTGCCGCGGTGACGTCGTACCGCCGCTGCGCCGTCATCCCCGCCGTCCGCGCCACGCGTGCCTGCCCTCGTCGTCGTGGACCCGTCGTCGCCGTCGGGCACCGTCTGACCACCGCCGACACCGAGGTCGCAGGTGGGTGTAGGCGAGCGTACGCGGGTTCACGCGCTCGTTCCTGCGACGTGATCAACACCGGACTGCCGTGTTTATATCTGTTGGAGTGTGGTGCGTTCTGTTCGTTCTGCGACGTCGCTCGCACTATGCTCGCGGCATGACGTGGCTGGTGACGGGCGGGGCGGGGTACATCGGGGCGCACGTGGTGCGCGCCCTCCAGGACGCGGTGCGCACGACGGGTGACGAGCGGCTGCGACCCGTCGTCGTCGACGACCTGTCGAGCGGCCACGCGGAGTTCGTGCCCCACGACGTGCCGTTCGTCGAGGCGTCGGTCGTCGACACGGACGCCGTCCGCAGGGCGCTCGTCGACCACGGCGTGACCGGCGTCGTCCACCTCGCGGGCTACAAGTACGCGGGCGTCTCGGTCCAGCGGCCGCTGCACACCTACGAGCAGAACGTCACCGGCACGGCGCACCTGCTGCAGGCCATGGCCGACACCGGCGTCGAGAAGATCGTGTTCTCGTCGTCCGCGGCCGTCTACGGCACCCCGGACGTCGACGTCGTGACGGAGGCGACCGCGACCGCCCCCGAGTCGCCGTACGGCGAGTCCAAGCTCGTCGGCGAGTGGCTGCTGCGCGACCAGGGTGTCGCCACCGGCCTGCGCCACACGTCGCTGCGCTACTTCAACGTCGTCGGCTCCGGCTCCGCCGACCTGTACGACTCGAGCCCCCACAACCTCTTCCCGCTGGTCCTCGACGCCCTGTCGTCCGGCCGCACGCCGCGCGTCAACGGCACCGACTACCCGACGCCCGACGGCACGTGCGTGCGCGACTACGTGCACGTCGCCGACCTGGCCGTGTCCCACGTCGCGGCTGCCCGCGCGCTCGCCGACGGTGCCCCGCTCCAGCCCGTCTACAACCTCGGCTCGGGCGACGGCCTGTCCGTCGCGCAGATCATGACGACGGTCGCGCAGGTCACGGGCATCGACTTCACGCCCGAGGTCGGTCCGCGGCGCCCGGGCGACCCGGCGCGCATCGTCGCGTCGGGCGCGGCCGCCGCCCGCGACCTCGACTGGGCCATGCGCCACACCGCCGAGCAGATGGTCGCCAGCGCGTGGGCCGCCCACCGCCGCACCACCACCCCCTGACCACCGGGGATCAGCGGGGGGCGGGCTCCAGGGTGCGCAGGCGCGGCAGCTCGGCGGCGAAGCGCTCGAGCTCGCGCTCGTCGCCCCCGTAGACGCCCGACGGCCGCGGCCAGTGCACGACGACGTCCCCGAAGCCCAGGGCCGCGGCCCGCTCGACGCCCTCGACCGCGAGCGCGGCGGACGTCAGGGAGAACCGCGGGGCGCCGTCGAGGTTGAGCCACCGCCCGACGGTGCGTCCGGCGGCGATCTCGTCGAACCCCTCGACCATGCGCGCGAGGCCCTCCCACCAGGACTCCTGGGCGAGGTCCGCCGCGACGTCGTCGTCGGGCACGGGGCCGTACGTCGCCCAACCCTGCCCGTACCGGGCGGCGAGAGCCATGGCCCGGGGGCCGTTGGCGGCGACGACGAACGGCGGCCGGGGGCGCGCGATCGTGCCGGGGATCATGCGGGCGGCGTGCGCCTCGTAGAACTCGCCGGCGTGGTCGGTCACGGGCTGCGTGAGCAGGGCGTCGAGGACCTCGAGGAACTCCGCGAACCGGCGGGTCCGGACGCCGCGGGTCGGCGCGGGGCCCAGGACGCCGGCGTCCCAGCCCTCGCCGCCTGCGCCGACGCCGAGCACGAAGCGCCCGCCCGAGACGTCGTCGAGGCCCATGACGTCCTTGGCGAACGGCACGGGGTGCCGGAAGTTGGGTGAGGCGACCCAGGTGCCCAGGCCGATGCGCTCGGTGACCGCTGCGGCGGCGGCGAGCAGCGGCACCGTCGCGAACCACGGTTCGTCGGCGAGGTCGCGCCAGGCGAGGTGGTCGTAGGTCCACGCGTGGTCGAACCCGAGCTCCTCGGCGCGCAGCCACCGCGCCCGCGCTCGGGCCCAGCGTTCCTGCGGCAGCAGCACCACCCCGACGCGCACCATGGCGCCACGCTACCCGCGCCGGGCGGAACCCCACCCGCTGAGACTCTAGATTCTCACTCCAGTCAGGCCCTAATGTGACTGCCACGTTCCCCATCGACGAGAGGCACGACCATGACCATCTCCGTCACCCGCACACGCCGTGCGGCAGCAGTGGGCGCCACCGCGCTCGCGCTGCTGCTCGGCCCTCTCGCACTGACCGGCGGCGCCACCCCCCTGCCCGCCGCCGCACCCTCCGCCGACCTTCCCGCCGGCATGGTCGACGCCCTGGAGCGCGACCTCGGCGTCCCCCGCGCCGAGGCCGGCCAGCGCCTGGCCTTCCAGGCCGACGCCGCCACCAAGGTCCGCACCCTCACGCAGGCCCTCGGCGCCACCTACGCCGGCGCGTGGGTCGACCCCGCCGCGGGCACCGTCCACGTCGCCACGACCACCCCGACGAAGGTGCGCGGCCCGATGGCCACCGGGGTCACGACGGTCACCGTCGAGCGCACCCTGGCCCAGCTCGAGTCCCTCGGCGCCACGCTGGACGCGGCAGGCCTCCCCGCGGACGTCGCCACCTGGTACGTCGACGTGCCGACCAACAAGATCGTCGTCGAGGCCGTCGGTGACACCGCGGCAGCCGCCGCGCTCGTGGCCGCCGCCGGTCTGCCGGCCGAGGCCGTGACCCTCGCCGCCGCACCCGCGGCGCCCCAGACCTTCATCGACGTGATCGGCGGCCGGGCGTACTACATCAACTCCCGCTCGCGCTGCTCCGTCGGCTTCTCGGTCCAGGGCGGCTTCGTGACCGCCGGCCACTGCGGCACGACGGGGGCGTCGACGACCTCCCCGTCGGGCACCTTCCGGGGGTCGTCGTTCCCGGGCAACGACTACGGCTGGGTCCAGGTCGCGTCGGGCAACACCCCGCGCGGCCTGGTGGACAACTACTCGGGCGGCACGGTCCGTGTCACCGGTTCCCAGCAGGCGGCCGTCGGCGCGTACGTGTGCCGCTCCGGCAGCACCACGGGATGGCGCTGCGGGACGGTCCAGTCGTACAACTCCACGGTCCGCTACTCGCAGGGCTCGGTCTCGGGCCTGATCCGCACGACGGTGTGCGCCGAGCCCGGCGACTCCGGCGGCTCGCTCGTCGCCGGCACGCAGGCCCAGGGCGTCACGTCCGGCGGCTCGGGCAACTGCCGCTCCGGCGGGACGACCTACTTCCAGCCGGTCAACGAGATCCTGCAGGCGTACGGCCTGCGGCTGATCCTCGGGTGATCACCGGCTGACGGTCGCGCGGCGGGCCTCTCCCTGTCCGCCGCGCGGCGCCCCGGGTCGTGCCGCGACCGCCCGGGGCGCCCCGGCTCGTCCCGTCCGACGGGCCCTGCAGGAGGTGGCGGGTGGCGCACGTCGGGGGGCTGCGCCACCCGCCACCGGCACCTAGGCCCAGCCGAGCGCGTGCAGCCGCTCGTCGTCGATGCCGAAGTGGTGGGCGATCTCGTGGACGACCGTGATCGCGACCTCGTCGACGACCTCGTCGCGGTCCTCGCAGATCGCCAGCGTCGGCAGCCGGTAGACGAGGATCCGGTCCGGCAGCGAGCCGGCCGCCCAGAACTCGCCACGCTCCGTCAGCGGCGTCCCCTCGTAGAGGCCGAGCAGGTCCGGCTCGTCCGCCGGTGCGTGGTCCTCGACGAGCACCACGACGTTGTCCATCATGGCCGCGAGCTCCTCCGGGATCTCGTCCAGAGCGTCCCGCACCGCGTCCTCGAAGTCCTCGCGCGTCATGTCCACCACGGCACCATCCTGCCCCCCATGGGGCCCTTCTGACCGGCTGCTGACCGGCTTCTGACCGGCCGACCGGAACCCGCTTTGGTGTTCGGGCCCCCAGCCCGTATGCTCAACACCGGTCTTCCGACGCCTCGACGTCAGGGGCGGACAACCCGCCCTCATCGTCTAGCGGCCTAGGACCCCGCCCTTTCACGGCGGTAGCACGGGTTCGAATCCCGTTGGGGGTACGAGCAGGACAGCACGACATCACGACAGCTTCACGGTGGCTCCGGTCACCACGAGGCCCCGTAGCGCAGTTGGTTAGCGCGCCGCCCTGTCACGGCGGAGGTCGCGGGTTCAAGTCCCGTCGGGGTCGCTGCGAGGGCCGACCGAGAGGTCGGCTTCCTCGTTGCGAGGCTCTGTAGCTCAGTTGGTAGAGCGTTCGACTGAAAATCGAAAGGTCACCGGATCGACGCCGGTCGGAGCCACACCAGACGGCCCCGCGGGACGCCCGCCGGGGCCGTCGCTGTGTCCGCTCCCCGGTGACCGACCGCTCGACGACGAGCGGGGTCGCGCCCGCGCCGGTCTCACCCGGTCGACCGTCCGACTCGGGCCCATCGTCCCGTCCGTCGGCGGGGCCTGCGCGCCTACGGTGGGATCACAGCTCCCACCGACCGAGGACACTCCTGTGACCACGACGACCGACCGCACCCGCCCCCGCATCCTCGACCGACTGACCGACCCGTTGACCGGGCGCGCGCGTGACCGGATCGAACGCGTGGAGGACAAGGTCCGCGCCGCGGTCCAGCACGAGCTCGACGCCGTCGGGCTGAGCATGCGCACCCGCGCCGTCCGCATCCGTCCGTCGGCGATCGCGTTCGGTGTGGCGGCCCTGCTGACCGTGACCGCCATCGCGCTGTTCGCGCTCGCGGCCGTCGTCGCCCTCTCCCACGTCGTCACGCTGTGGCTGTCCGCGCTGCTCGTCGGTGCCGCGCTGGTGCTGCTCGCGGCCGGCGCAGCCGCCTGGGGCCGTGCCATGCTGCCCGCCGGCAACCCGATCATCCCCGTGCCGCTGAGCACGCACCCGGCCGAGGAGCTCGTGCACCCCTGGGCGGACTGACCGCCGCGGGTCCACCAGCACCACGGCGCGCCCTCCCGGGCGACCGACGGTGACCTGCCCCGCAGGTCCGGGGCCGTCCCGCCCTCGCGCGCGGGCGGGCGGACCTGCAGACTGATGACCTGCGGCAGCAACCGTCACTGCAGGTGAGGAAGGTCGTCGAATGGTCACGAACTCCGGTTGGGCGAGCGACGCCCGTACCGACGCCCCCGAGGATCCTCGATCGCTCGGGCGGCTGGTCAGCGACCTCAGCGAGCAGGCGGTCCGGCTCGTGCGGGCGGAGATCGATCTCGCCAAGGCCGAGGTCACGGCCAAGGCGAAGGAGGCGGGCATCGGGGTCGGCCTGCTGGCCGGCGCCGGCGTCGTCGCGCTCTACATGGTCAGTGCCTTCATCGCGACCGCGATCATCGGGCTGACCACCGTGATGCCGGCGTGGCTGGCCGCGCTCATCGTCTCGGTCCTCCTGCTGCTCGTCACCGTGCTGCTGGCGTTCCTGGGCATCCGACGGCTCAAGCAGGGCGTGCCGCCCGTGCCGGAGCGTGCCATGGAGAACCTGCACGAGGACGTCGAGACCGTGAAGAAGGGACTGCAGCGGTGAGCGCGAAGGATGTCACGCCCTCCCCCGAGATCGCCGTGCTCGAGGCCGAGGTGACGCTCACCCGGGAGCAGCTCGCAGCGACCGTGGACGCGCTCGTCGACCGGGTCGACCCTCGACGTCAGGCCGATCGCGCCGCAGCGCGTGGCCGACGGCTCCTCTTCGACGCCACGGACCCTGCGGCCCTGCCGGAGGACCGCGCCCACGCCCGCAAGGTCCTGGTGATCGCCGGGGTCGCCGTCGCCCTCGTGGTGGTCGGCATCGTCCGCAGGGCGACGCGGGGCTGACGAGCGGGGCGCGCGACGCCCGACGGCACCACGCACGGCGACGGCCGCAGCCGGCCCGCTCTCCGGTCTCCCGGATGCGGACCGACTGCGGCCGTCGTCGTCGATGGATCCGTGCTCGCTCGACATCTCCCGGCGCCGCTGTGCGGTGCTGGTGGGTCCTGGTGTCGTGGACGTCTCGCGCACTCCCCCGCGGTGCGCGCAACACGCCGGCCTGACGACCGACCCCGTCGGGCGGGCTAGGACTCCTGGGTGGTCGGCCGCGGCTGCGGCACGCCGTTGAGCAGGTTGCGGACCTCGGACTCGCGGTACCGGCGGTGGCCGCCGAGCGTGCGGATCGAGGACAGCTTGCCCGACTTCGCCCATCGGGTGACCGTCTTGGGGTCGACCCGGAAGAGCGTTGCGACCTCCGAGGGCGTGAGTAGCGCCTCGGCCTCGGACGAGTGAATGGTGGACACGGAGAACCTCCTTCGTCATGACCGCCCCGGGGGACACGTGGCCGGAGTCGGCCACGACCCGGGACTCTGCGGTCGTGCTCTGCTTCTGACACATCGGGCATCCCGGGACACGGCGACCGGGTGCGGCGCGTGCCCCGACTCCGGGGCCCGAGCGGTGCAGCCGTCACCACGTCCCTGGAGTGACGTCGACACCCGCAGCCTAAACCCGTCCGAATCCGGACACACCTCAGGGTCACTCCTGCGCGGTGTCACCCGATCGTGTGACGGCCATGTGGTGCACTTCTCGCATGCACAGCCGATACTTGTCGTCGCACACGGCTGACCAGCGGGAACAGTGGCAATCGAAGCGCGTCGACGACGCGACGTGGGCGTATATCCCTCGTATGGACACGTTCCCGCGATCGATGTGGGCGATAATGTGATCTAGGTCACATTTCTGCCCGGCCACCTGGTGGGACGAGTACGTCCGACCGGCGGACTGCGAGGCGGTGGCGTCGTGACCGGAGTCACGTGACCCATTCTTCAGAGTCATCCCGACAGTTGCCGGACGGCCGACGTGTCGGAGCCCACCCGGGCGCAGGTGGTCGGAATGGATCGCGAGCATGTACCGTTGCCACACGAAGAGACTGAACAGCACCCCGGGGCCGCACGTGTCAGCACGGAGCCGCCCCGCTTCCACGTCAGAGGGGGTCGATGCCATGGGGCGCGGCCGTCAGAAGGCTAAGCAGACGAAGGTAGCCCGGGAGCTGAAGTACTTCAGCCCGGAGACCAACTACCGAGCCCTCGAGCAGGAGCTCTCGTCGCCGAGCCGCAACGATGTCGTCACGGACAGCCGCCGCAGCGCGGTGAGCACGGACGACGACGACCCCGCTGGTTGGGACCGTTGGCCGCCGCGGGACGACGACCGCTGACGACCCCTCGGCGCTCCTCCTGGACGCAGTCACGCGGCTCTCACGCCACCTGACCCACCTCATCGCCTGACCCGCACGGGGCTTGGGGCTTCGGGCTTCGGCCCCGTGGCTCCCGCTGCTCGACGTGCTCACGACGCGGACGGGCGCGCTCGACGACCGGCGCCCTCGACGACCCCCGTCGTCAGGTGCCGGCCGACGGCTCCGGACGGCACCGACGCCCGGCGTCTGCGGCGCACCCGGCTCGAGGCCGCGAGGCGTCGTCAGGCCGTCCGGTACGCGCCGTGCAGCCGGACCGCGCCGCCCTGCACACCCTTCGTGCCGGCGACCAGGCCGGGCGCCGTCGCGTCGTCGTCGTGCGCATCCCGCACGGTCCCGAGCACCCACGCCGGCATCCCGTGGTCCCGCGCAGCCCGCTGCAGGTCGTCCGCGACGTCCGCCGAGACGACGGCGACCATGCCGACGCCCAGGTTGAGGGTGTTCTCGAGGTCGTGCCACGGCACGGCGCCCAGACCCTGCACGAGCGAGAACACGGGCGGCAGCACCCAGGACGCGCGGTCCACGTCCGCGACCAGCCCCGGCGGCAGCACGCGCGCGACGTTGGCCGCGAGACCCCCGCCGGTGACGTGGCTGAAGACGTGCACACGGTCCGGGCCGAACTGGTCCACGAGCGCGAGGCAGTCCGTCGCGTAGACGCGCGTCGGCTCCAGGAGCTCCTCGCCGAGCGTGCGGCCCAGCTCGTCCACGTGCCGCTCCAGGCCCCAGCCGGCGACCTGCACGACGCGCCGCACCAGGGAGTACCCGTTGGAGTGCAGCCCGGACGACCCGAGCGCGACCAGCACGTCCCCCGCGCGCACGCGCTCGGGGCCCAGCAGCTCGTCCGCCTCGACGACGCCCGTCGCCGCACCCGCGACGTCGTACTCGTCGGGCCCCAGCAGGCCGGGGTGCTCGGCCGTCTCGCCGCCGACGAGCGCGGTCCCCGCGGCCGAGCAGGCGGCGGCGATGCCGCGCACCACGTCGGCGATGCGCTCCGGCACGACGCGGCCGCAGGCGATGTAGTCCGTCATGAACAGCGGGCGCGCACCGACCACGACGATGTCGTCGACGACCATGCCCACCAGGTCCCACCCGATCGTGTCGTGCACGTCCATGGCCTGCGCGATCGCGACCTTGGTGCCCACGCCGTCGGTCGACGTCGCGAGCAGCGGACGCCGGTAGGCCGTGAGCGCCGACGCGTCGTACAGGCCGGCGAACCCGCCGACGCCCCCGAGCACCTGCGGCCCGTGCGTCGCGCGCACGGCGTCCTTCATGAGCTCGACGGCGCGGTCCCCGGCCTCGGTGTCGACGCCCGCCGACGCGTACGTGACGGGCTGCGGGGCGCTCACGGGCGCTCCAGCGCGGACGCGCCACCGGCCGCGGGGACGATGCTGAGCAGGCCGTCCTCGGGCTGGCCCAGCGGCAGCTGGTTCTGCTCGAGCAGGTGCTTGCCGAGCTGCTCCGACGGGGGCAGCTCGATGGGGTACCGGCCGCTGAAGCACGCCGTGCACAGCTGCGACGCGGGCTGCTCGGTGGCGGCGATCATGTGCTCCTCGGACAGGTAGCCGAGGGAGTCGGCGCCCAGCGACCGGGCGATCTCCGCGACCCCCAGGCCGTTGGCGATGAGCTCGGCGCGCGACGCGAAGTCGATCCCGTAGAAGCACGGCCACTTCACGGGCGGCGCGGTGATCCGGATGTGGACCTCGGCCGCGCCGGACTCGCGCAGCATGCGCACCAGGGCGCGCTGCGTGTTGCCGCGCACGATCGTGTCGTCGACGACGACGAGGCGCTTGCCGCGGATGACGTCCTTGAGCGGGTTGAGCTTGAGACGGATGCCGAGCTGGCGCAGCGTCTGCGAGGGCTGGATGAACGTGCGCCCCACGTAGGCGTTCTTCGTCAGGCCCTGACCGAACGGGATCCCGGACTTGGCCGCGTACCCCACCGCGGCGGGCGTCCCGGACTCGGGGACGGGGATGACGAGGTCCGCCTCGACGGGGTGCTCGACGGCCAGGCGCCGGCCCATCTCGACGCGCGCGGCGTGCACCGAGCGGCCGTTGATCGTCGTGTCGGGGCGCGCGAGGTACACGTACTCGAACACGCAGCCCGCGCGGTCGATCGGGGCGAAGCGCGTCGAGCGCAGCCCGTCGGAGTCGATCGCGATGAACTCACCCGGCTCGACCTCGCGCACGTAGGACGCGCCGACGATGTCGAGGGCCGAGGTCTCGGAGGCCACGACCCAGCCGCGCTCGAGGCGGCCCAGCACCAGCGGGCGGACGCCCTGCGGGTCGCGCGCCGCGTACAGCGTGCGCTCGTCCATGAACACCAGGCAGAAGGCCCCCCGCAGGCGGGGCAGCACCTCGAGTGCCGTCGCCTCCAGGGTGTGGTCCGGGTCGCCCGCGAGCAGCGCGGTGATCAGCGCCGTGTCGGTGGTGTTGCCGCGCGCGAGCTCGCCGCGCCGCTGGCTGCCGTACCGCTCGGCGACCAGGTCGACGAGCTCGGCGGAGTTGGTGAGGTTGCCGTTGTGCCCCAGGGCGACGGTCCCGGCCGCGGTCGGGCCGAGCGTCGGCTGCGCGTTCTCCCACGTCGACCCGCCGGTCGTCGAGTAGCGCGTGTGCCCGACGGCGATGTGCCCCTGCAGGGCGTTCAGCGCGGTCTCGTCGAAGACCTGGGAGACCAGACCCATGTCCTTGTAGACGAGCAGCTGCGAGCCGTTGGACGTCGCGATGCCCGCGGACTCCTGCCCGCGATGCTGCAACGCGTAGAGGCCGAAGTAGGTGAGCTTCGCCACCTCTTCGCCGGGTGCCCAGACGCCGAAGACGCCGCAGGCATCCTGCGGGCCTTTCTCGCCGGGTAGAAGGTCGTGGTTGAGACGTCCGTCTGCGCGGGTGGCCACGGCACCATGGTTGCACACCGGATCCGCCGACCGCCGCCTGGGTCCACGCCTCGACGTGGAGCGCCGAGGCCCCTGCCGAGCCCGGCTCAGCCCTGCGCGGACCGCCGACGACGCGTGCTGCGCCGGTCGGCGAGCACCGCCAGGCCGCCACCGACGAAGGCGCCGACGACCCCGAGGGTCAGGGCCAGGATCCAGCGCACGCCGGCCTGCCCGTCGAGGAACGGCAGCACCCCCCCGCCGGAGTCGCCCACCCCGCTGCCGTCCGCCGTGAGCAGGGCCAGGACCAGGCCGGCGAGCACGCCGACCAGCGCACCGGCGACGATGAACGCCCCGTACCGC
The DNA here is from genome assembly GCF_026184235.1 of Cellulomonas sp. S1-8. Taxonomy (NCBI): domain Bacteria; kingdom Bacillati; phylum Actinomycetota; class Actinomycetes; order Micrococcales; family Cellulomonadaceae; genus Cellulomonas; species Cellulomonas sp. S1-8. Next base: position 3,594,269 of record NZ_CP110806.1, read on the forward strand.
GGGGCCCGACGCACCGTCGCGGGGATCGCCACGCGGGCCAGCTCGGCCTCGCTCGGGACGTCGCCCGGCACCGGCACGTCGTCCGGGCGCGGGTCCGGGCGCGGGTCGTCAGGCTGCTCGTCGGGCACCCCGCGATCCTAGGTCAGCGGGCCCGCGCGGCCTGCAGCGGCAGCAGCCCCGACAGGTCGGCCCGCTCGCCCGACGCGTGCACGCGGCCCGCCGCGCGCGCGTCGTCCCAGGTCAGGTCCCCCGTGACCAGGCCGAGCCAGGTCACGGGGTCCATCTCGACGACGTTGGGCGGGGTGCCCCGCGTGTGCCGCGGCCCCTCGACGGCCTGCACGGCGCCGTCGGGCGGCACACGCACCTCGACCGCGTTGCCCGGGGCCACGTCGGCGAGCTCCTCGAGCGCGAAGCGCACCGCGGTGCGCCGCACGGCGGTCGGGGCGCCGTCCGGGTCGGCCCGCCACGCCTGCAGCGCGGCACGCCCGTCGGCAGGGTCGGTGCGGCGACGCGGTGGCACGTCCTCATCCTCCCCCACCGGTGGGGCCGTCGCCCGTCCCGTCGCCGCGCAGCCACGCGAGCACCGCGCGGACCCGGCGGTGGTCGTCGGGGCCGACGGGCAGGTCGAGCTTGGTGAAGATGCTGCTGATGTGCTTGGCGACCGCCTTCTCGCTGACGACGAGCGCGGTCGCGACCGCCGCGTTCGACAGCCCCTGCGCCATCAGCGCCAGCACCTCGCGCTCCCGGGCCGTGAGCCGGTCCAGCGGCGACGCGCGGCGCCGCGCCATGATCGCGGCCACCACCTCCGGGTCGAGCACCGTCCCCCCCGCGGCGACGCGGCGCACCGCGTCGACGAAGTCCGCCGGGTCGGCCACACGCTCCTTGAGCAGGTACCCGATCGCGCCCTCGCCGCTGGCGAGCAGCTCACGCGCGTACAGGTGCTCGACGTGCTGGCTCAGCACCATGACGGGCAGCCCGGGTCGCCGGGCCCGCGCCGCGATCGCCACCCGCAGCCCCTCGTCGGTGAAGCCGGGCGGCAGCCGGACGTCGACGACGGCGACGTCGACCGTCGGGTCGTCGAGCGCGGCCGCGAGCGACGGGGCGTCGCCGACGGCCGCGACGACGTCGCACCCGTGCGCGGTCAGGAGCCGGATCAGGCCGTCGCGGAGGAGGGCGAGGTCTTCGGCGAGGACCACGCGCACGGCACCTCCAGGGTGATCACGGTCGGCCCGCCCGGCGGGCTGACGACCATCATGGTGCCGTCGAAGGCCTGCAGGCGTGCCGCCACCCCGCGCAGCCCCGACCCGCGCGCCGGGTCCGCCCCGCCGGCGCCGTCGTCGGCCACCTCGACGCGCAGGGTCCCGTCGTGCGCGTCGAGCCGGACCGACGCCCGGGCGGCCGACGCGTGCTTGACCACGTTCGCCAGGGACTCGGCGACCGCGAAGTAGACGGCCGACTCCACCGGTGCGGGGGGCCGGCCGGGCAGCCGGTCGGTGAGCGTCACGGGGACGGCGAGGTCCAGGGCCAGCGCCTCGATGCCCCCCGACAGGCCGCGGTCGGCCAGGACGGGCGGGTGGATCCCCTGCACGACCGCGCGCAGGTCGCGCAGCGCGGCGAGCGTCGTCCCGCGGGCCTCCTGCAGCAGCTCGCGAGCCGCCCGGGGGTCGGCGTCGAGGAGCTCGGCGACCATGCCGAGGGTGAGGCCCAGCGAGACCAGCCGGGCTTGCGCGCCGTCGTGCAGGTCCCGCTCGATCCGGCGCAGCTCGCCGGCCGCGTCGTCGACGGTCTGCCGCCGCGAGGCCGCGAGGTCCTGGACGCGCTGCTCCAGCAGCTCCTGCCTGCCGGGCGACAGCAGCGCAGCGTCCACGTCGGCGCGCACCCGGCCCAGCGCGTCCCCGTACCGCCACCACGTCCCGCCCGCGAGCACCGCCCCGGCGGCGAGGGCCAGGACCCCGGGCACCGCCAGGTCGACGGTCGCGGGCAGCACGATCGCGAGGACGACCGCCGCGATCGCGACCAGCGGCAGCAGCACGACGGCGGCGCTGATCAGCGCGCCTCCCGTGGCCGCGACGCCGAGCCAGCCGAGCAGCCGCCACGTGTCGGTCTGCTGCAACCGGCGCCAGCCGGGGCGCAGCGGCTCGACGCCGGTGGCCATGAGCCCGACCGTGTCGGGGGTCGCGCCCAGCGCGGTGCCGGCCACGTGCAGCGCGTCCGTGTGGAGCCGACTGAACCAGTCGGGTCGGGTGGGGTGCGGGTCGTCCGTCCGGAGCGAGAGCAGCGGCACCGGACGGCCGGTCGCCCCCTCCGCGAGCCGGCGGTGCGCCCGGGCCACGCCGTGCACGGCCGTCAGCACGGCCTGCAGCATCGGCAGCCCCACGGCCACGGCCACGAGCGCCAGGCTCACCACGGTCGCCACGACGAGCAGCGCGCACGGCGCCCAGAGCAGGACCAGGAGGACGGACCTGCCGGTGGCCGCCCAGGGAGCTCGTCGTCGCATGCCACCATCCTGGCCGCCGCGGGGGGCGCTGTCGGTGGTGCCAGGTCCACCATCGGTCGGGGTCCTGGCACTCCTGACCTGCACGGTGGTGCCGGGCCACCGTGGACGTCGAGAAGTCCCGCCACCTCAGGAGGCCACCGTGCCCGTCCACCGACCCACCCCCACGTCGCGCCTCGCGGTCCGCGTGGCCCGCTGGAGCGCCACCCATCCGGCCCGCGCGATCGTCGGGTGGTTCACCCTCGTCGTCGTGTGCGCCGCCCTGACCGTCCTGGTGCCGACGCAGGAGATCGAGGACGCCGACCACGAGATCGGGGGGTCGGGCCGCGCCGCCGCCTGGGTCGCGGAGGCCGGCCTGACCGAGGCCGACCACGAGCTCGTGCTGCTCGCGCCGGCGGGTGACGGCGGAGCGGCCGACCTCGACGCCGGTGCGCGTGGCGTCGTCGCAGCGCTCGCCGGGGAGCCGGGCGTGGCCCGCGTCGACGAGCCCGTGCGCGCCCCGGACGGATCCGCGGTGCTGGTCTCGGTCGAGCTCGAGGCCGGGGTCGACGACGTCACGGACCTGCAGCGCGCCGTCGCGGACGTCGCGGAGCAGCACCCGGGCTCACCGTCGACCAGGCCGGGGACGTCTCGCTCGACGACGCGATCGACGAGCGCGTCGGCGAGGACCTCGTCTCCGCCGAGGTGGTCTCGCTGCCGGTGACGCTGGGCCTGATGCTGCTGGCGTTCGGCGCCCTCGTCGCGGCCGGGATCCCCGTCCTGCTCGCCGTGTCCAGCGTCGCCGCGACGCTGGGGATCTCCGCCGTGCTGTCCCACGTCGTCCCGGCGGACCCGACCGTCGCGAGCATGATCGTGCTCATCGGCATGGCGGTCGGCGTCGACTACACGCTCTTCTACCTCAAGCGCGAGCGCGAGGAACGTGCCCGGGGACGCACCACGCTCGACGCCGTCGAGATCGCGGCCGAGACGTCCGGGCACGCGATCGTCGTGTCCGGGATCGCCGTGATCGTGTCCCTGGGCTCGCTGTACCTGCTGCAGCTCGCGACGTTCACGTCCCTGGCGACGGGCGCCGTCGTCGTCGTCGCGGTGTCGGTGGTGGGCTCGATCACCGTGCTGCCGGCGCTGCTGGTGGCGCTCGGACGCTGGGTCGACCGTCCGCGCGTGCCGCTGCTGTGGCGGCTGCAGCGCCGCATCGGCCCCGGCGGGATCAGCCGCCGGGTCCTGGCACCCGCAGTGCGCCACCCGCTGGCGGCCGTGCTCGTCGCGGGCGTCGCGTGCCTCGTCGTCGCGGCACCCGCCCTGGGCCTGCGGCTGCACGGGCCCGACCTCGGCACGCTCCCGCCCGACCTGCCCGAGGTGCGCACGCTCACCCGGGTCGCCGACACCTTCCCGTCGCAGGGCTCGACGCTGGACGTCGTGGTGCGCGGCCCGGTCGCCCAGTCCGAGGACGTCGTGGCGGCCCTGCGGTCCCTCGAGGTGACGGCGGTGGGCTCCGGCCGCTTCCAGGACCTCGGCGTCGCCGCGCTGACGTCGGCCGACGACGGGCGCACCCACGTGCTGACGCTCGCGGTGCCGCTGGAAGGCGCCGACCCGGCCCTCGACGACGTGGTGCGGGACCTGCGGGACGACCTGGTGCCCGCCGCGCTCGAGGGCCTCGCCGTCGAGCACGCCGTCGGGGGTGCGCCCGCGTACGACCTCGACCACACCGAGCGGCAGTCGCAGCTGATGCCGTGGGTGATCGGCATCGTGCTGCTGCTCACCTGGGTGACGATGGCGGTCGCGTTCCGCAGCACGTCCGTCGCCCTGCTCTCCACCGTGCTCAACCTGCTGTCGGTGGGCGTCGCCTTCGGGGTGCTGCGGATGGTCTTCCAGGAGGGGTGGCTGTCTGGTCCGCTGGGCTTCACCAGCCCGGGGTTCGTCATCGACTGGGTGCCGCTGTTCGTCATGGTGATCCTGGTCGGGCTGTCGATGGACTACCACGTCTTCGTGCTCAGCCGGGTGCGGGAACGCATCGGCCAGGGCGTGGCGACCCGGACCGCGGTGCGCGAGGGCATCGGGGACTCGGCCGGGGTGATCACGAGCGCCGCCGCGGTGATGGTGGCGGTGTTCGCGATCTTCGCGACGCTGAGCATGCTCGAGCTGAAGATGATGGGCGTGGCGCTGGCCGTGGCGGTCCTGGTCGACGCCACCGTCATCCGGCTGGTGCTGCTGCCGGGGCTGCTCACACTCCTCGGCGACCGCGTGTGGCGTCGGAGCCTGCCCGCACCGGCCCCGGCCGAGCCCCGCCCCCTCGTCCCGGCCTAGCGCCACCCGCACCCCGCCCCACCCCGCCCTCCCCCGTCGCGAGTGAGCAGTCCAGCTCGACCGGATCGCTCTCTCGGCGGGGAGGGTCGGGGGGTGGGGGTGGGTTCTCGGGTCAGACGACGCCCAGGGCGAGCATCGCGTCGGCGACCTTGGTGAAGCCGGCGATGTTCGCGCCGAGCACGTAGTCGCCGGGGCTGCCGTACTCCTCGGCCGTGTCGGCGCACCTGTCGTGGATGCGCGCCATGATCCCGGCGAGCCGCTCCTCGGTGTGCTCGAACGACCACGCGTCGCGGCTCGCGTTCTGCTGCATCTCGAGCGCCGACGTCGCGACGCCGCCCGCGTTCGCCGCCTTGCCGGGCGCGTACAGCACGCCCGCGGACTGCAGCAGCGCGACCGCCTGGGGTGTCGTCGGCATGTTCGCGCCCTCCGCGAGGGCGAGCAGGCCCGCCTCGACGAGGCGCTTGGCCTCGGTCTCGTCGAGCTCGTTCTGCGTGGCGCACGGCAGCGCGACCTGGGCGTCGACCTGCCACACGCGGGCCGACGCGACGTAGTGGGCGCCGCTGCGGCGCGTCGCGTACGCCTCGACGGGGAGCCGCTCGACCTCCCGGACCTGGCGCAGGACCTCGAGGTCGATACCCGCCTCGTCGACGACGTACCCCAGCGAGTCCGAGCACGCGACGACGTGCCCGCCGAGCGCCTGCGCCTTCTCGATCGCGTGGATCGCGACGTTCCCGGAGCCGGACACCACGACGCGCATGCCGTCGAACGACAGGCCGCGTGTCGCGAGCATGCGCTCGGCGAACAGCACGGTGCCGTAGCCCGTGGCCTCGGTGCGCACGAGCGACCCACCCCACGTGACGCCCTTGCCGGTGATGACGGCGGACTCGTAGCGGTTGGTGATGCGCTTGTACTGCCCGAACAGCCAGCCGATCTCCCGGCCGCCGACGCCGACGTCACCGGCGGGCACGTCGGTGTACTCACCGATGTGGCGGTACAGCTCGGTCATGAACGACTGGCAGAACCGCATGACCTCGCCGGCCGAGCGACCGCGCGGGTCGAAGTCGGAACCACCCTTGCCGCCGCCGATGGGCATGCCGGTCAGCGAGTTCTTGAACACCTGCTCGAAGCCCAGGAACTTCACGATGCCCAGGTACACCGACGGGTGGAACCGCAGGCCGCCCTTGAACGGGCCGAGGGCCGAGTTGAACTCGACGCGGAAACCGCGGTTGATCCGCACGCGACCCGCGTCGTCGACCCACGGCACGCGGAAGATGATCTGCCGCTCCGGCTCGCACAGCCGCTCCAGCACGGCACCGTCCACGTAGTGGGGGTGCCGTTCGAGCACCGGACCGAGGCTCTCGAACACCTCCGTCACGGCCTGGTGGAACTCACGTTCTGCGGGGTTGCGCGCGAGCACCTGCTCGAGGACGCGCTCCAGCTTCTCCTGCACGGGTCGGCTCCGCTCTGCTCAGCGAGGACGGTGAGCGTCGAGCGTAGGCTCCCGGACGGGGCACCGGCGCCACGTCCGACCCGTGGTCGGTGCCCGGCCCGGCCCCGCACGCACGACGAGGCCGCGGACACGCCCCCGTCCGGGGTGTCCGCGGCCTCGTCCTTCGGTGCGCCGGGCCAGGTCAGCGCCGGCCCGGCGCACCGGCGGGTGGGCGCGCCGTCACCGACGCGCCACCGACAGGCTCCTGCGCGTCACCACTTGGCGTTGCGCGCGAGCTCCAGAGCCATCGACTGCCACCAGGCGCCGGCCGACGGGCCGCCGTTGCAGGCACCGTCCGACTCACCGGGCAGCTTGACCCACAGCAGCGCGTCGAGCCCGCTGCCGTCGTTCACCTTGGTCGGACGCTCGCCGAGCGCTCGTCCGCTCGGGTTGCACCACTCGGAGCCGTTCGGGCCGTTGCCGTTGCGCGACGTGTCGATGATGAACGTCTTGCCCCCGGTCAGGCGCGAGATCTCCTGGCCGTACGCCTTGGACTCCGCCGTCGTGCGGTAGTTCGACGTGTTGAGCGCGAAGCCGACCGCGTGGCTGAAGCCGATCCGCTGCAGGCGGTTGGCGGCCTCCGAGGCCGAGAGCCAGGCCGAGTGGCCGGCGTCGATGTAGACGCGGGCACCGGCGTCGGTCAGCGCCTCGGCGGCGTACTTGAGGAAGCCGACGCGGTCACCCTGGCCGGAGCAGTCACCCAGCTGGGCGAGCGCGTCGGGCTCGAGGACGACCCACGGGTTGCCCTGGATGCCCTGGGCGACCGTGTCGATCCAGCGGGCGTACTCGGACTCGGCGACCCCGCCGCCGGAGTGCGAGCCGCAGTCACGGCCGGGGATCGCGTAGACGACGAGCAGGGCGGTCGTGCCCGAGGCCTGCGCGGCACCGGTGATGTCCCGCACCTCCTGCTGGGCGTGCGCCGCGTCGTTCCAGTTGCCGACCCAGTAGGCCTGCGGCGTCAGCGCGATCTTCGCGAGCAGCGCCTTGTCGTTGCCGCCCGCGGCCTGCCAGGCGCGGTACGCCTGGTTGGTCGTGTCGATGTGGAACCCGCCGGTGGGGACGGGCGTCGGCGTCACGGACGGCGTGGGGGTGGGGGTCGGCGTGGGGGTGGGCGTCGGCGTCGGGGTGGGCGTCGGCGTCGGGGTGGGCGTCGGGGTGGGCGTCGGCGTCGGGGTGGGCGTCGGCGTCGGCGTCACGGACGGCGTCGGCGTGGGGGTCGGCGTCGGGGTCGACGTCGGGCCGACGACCGAGCCGGTGCACGTCGTGCCGTTGAGGGTGAAGCTCGTGGGCGTCGCGTTGCTGCCGCTCCACCCGCCGTTGAACCCGACCTGGACGGTCGCGCCGGTACCGACGGACCCGTTCCACGGCATGTTCGTGACGGTGACCTGCGAGCCGGAGGTGACGGCGTTGCCGTTCCACAGCTGCTGGATGGTCTGGCCGCTGGGGAACGCCCAGCGCAGCTCCCAGGACGACAGCGCGTCGCCCAGGTTCGTGACGGTGACAGCGGCACCGAAGCCGCCGGGCCACTGGCTCGTCACGGCGTAGTCGACGCGGCAGCCGGGGGCGGCCTGCGCCATGGTCGACGTGAGCGCGGTGACTCCTGCGGCCACGACCGCGCCGGCGGCGACAGCCGCGACGATCTTCCGTCTGGCGGTCGAGGCCACCTGCGTGCGGGGGGACATGGACTCTCCTCGTGTCGGTCAGCCTGTAGCGCGTCGGGGATCGGCGAACGCCGTCGACGCGCCCGGGACGGGCGTCGTCGTCGACGCCTGTCCCGGACGACCCCCCGATCACACCTGAGGGCAGCGGGTGATGGCGAGCCGACGGCCGATCCCTAATCGTTTCGACATCACGCCCGATGCCGTCGAATCGCTTCCTTGGCGGTCGCGCTCCCACGCTCGGGGACGAGCGGGCCTCGACCGTCCAGCACTCCGGCATGCGTGGGCCGGGGCGCGCCCGGCCCACGCATGCCTCGGAGTCACTCCCTCGTCACCACTTCGCGTTGCGCGCGAGCTCCAACGCCATCGCCTGCCACCAGGCGCCGGCGGACGGGCCGCCGTTGCACGTGCCGTCCGACTCGCCGGGCCGCTTGACCCACAGCAGCGCGTCGAGACCGCTGCCGTCGTTCACC